>JBDHRG010000025.1:0-27327 GCA_039807445.1 Candidatus Competibacteraceae bacterium
GCGCGGCGGGCCGGTGTACCCGGCAGCCTATCCCGGCGTGCTGCGCGTATGCGGCGACGCGCGCTGCAAGGATGGCGAGTTCTCGCGCCTCGGCGGCGCCCCGGCCGACTTCGGCGCGAGCCCCGCCGGCGGCGGCGCCAGCCTCGCCGCGGCGCGCGTCACCGGCGCATTGGCGGCGCTGCTGGCCGGGACGCCCGACGCCGACGACGCCGACCTCCTCGCGCGCCTCGCGCATCGCTGCCGCTTCGAAGGTCCCGAGCGCAAGCGCGCCGACTGAGCGTGGTTCGGCCACGACGCTTGGCAAGGTCGGGGTGCGGCGGCATGATCCTCCCCAGCCGCGTGGACTCGAGGATCACAGGGGATGTGCCGCTGCAGAAGCTCCGGCGATGCCAATGTCGCGCTGTTCGAACGCCTTGCCGTGCCCGGCCATACCCGGAATGCTTGCGGCTCGGCGCCTCGAAGCTCCGCCCTCGCCCATGTCGTCGGCACCTGTCGCCCCCGTGTTCCCGGTTACGCCTTTTCTCGAGCGGATGCCACGGCGTCCGCTCCGACCTTCATCCGCTGGTTGAACCGATGAACCCGATCGAACAGCAGTTCTTCAACGATCTGGAGCGGAAGCTCTGGATCGCCGCCGACAAGTTGCGCTTCAACCTCGACGCTGCCGTCTACAAGCACGTCGTGCTGGGTCTGGTGTTCCTGAAGTACGTCAGCGATGCCTTCGCTACCCAGGCTCTTGTCCGGCGAACTCAGCGTGCTGACCGCAGAATCGACGCCTGAGGATGCGCCGGCATGATTGAGATCACGGGTCTGGAAGACCTCACCCGGCTGGTCGAATCAGTCGAGCTGGAATGCAAGTTGGCGGCTGGGCAGGACGGGCGCGGCAAGCTACCGGACGACTTCTGGGCTACCTATAGCGCCTTCGCCAATACCCACGGCGGGCTGGTGATCCTCGGCGTCAAGGAGAGGCAGGGGTGGGGTGCTTCGAACTGCGCGGGGTGCAGCTCCGAACATTCGGGCCCCAGCTCCGAACACTCCCCGGAGCCGAGCGGCGGACGAGATGCCAACGGTTGCCTGCTGAGCGCCCTGCTGGATGCGCCGATCGTCGACGACCTCTCCTTGCTGACGCCGACCTTGCCGCGAGGCGCTGGAAAGGCTCGCCACCGAGCCGCGCGAGAAGAAGCGCCTACCGCAGGAGACGATGCGGGACATCATCCTGGCCGTGTGTCGGGATCAGTTCCTGACCCTTCCGGAGGAGCGGCACATGTCTAGCGTCAGATCATTGACGGTCACGGGCTACAAGTCCATCCGTGAGCTGCGCGATTTCAAGCTCGGTAACCTGAACGTACTGATCGGCGCCAACGGCGCCGGCAAGAGCAACTTCATCGGCCTGTTCCGGTTGCTCAACGAGATGTACGAGCAGCAGCTACAGGTGCATGTCCAGACCCAGGGCGGACCGGATGCGCTGCTGCACTTCGGGCGCAGCACCACCGAGCGCCTGCATGCGGAGTTCTTTTTCGGCAACAACGGCTACAAATTCGACCTGATTCCGACCAACGACAACCGGCTGATTTTCGAAAGCGAGATCAGCTGGTTCGGTGGGGTCTACTACCCCGGTAGCCAGAGTGCCGTGCTCGGCCGAGGGCATGACGAGTCGAAGCTCAAGACCGCGACCGACAAGTACTCACGGTATGTGCGACCATCGGTCAGCAGCTGGCGCGTCTACCACTTCCACGACACCGGCGAGAAGGCCAAGGTCAAGCAATCGCATGCTGCCAACGACAACCTGCGGCTGAAGATCGACGCGGCCAATCTCGCCGCTTATCTGCGGATGCTGCAGGACAAGCACGCAGCGGAATACCAGCGCATCGTCGAGACGATCCGCCTGGTCGCGCCGTTCTTCGGCGACTTCGTGCATCGGCCCGGTGAGCCGGAGTTCGTCGAGCTGGAGTGGACGCAAAAGGGGGCGCCCGATACCCCGTTCAAGGCGCACATGCTGTCGGACGGCACGCTGCGGTTCATCTGCCTCGCGACGCTGTTGCTCCAGCCCATCACGCTGCTGCCCGATACCATCCTCATCGACGAGCCCGAGCTCGGCTTGCACCCGTACGCGATCACGGTACTGGCCGACATCTTCAAGCAGGTGGCCGAGCAGCGGCAGCTGATCGTCTCGACGCAGTCGGTGGAACTGGTCAACGAGCTCACGCCCGACGACGTCGTCGTGGTCGACCAGGAGGACGGTGCCTCCATCTTCAGGCGCTTCTCGGAGGACGAGCTTTCCGGCTGGCTCGGACAGTACGCGATGGGCGAGCTGTGGAAGCGCAACATCCTCGGCGGGAGGCCGTGACATGATCGAAGTGATCGTGTTCGCCGAGGGGGCGACCGAGGAGCGGTTCATCAAGCGCGTGGTGGCGCCGACGCTGCGGCCGGCGCAGGTCTTCCTGAAGCCGCAGATGCTCAACACCTCTCAGGACGCCAAGGGCGGTGCGGTGAGCTTCGACCGGCTGAAGTTCAACGCACGCAACACGCTGCGGCAGAAGCCCGAAGCGGTGCTCACGACCTTCCTCGACCTGTACGGCCTGGATACCCGGTTCCCGAGCTTCGAGGACGCCCAGGAAGAAGCCCGACGTCTACGCCCGGACCGATTGCCTCGAGCGGGCGCTCCATGCCGCCATCGTGGCGCAGGTCGGCTGCCGGCCCGAGCGCTTCATCCCGCACATCCAGCCCTACGAGTTCGAAGGACTGCTGTTCTCCGACGTCGAGCAACTGGCCCGCACCGAGCCGGCCTGGCCGAGATTCGCGCCCGCGCTCGCGAAGGTGCGAGCCGCGTTCGACTCGCCAGAGCACATCAACGACGGCTACGAGACCAAGCCGTCCAGGCGCCTGGAAAACCTGCTCCAGCCCCGGTACAAGAAGACGCGCCACGGTCCCCTGGCGGCAGAGCACATCACCCTCGCCGCGATGGAGCATGAATGCGCCCACTTCCGGGGCTGGATGGAAAAGCTGCGGAGCCTGGCGAGCGAATGATGAACGAGCGACAACTCGAAGAACTCTGCACCGGCTGGTTCCGTGAAACCGGCTGGGACTACGCCCACGGTCCCGACATCGCCCCCGACGGCGAAGCGCCGGCGCGCAGCGACTACCGGCAGGTGATCTTGCGCGCACGGCTGCTCGCTGCCCTGGCCCGAATCAATCCCCGGATCCCGGCGCCCGCGCTGGAGCAGGCGGCGCACGCAGCCATGACGATCGGCGATCCGCTGCCGATTCGCAAGAACCGCGGCTTCCATCGGCTGCTGCTGGACGGGGTGCTGGTCGAGTTCTCCGACGGGGACTCGAAGAAAGCCGACCACACCCGGTTCATCGACTTCGCCGACCCGGCGAACAACGAGTTCCTGCTGGTCGACCAATTCACCGTCGCCGGCAGCAAGCAGCCGCGCCGTCCGGACTTCGTGGCCTTTGTCAACGGTCTGCCGCTGGCGGTGATCGAGCTGAAGAGCCCGTCGGACGAGAGCACCGACATCTGGGACGCCTTCAACCAGCTGCAGACCTACAAGGACGAGATCCCGGAGCTGTTCACCTTCAACGAGGCGCTGGTGGTGAGCGACGGCATCACCGCGCGGGTGGGTTCGCTGGCGGCGAACCAGGAGCGCTTCCTGCCGTGGCGCACGATCCGCACCGAGGACGATCGGCCGAAGCTCCAGTTCGAGCTGGAGACGCTGGTGAAGGGCTTCTTCGCGCCGGAGCTGCTGCTCGACTACGTCCGCCACTTCGTGCTGTTCGAGCAGGGCGGCGACAGCGTCGTCAAGAAGATCGCCGGCTATCACCAGTTCCATGCGGTGCGCGAGGCCGTGCACGCCACGCTGATCGCGGCCGCCTCGCCGGACAAGAGTCTGGTCGAGGTGCACGAGGAACGGGCCACCTACGGCAGGCACGTGAAGCTCGGCTCGCGCAAGGCGGGCGTGGTATGGCACACGCAGGGTTCGGGCAAGAGCATCACGATGGCCTGTTACGCCGGCAAGCTGCTGCAGCAGCCGCAGATGAGGAACCCGACGCTGGTCGTCGTCACCGACCGCAGCGACCTCGATGGCCAGCTGTTCGGTACGTTCTGCGCCGCCGAGGAGCTGCTGAAGCAGACCCCGGTGCAGGCCGACAGCCGTGAAGCACTGCGCGAGATGCTGGCCTCGCGGCAGGCCGGCGGGATCATCTTCACCACGGTGCACAAGTTCACGCTGCTGGACGGGGAGGAGGTCCACCCGCGGCTCTCGGAGCGCGACAACGTGGTGGTGATCTCCGACGAGGCGCACCGCAGCCAGTACGGCCTCAAGGCCCGCTTCGACGAGAAGAGCGGCAAGTACGTGTTCGGCTACGCCGAGCACTTGCGCGACGCCCTGCCGAAGGCGACCTTCATCGGCTTCACCGGCACGCCGATCGCGCTCGAGGACAAGGACACCCGCGCGGTCTTCGGCGACTACGTCAGCATCTACGACATCCAGGACGCGGTCGACGACGGCGCCACGATGCCGATCTACTACGAGAGTCGGCTCGCTCGGCTCGACATCGGTCAGGCGGAAATCGAGACCCTCAGCCATCAGGTCGAGGAGGTCGTCGAGGACGAGGAAGACCCCGCGGTCCGCGAGAAGACCAAGAGCGAGTGGGCGGCGCTCGCGAAGCTGGTGGGCGCCACGCCGCGCCTGCAGCAGGTGGCCGCCGACCTGGTGCAGCACTTCGAGACGCGCACCGCCACGCTCGAAGGCAAGGCGATGATCGTGTGCATGAGCCGCGACATCTGCGTCCATCTCTACGATGCCATTGCCGCGGAGATCAGGGCCCGGGCCCGCAACAACGTGGTGCAGGAACAGAAGTACGGCGAACGCCTGCTGGAGACGCTGCGCAAGTACCACAACCGCGCCGTCGAGACCGCGCAGGTCGTCGAAGAGCTGATCCGGATGGCCAGGGAGTTCCAGGCGGCGCTCGCACGCGACGAGGCTCTGGGGCTGAAGCCCGACGAGATCGCGTTCTACGACGCGCTGGCCGACAACGAGAGCGCGGTGCGCGAACTGGGCGACGCGACGCTGAAGCAGATCGCCGTGGAGATCACCGAGAAGCTGCGCGCGAGCACCACGGTCGACTGGCAGGTGCGCGAGAGCGTGCGGGCGCGGCTGCGCATCCTCGTCCGGCGCACGCTGCAGAAGTGGAAGTACCCGCCGGATCGCCAGCCCGAAGCCGTGGAGCTGGTGCTGAAGCAGGCGGAAGCCTTGGCGGATCTCTGGACCTCGTAGCGGCAGCCGAGCCGCATCAGCCAATCGGTCCCTGCGAGGTGCGCCACGATGCGACGCAAGATCCCGAACACGCCGGCGCTGATCGCCTTCGAGGCCGCGGCGCGGCACGAGAGCTTCACCAAGGCTGCCAGCGAGCTGGCGCTGACGCAGAGCGCGGTCTGCCGCCAGATCGCCGGGCTCGAGAGCTTCCTCGGCGTACGGCTGTTCCGCCGCACCAAGCGCGGAGTGACGCTGACCGAGGCGGGGCTGAGCTACAGCCGCCAGATCGCGGCGCGGCTCGATGCGGTCGAGCGCGACACGCTCGAGCTGATTGCCCACCGCGGACTCGGGGGGGCGCTGGAGCTGGCCGTGGTGCCGACCTTCGCGACCAAGTGGTTGTTGCCGCGGCTGGCCGCGTTCCAGCGCGACAACCCCGACATCAGCGTCAACCTGGGCACGCGCACCCGGCCGTTCCTGTTCGGCGAGACCGAGTTCGACGCCGCGATCTATGCCGGCGACGGCAGCTGGCCCGGTACCGAGGCGCACTACCTGCTGCCGGAAGAGGTCCGTCCGGTGTGCAGCCCCGAGCTGATCGCGCCCCGGCGCACGCTGGCGCCGGAAGAGGTCCAGCGCTACCCGCTGCTGCAGCAGACCACCCGTCCCTATGCCTGGCGCCAGTGGTTCGATTCGCTCGGGCTGCAGGTCGAGCACGACATGACCGGGGCGCGCTACGAGTTGTTCTCGATGCTGAGCCAGGCGGCGATCCACCGCATGGGCATCGCGCTGATCCCGCGCTTCCTGATCGAGGACGAACTGGCCGCCGAGCGGCTGCTGATGCCGGTCGACCACGCGCTGACGGGCGGCAAGTCGTACTGGCTGGTCTACCCGGAGCGCAAGGCCGAGAGCGCGGTGCTGCAGCGCTTCCGCGACTGGCTGCTCGACGAGGCGCAGCGCTACCGGCTGGCGCTGCAGGCGCCGGCGAGCGAAGATCGTGCCTGAGTCGCCGACGGCAGGATCATCTGCCAACAAGTGCAAGATGCGCACAAGTTCGTGCCGATTATGCGTTTGCCGTTCGGTTGTGTGGTGTCTAGCATCACTTCAGTTGGCGCCGTCGAGTGCGCTGCCCGCAAGGCTGACCGGAGAGCGACCATGACTTCCACCGCATCGAACCCCTCGTTCAACTGGAGCGACCCGCTGCTGCTCGACCAGCAGCTCAGCGCTGACGAGCGCATGGTGCGCGACGCGGCGCACGCCTACTGTCAGGAGCGCCTCGCGCCGCGCGTGCTCGAAGCCTTCCGCCACGAGCAGACCGATCCGGCGATCTTCCGCGAGATGGGCGAGCTTGGCCTGCTCGGCCCGACCATCCCGACCGAGTACGGCGGCGCCGGGCTCAACTACGTGTCCTACGGTCTGATCGCGCGCGAGGTCGAGCGCGTCGACTCGGGCTACCGCTCGATGATGAGTGTGCAGTCGTCGCTGGTGATGGTGCCGATCAACGCCTTCGGCACCGAGGCGCAGAAGCAGAAGTACCTGCCCAGGCTCGCCAGCGGCGAGTGGATCGGCTGCTTCGGCCTGACCGAGCCGAACCACGGCTCCGACCCGGGCTCGATGGTCACGCGCGCGAAGACGGTGCCGGGCGGCTACGCGCTGACCGGCGCCAAGATGTGGATCACCAACTCGCCGATCGCCGACGTGTTCGTGGTCTGGGCCAAGACCGATGACGGCGCGATCCGCGGCTTCGTGCTCGAGAAGGGCTGGAAGGGGCTGAGCGCGCCGGCGATCCACGGCAAGGTCGGGCTGCGCGCCAGCATCACCGGCGAGATCGTGATGGACGAAGTGTTCTGCCCCGAGGAGAACGCCTTCCCCGAGGTGCGCGGCCTCAAGGGGCCGTTCACCTGCCTGAACTCGGCGCGCTACGGCATCGCCTGGGGCGCGCTCGGGGCGGCTGAGGACTGCTGGCACCGCGCGCGCCAGTACGTGCTCGACCGCAAGCAGTTCGGCCGGCCGCTGGCGGCCAACCAGCTGGTGCAGAAGAAGCTCGCCGACATGCAGACCGAGATCACCCTCGGCTTGCAGGGCTGCCTGCGCCTGGGGCGGATGAAGGACGAAGGCAGCGCGGCGCCGGAGATCACCTCGATCATGAAGCGCAACTCCTGCGGCAAGGCGCTCGAGATCGCCCGCACCGCGCGCGACATGCTGGGCGGCAACGGCATTTCCGACGAGTTCGGCGTGATCCGCCACATGGTCAACCTCGAGGTCGTCAACACCTACGAGGGCACCCACGACATCCACGCGCTGATCCTCGGGCGCGCGCAGACCGGCATACAGGCGTTCACCGCTTGAGGGAGCGGCTCCACCCCGGCCTGAAGCGCGCCTCGAGGAAGTCGCTGCAGGGGCGATCGACAGGACGGTCGATCGCCACGCCCCAAGGAGTGGCACAGGGCAGTGCACCGAGGAGCTCGTGCTAGCCGCGCCGGTGGGCGGCGTCTGAAATGTTCCGGCGCCGAGACACGGGCGATCATGCGGCGTACGCTGGGTACCGGGCACTCGGACGAAGAGTTGCCCGAAAGCCGATACCCCGGGGCGGGTGTTCGATGGTCAGTGAAGCCTGAGGATATGGAACGATGACGCCGTTCGCGATAGCCGGCATCCAGATGCATGTCACCGCGCAGAGCAACATCGACGCGATCCGCCAGCGCGTCGACTTGCTGATGCACCTGTACCCCTGGGTGCAGATGGTGGTGCTGAGCGAACTCGCACCGTTCGGGCCGCTGCTCGAACACGCGCAGGAGCTGCCCGGACCGGCCGAGGAGCCCTTCCAGGCGCTCGCACGCAAGCACCGCATCTGGATCTGCACCGGCTCGATGTTCGAGCGCCGCGCCGGGGCGATCTACAACACCGCTTCGGTGATCGACCCCGAAGGCGAGGTGATCGGCCGCCACCGCAAGCTTTTCCCCTTCTATCCGTTCGAGTCGGGCGTCAAGCCGGGGGAGGACTTCCTGGTGTTCGACGTGCCCGAGGTCGGTCGCTTCGCGGTGCTGATCTGCTTCGACATGTGGTTCCCCGAAACCACCCGCACCGTCACCGCGATGGGCGCCGAGGTGATCCTGCACCCGGTGCTGACGCACACGATCGACCGCGACGTCGAGCTGGCGATGGCGCAGGCCAACGCGGCGATGTTCCAGTGCTACATCTTCGACATCAACGGCCTCGGTGCCGGCGGCAACGGCCAGTCGTGCGCGGTCGACCCGAGCGGGCGCTTCCTGCACCGCTCGCTGACCAACGAGGAATTCATCCCGATCGAGATCGACCTCGACGTGGTGCGCCGCCAGCGCGAAACCGGCATGCGCGGCCTCGGCCAGACGCTGAAGAGCTTCCGCGACCGGCGCGTGGATCTGACGATCTACGACCGCGCGCGCTGGACGCACCCCTATCTCGACACGCTCGGCGCGCTGGTCAAGCCCTGCCAGGGCTCGGTCGCGGCCGCCGGCACGCCGGGGCTGAAGGGCAAGGGCGAGGCCTGAGGCGGCGCGGGGGCGTGGCATGAGCACTGCGAGGCCGGTCGAGCTCGTCTTCCGGGCGATCGCCGAGGACGCGCCCGGGCCGAAGCTGCGCGCGCAGTTCGAGCGTTGCTGGCCTTCGTACCGCGAATGGTTCCTGCGCGAAGGCGAGGCCGCACGCCCCTCGTATGCGCTGTGCCGGCGCATGCTGCATGCGCACATGCCCGAGCTGGTGTCGACCTGGGAGCGCCTGGTCGAGCTCGCCGGCGGGGGCGACCTGCAGGCGCGCTTCCTGTCGCTGTACCACCCGACACCGTTTCTCGCCGGCTGTTCGCAGGCGCTGTGGACGGCGGAGCCGTCGGCGCTGCTGCGCAACTACGACTACCGCTCGCACCTGCTCGACGGCGTGTGGCTCGCGAGCAGGTTCACCGGCACCCGTGTGATCGCGATGGCCGACTGCGTGTGGGGAGCACTCGATGGCCTCAACGAGCACGGGCTCGCGGTATCGCTGGCCTTCGGCGGGCGGCGTGCGGTGGGGCCGGGCTTCGGCATCGCGCTGATCCTGCGCTACGTTCTGGAGACCTGTGCGAGCGTCGCCGAAGCGGTGGCGGTGCTCGAGCGCGTGCCGGTGCAGATGGCGTACAACGTCGCGCTGCTCGACCGCGGCGGCCACCACGCCACGGTCGGCATCGCGCCCGATCGCGAGCCCGTGGTCAGCGCCGACAGGGCGTCCACCAATCGCCAGGGCGCGATCGACTGGCCCGAGCACGCCCGTCAGTGGCGCACGCTCGAGCGCGAGGCGCGGCTGCAGGCCTGCCTCGCCGATCCCGCCGCGGGCCTGGAGGGGCTGACCCGCACCTTCCTCGAGCCACCGGTGTACCGCGCTTCGCATGCGCAGGGCTGGGGCACGCTGTACACGGCGCGCTATTTCCCGCACAGCGGCGAAGCCGAGTGCCTGTGGCTCGACGCTGCCTGGCGGCAGTCGTTCGATCGTTTCGTCGAAGGCGAACGCGTGGTTCGCTTCGCCGCTGCCGAATCAGCGCGAGGATGAGCACGCGAGCGCGCGCGGGTTTGCTCCGCCGGCTGCTGCACCTGATCCGGCGGTGTCTGTCTGGGGGAGGAGGAGAAAAAAACATGAGCAACGACAAACGCGTCCGGCTCGAAGGTCTGTCCGAGATCTTCGCGTTCTTCCGCGAGAACACCACGCCGATCTGGTTCGTCGCGCCGGTGCCGTTCAGCCTGCTCGGCATGGACCGCTGGGTGAAGAACCTGGAGTTCATCAACTACTTCGACTCGTTCGACCGGCGCCATCCGCGCGTCTTCGTGCCGCACCTGTCCGGGCCGCGTGACTTCATGTCGATGGAGGAGGTCGGCAACTTCCTGCTCGGCCACAAGGAGGTCGCCGACTGCATCCGTGCGCGCGGGCCGGGCAAGGTGATGCTGGTGATGTTCGACCAGGAGAGCGAGCAGCTCGTGCGCGAACTCGGCTGCGAGATGGCGCTGCCGCCCGACAGCCTGCGCCGCCGAATCGATTCCAAGATCGTCACCACCCAGCTCGGCAACGAGGCCGGCGTGGCCAGCGCACCGAACGTGCTCGGCCGCGCCGCGAGCCACGCCGAGCTGCTGGCGCTCGCGCGCGGCGCCGGCCTCGGTGACGACCTGGTGGTGCAGACCCCGTACGGCGATTCGGGGCGCACGACCTTCTTCATCAGGAACGCGGCCGACTGGGACGCGCACGCCGAGCAGATGCGCGACGAAGAGCTCAAGGTGATGCGCCACATCCGGCACATGCCCGGCACGCTCGAAGCCTGCGCGACGCGCCACGGCACGCTGGTCGGACCGCTGATGACCGACATCACCGGTTACGCCGAGCTGACCCCGTACAAGGGCGGCTGGTGCGGCAACGACGCGTACCCGGGCGTGCTGACGCCCGAGCGCCGCGACAAGGTGCGGGCGATGGCGCGCGCGCTCGGCGACCGCCTGTGGCGCGAGGGCTACAAGGGCGTGTTCTGCGTCGACTTCCTGATCGACACCGACTCGGGCGAGGTCTACCTCGGCGAGCTCAACCCGCGCATCAGCGGCGCCACCCCGCCGACCAGCCTGATCACCTCGACCTACGGCGGCGTGCCGCTGTTCCTGTTCCACCTGCTCGAGTTCATGGACGTCGATTACGTCATCGACCTCGAGGCGGTGCAGGCGCGCTGGACCGAATTCGACACCTGGAGCCAGCTGATCCTGAAGCAGACCGAGGACAAGGTCGAACTGATCACGCGCGCGCCGGCCTCGGGCATCTGGAAGATGCAGCCCGACGGCGGCATCCGCTACGACCGCTTCGCCAGCGACTGGACCGAGGTCGTCGGCGAGGACGAAGCCTTCTACATGCGCGTCTACGGCGCCGCCGAATACCGCTACAAGGGCGCCGACATCGGCATCCTGGTCACGCGCGGGCGGATGCAGACCGATGACCGCCAACTGCTCGAGCGCGCCCGCCAGTGGGCCGCCGGCATCAACGCCCAGTTCGAGGGCGTGCCGCCGGCGCCCGAGATGCCGGTGGTCCCGCCCGAGCCGTTCGAGGGCAAGATGTTCTGAACGATCCCGTTCGCTTCGGGGCGCGCGGTGGAGGCCGCCGATGGCGCGAACCACGCGTTCAGGCGGCTTCGAGCGTGCCGAGGTATTCGCCGATGCCGTGGTCGGACAGCCACTGCGGCGCGTGCGAACGCAGGTCCAGATGACGCCGGCCCTGATCGTGTTGCGAAGGCTCGATCAGGCCGCCGTCGGGGGCGCACCAGCGGCAGTGGCCGAGGCTGCGGTAAGCGTCGTCGCTGAAGGCGCCGGCGAGCAGGCGCTTCACGCTGCCGTCCCAGCCGTCGATCTGCCGATGCGAGAACGGCACGAACGGCACGACGTCGTAGCGGTTCTCGACCCTGAACAGCGGCGGGCGGTAATTGCGCGAGAACGCCTCGTCGCCGACCTTCGGTGCGCCGAAGGTGTACACGCCGGCCGGGCTCACGCCCGCGTCCCAGAAGCGCTGGCCGGCCAGGATCGCGATCGCCCCGCCCATGCTGTGCCCGGTCAGCCACAGACGGCGTCCTGCGCGGTGCTCGAGGACCAGCGCCGCAACCTGCGCCCAGGTATCGTCCAGGGCCATGAGGAAGCCCCGGTGTACCCGCCCGCCGAGGCTCGGCACCAGTCCAGGTTCGAGATTGACCCGCAGCCAGTCGCGGATCGCGCCGAGCCAGCCGAACGCCGACAAGGTGGTTCCCGGAACGGTCGAGCCGCGATACGCGACCACGAGTGCGTCGGCCGAGATCCCGACGAAGCCCATGACCCCGAGTCGCGCACTGGTGAGGACGTGGATCCCGCCGTTGCCCGATCCGGGGCACGCGGCCGCCGCGCTGGCCCGGCACAGCGCGAGGGCCCGGCCGAGACTGAAACCTGCGTCGTCCGCGTCGTTCCGACCGCAGGTGCATACGGCCTCGATGTCCTGCTCGCTTCGATCGCTGCCCCAGCGCGTCATCGCCGCATCCTCCCGTCAGGCATCCATGCGATGCCCTGCAGGGTTCGGGCCAGGTTGCTGGTACGGCTCGCGGCCCGCGCATGGCCGCAGCCGCGCTATGCTGCTACCCGGGAGCCGCGACATATCGCGGGCGACCGTCGCCGAGTGCCGCGTCGGCGACGGGTGGGGTGATCACGCTGGCCGAGCCGCACTGCGGCGCGACCTGCTCGGGTGAGCAGCGCGAGCGCGAGGCGTTCGACAAGCCGATCGCGGTGCATGCGATCGTGCTCGACGCGACGTTCGTCACCGAGGCGCGCGCGCCGGGGCGGGGTGGCGAAAGGACCGGCTATGGGAATGGTGGCTTTCCTCGGGCGTTACCTGTTCAGCCACTACCTCTACGGCGGCTTGCGCGTGGCTGCCGGTGTGCTCGGCACGACGCTGCTGGCGTTCGCGCTGTTCGGCCCGGATGTCGCGCTGGCCGTGTCCACCGGGGCGCTGTGCGTCAGCTTCGCCGACGTGCCGGAGCCGCTGGGACGCAAGTGGCGCGGGCTGGTCGCTGCGCTCGTCCTCGGCGTGCTCGGCACGCTCGCGCTCGGGCAGTCGCGCGCCAGCGACTGGGGGCCCTGGCTGGTGATGCCGGCGATCGGCTTCGGTGCCGGCATGCTGGTCGCGTATGGCCGCAGCGCGATGCCGCTGAGCTTCGTGCTGCTGTTCACGGCGACGATGGCGCTCGGCACCCCGATGGCCGCTGTGCAGCCGTTCGCGTACGCGGCGCTGTTCGCCGCCGGCGGGCTCGTCTACCTCGCCTACGCGCTGCCGCTGGCGCGGTACCATGCGTTTCGCACCCGTCAGCAGGCACTCGCCGAATGCCTGTACGAGCTGGCGTGCTACCTGGAAATCAAGGCCGGCTTCTACGAGCCCGGCGTCGATCTCGACCGCCAGTACGGTGCGCTGGTCAGACAGCAGGCCGCGCTGGCGGAGCGCCAGCAGGCCGCGCGCGACCTGGTGTTCGAGCGCCTGGACTCCGCCGCCGATGCCACGCTGGCGTGTACCCTGCTCGCCAGCCTCGAGGTGTACGAGGAAATCCTCTCCTCGCACACCGACTACGCGCTGCTGCGGCGCGTCTACGCCGACAGCGAGGCGCTGGCCTTCCTTCGCGATCTGATCCTGAAGGGCGCGCGGGAGGTCGAAGGCATCGCCGCGCGGCTGATGCGCGATCGCGAGCCGCGCCCGCGCGTCAGCTTCAAGGCCGAACTGTTCGCGCTCGAGCACGAGCTCGGGCGGCTGCGCGCCGCGGTCGCATCGCCCGAGGCGGCCCAGGCTTACGCCGCGCTGGTCGGCGCCCGCGACAAGGTGGGGCAGGCCGTCGCGCGCATCGCCGAACTGCACGCCGTCGCGCGCACGCCGGTGCCGCCGCAAGGCGTCCTCGGCGGCGCCGATCTGACACCCTTCGTCGGCCGGCCGAGCTATGCGCCGCGCCTGCTGCTCGAACAGCTCACGCCGGCCTCGCCGGTGCTGCGCTATGCGCTGCGGCTCGCACTGGCGCTGGGGGCCGGGCTGGCGCTGACGGCGGTGCTGCCGTATGCCGCGCACGGCTACTGGATCGTGCTGACGATCGCCGTGGTGCTGCGGCCGAACTTCAGCCTCACGCGCCAGCGGCTGAAGGACCGCCTCGCCGGCAATCTGGTCGGCTGCGTGCTGGCCGCGGCGATCCTGCAGACCGAGCCGCCGCCGCTGGCCGTGCTGGCGCTGATCTTCGTCGCCAACACCGTCGCCCATGCCTGTGTCAGCCTGCGCTACCGCTACACGGCGATCGCCGCCTGCGTGCTGGTGCTGCTGCAGATCCACCTGCTGCACCCGGGCGGGTTCGCGATCGCCGAGCGCCTGCTCGACACGCTGGTCGGCGTGGCCATCGCCTATGGCTTCAGCTACGTGCTGCCGAGCTGGGAGCGCACCGGAATCCGGCGCCAGGCCCTCGCGCTGCTGGACGCCGCGGCCGCCTTCGCGCGCGAGGCGCTGGCCGCGGCGCCGCAGGACCTCGAGTACCGGCTGGCGCGCAAGCGGCTGCACGAGGCGGTGGCCGGGCTGTCGGGCGCCTTCGGCCGGATGCTGGCCGAGCCGGCGGCGCAGCACCGCGCGGTGGCGGCGCTTGAGCGCTTCATCGCGCTGAGCTACCTGCTGTCGGCGCAGCTCGTCGCGGTGCGACGCCTGCTGCTGCGGCGCGGTGGCGAGATCGACGCCGCGACCACGGCGCGTCTGCTGCACGAAACCGACGCGGCGGTGCAGGGGGCGCTACGGCGCGCCTCACTCGAGTTCGCCCGGCCGATCGCCGAAACGCCGCCGCCGGAGGATACCGCCGCGGCGCCGGAACCGGCCGATGCCGCCGGCTGGAGCGTCGAGCGGCTGCTCGAGCGCCGTCTGGCCCTGATCCGCGACAATGCCCGCGAGCTGCAGGCGATCGCCCCCGCACTCGCGGGGTGAGGCCGGGTACCGGCTCAGTCGCGCCGCATCAGCTCGCGGCCGATGATCAGCTGCTGGATCTGCGTCGTGCCCTCGTACAGGCGCAGCAGCCGCACGTCGCGGTAGAAGCGCTCGACCGGGAACTCGTTGATGTAGCCCGAGCCGCCGTGCACCTGCACGCCGCGGTCGGCGACGCGCCCGGCCATCTCGGTGCAGAACAGCTTGGCGCACGAGGCACGCATGCTGACGTCGGGGTCGCTCTGCCCGGCCGGCTTGGCGTCGTAGTGGCGCGCGCAGTCCTGCACCATCGACCAGCCGGCGTACAGCTCGGCCTGGCTGTCGGCCAGCATCGCCTGCACCAGCTGGAAGTCGCCGATGCGGCTGCCGAACTGCTTGCGCGCCTTGGCATAGGCCACCGACTCGTTCAGCACGCGCTGCGCCAGGCCGCAGGCAACCGCCGAGATGTGCAGGCGCCCGCGGTCGAGCACCTTCATCGCGGTCTTGAAGCCCTGGCCGGGCACGCCACCGATGATGTTGGCGGCCGGCACGCGCACGTCGTCGAGGATCACGTCGCAGGTCTTGGTGCCGCGCTGGCCCATCTTCTTGTCGGGCTTGCCGAGGCTGAGGCCGGGCAAATCCGAGGGCACGACGAAGGCCGAGATGCCGCCCGCGCCCGGGCCGTCGGTGCGCGCCATCAGCGTGAAGGCGCCGGCGCGCGGCGCGTTGGTGATGAAGCGCTTGGAGCCGTTCAGCACGTAGACGTCGCCGTCGCGCTCGCCGCGCGTCTTCAGCGCCGCCGAGTCCGAGCCGGCATCGGGTTCGGTCAGCGCGAACGACATGATCAGCTCGCCGCTGGCGACGCGCGGCAGCAGCTCGCGCTTCTGCGCCTCGGTGCCGTCGATCAGGATGCCCTGCGAGCCGATGCCGACGTTGGTGCCGAACACCGAGCGGAAGGCCAGCGCGGTCTGGCCGAGCTCGAAGGCCACCGCGCACTCCTGCGCCATCGACAGCCCGATGCCGCCGTACTCCTCGGGGATCGACAGGCCGAACAGGCCCATCGCCTTCATGTCCTCGACGATGTCGGCGGGCACCTCGTCGAGCTCCTCGACGGTGTTCTCGGCCGGCACCAGGCGCTCGCGGATGAAGCGCTGGACGGTGGCCAGCAGCAGATCGAAGGATTCGGAATCCAGAGCCATGGGGGACGTTCTCCGGTGGGATGCGGTTGGCGGGCGCCGCCTCAGCGGTGCCTGAACACGGGCGGACGACGCTCGATGAACGCCGCCATGCCTTCCTTCAGGTCCTCGGTGGCGAACAGCGCGTGCATCTGCCGCCGCTCGAACAGAATCCCTTCCGCGAGCGAGCTCTCGAAGGCGCGGTTGATCGATTCCTTCAGCACCATCACCGCAGGCAGCGAGAACCCGGCGACCGTGGTGGCGACATCCATGGCCTCGTCCATCAGGCGCTCGGCCGGCACCACCCGCGACACCAGCCCGGAGCGCTCGGCCTCGGCGGCATCCATGGTGCGGGCAGTCAGGCACAGGTCCATCGCCTTGGCCTTGGAGATGGCGCGCGGCAGGCGCTGGGTGCCACCCGCCCCGGGGATCACCGCCAGCTTCACTTCGGGCAGGCCGAACTTCGCGCTGTCGGCGGCGATGACGATGTCGCAGGCCAGTGCCAGCTCGCAGCCGCCGCCGAGCGCGAAGCCGGCCACCGCCGCGATCACCGGCTTGCGCACGCGGCGGATCGTCTCCCAGTTGCGGGTGACGTAGTCGCTCTTGAACACGTCGATGTAGTCCCAGCCGACCATCGCCGCGATGTCGGCACCGGCGGCGAAGGCCTTGGCATTGCCGGTGATGACGATGGCGCCGATGCCCTCATCGGCATCGAAGGCGAGCAGCGCGTGGCCCAGCGCGTCCATCAGCGCGTCGTTCAGCGCGTTCAGTTGTTTCGGTCGGTTCAGCGTGATCACGCCGACGCGGCCGACGGTTTCGACGAGGACGGGTTGCTCGCTCATGATGGCTCACGCTTCCTGGTTGCCTTGCAGCTCGCGCAGCTGCTCGCGCAGCTTGAACTTCTGGATCTTGCCGGAGGGGGTCGCCGGCATCGCCTCGCGAACGATCAGCCGCTCCGGGATGTACTGCACGGCGACCTTCTGCGCCTTCAGGAAATCGACCAGCCCGGGCAGGTCGATGGTCTGTCCCGGCTTGGGGACGACCACCGCGCAGGCGCGCTCGCCCAGACGCTCGTCGGGGTAGGCGACGATGGCGGCCTGCGCGATCGCCGGATGGCGGTACAGCAGGGTCTCGATCTCGACCACCGGGATGTTCTCGCCGCCGCGGATGATCACGTCCTTCGATCGCCCGCTGATGCGGATGTACCCGCGCGCGTCGAGATAGGCGAGGTCGCCGGTGTCGAACCAGCCTTCGGCGTCGGTGGCGTTGTGCTGCGGACGCTTCAGATAGCCGCCGAAGTTCGAGCATGAGCGCAGCAGCAGCCGGCCCACCTCGCCGGCCGGCAGGGCTTGCCCGTCGGCGTCGATCACCTTGACCTCGACCCCCGGCAGCGGGCAGCCGTCGGTGTTGACCGAGCGCTCGTCGTCGTCGTCGAGCTTGGTGGTGGTGACCGCGCCGTTCTCGGTCATGCCCCAGGCCGAGACGACCTTGGCGCCGAGCGCCTTGCGGGCCTGCTCGACCAGCGGGCCGGGGATCGGTGCGCCGGCGCACAGGAAGGTGCGCAGGCTGGGCACGACCTCGCCGGTCTCGGCGACCGTCCGGGCGAGATCGGTCAGGAACGGCGTCGAGGCCATCGTGAAGGTGACGCCCTCGGCGCGGATCAGCCCGATCGCCGTCTTCGGCTCCCAGATGTCCTGCAGCACGGCGCGCGCACGCAGCACGATCGGCATCATCAGGCCGTACATGAAGCCGGTCTGGTGCGCCATCGGCGAGGCCATCAGCACCACGTCGTCGGCGCCCAGGCGCAGGCGTTCGGCGTAGGGGATGATGTTGGCCATCACCGTGTTGGCGGTGTGCATCACGCCCTTGGGCTCGCCCGTGGTGCCCGAGGTGTACATCAGTTGGGTGATGTCGTCGGGGCCGGGGCGGTGGCGGCTCAGGATGTCCGCGGCATCGGGCGCCTGCTCCCAGGCCGGGCCGCTCAGCAGCGCCTCGAAGCTGTTGGCGCCGCTGCCGCCGACGACCACCACGTGTTGCAGATCGGGCAGGCCGGGCTTCAGGCCCTCGAGCATCTGCTCGTGGTCGAAGCCGCGGAACACCTTGGGCACGATGACGACCTTGGCGGCACCGTGCTTGAGCATGAACGCCAGCTCGCGCTCGCGGAAGATGTGCATCAGCGGGTTGATCACCGCGCCGATGCGCGAGCACGCCAGGTACGCCAGCGTGAACTGCCACCCGTTCGGCAGCTGCAGCGACACCACGTCGTTGCGGCCCACACCCAGGCGCGACAGCCCGACGGCGATGCGGTCGGCCATCGTCGCCAGCTCGCGGTAGGTGAAGCGCACGGTCGTGCCGCTTTCGACCTGCACCGCGGTGAGCGCGGTCTGGTCGGGGCACGCGGCGAGGCACGCGTCGAGCGCGTCGTTGATCGTTCGCTCGTGCCACAGCCCCTGCTCGATCATCGCGGCGCGGCGCGGCGGAATCAGGACAGCATCGAATTCCACGGTGGGTCTCTCCTCTTGATGGCGCTCTCGTGGCGGTCGGGTGGCAGCGCTCGGGCTCAGACCGGCACGGCCCCGCGTCCCGCGCGCGTGCGGGCGATGATGGTCTTCATGATCTGCGCGGTGCCGTCACCGATCTGGAAGCCGAGCACATCGCGCAGGCGCTGCTCCATCAGGCCGCGGTCGTAGCCGCCGTGGCCGAACGACAGCAGGCACTGATGCACCACGTCGTAGGCGAGCTTCGGCGCCCACCACTTGCACATCGCCGCCTCGGCGCTGTGCGGCAGGCCCCTGTCCTTCAGCCACAAGGCTTGCAGGCACAGCAGGCGGGCGGCCTCGACCTGGGTGTCGAAATCCGCCAGCGGGTGCGACACGCCCTGGAAGGCCGACAGCGGCTTGCCGAAGGCCTCGCGCTGGGCGACGTACTCCCAGGTCTCCTCCAGCGCGACGCGAGCCACCGCCAGCACCTGCAGCCCGATCAGCGCACGCGAGAAGTCGAAGCCCTGCATCACCTGCACGAAACCCTCGCCTTCCTTGCCGAGCAGATGGCTCACCGGCACGCGCACGTTCTCGAAGAAGATCGAGCCGCGGCCGATCGCGCGCTGGCCGTGGCAGTCGAAGCGGCTGGTGGTGATGCCCGGCAGGTCCATCGGCACCAGCACCGCCGACACGCCGCGGGCGCCGGCCTCGACCGTGCCGGTGCGCGCGAACACGACCGCCGCGTCGGCCTGGTCGGCGGCCGAGATCGAGGTCTTCTCGCCGTTCAGCACGTACTCGTCGTCGACGCGCTCCATGCGCAGGCGCAGGTTGGCGGCGTCCGAACCGCCGCGCGGCTCGGTCAGGGCGATGGCCAACAGCGCCTCGCCCCGCGTCAGGCGTTCGAGCCAGGGTCTGACGATCTCCGGGGCGCCGTGCTGGGCCAGGATCTGGCCGTTCAGCGAGGCCAGCAGGTTGATGTACGAGATGCTCAGGTCGGCGCGCGCGACCTCTTCGTGGATCACGCCGGCGGCCAGACAGCCCAGCCCCTGGCCGCCGTACTGCTCGGGCAGCTCGGGCGCGATGAAGCCCATGTCGCCCATCTCGCGCATCAGGTCGCGGTCGAGCACGCGTGTCCTGTCGCGCTCCTGGAAACCGGGGGCGATGCGGTCGGTGGCGAAGCGCCGGGCATGGTCACCCAGCGTGACCAGATCTTCGTCGAGATAGGGGTTCATGGGGGGCTCCGTCGTGCTCTGGGTGGTTGCCGCGGCGCGCGCGGGGGCACCCCCCCCCGCGCGGCCGCCGCGCGCTGCGGCCTCTTGCTGGGGCCTTACTTGGCGTACTTGCGGAAGTCGGGCTTGCGCTTTTCCTGGAAGGCCCTGACGCCTTCACGCGACTCTTCGGTGTCGTAGTACAGCTTCAGCGCGTACATGCCCATGCCGGCGATGCCGGCCTGGTGCGCCGTGTCCATGTTGAACGAGCGCTTGGCGATCGCGATCGCGGTCGGGCTCTTCTCCATGATCTCGTCGCACCACTTCTGGACTTCGGCGTCGAGCTGGTCGTGCGGCACCACCGCGTTCACCAGCCCCATCGCCAGCGCCTCGGCAGCCGGGTAGCGACGGCACAGGTACCAGATCTCGCGCGCCTTCTTCTCGCCGACCACGCGGGCCAGGAAGGCGGTGCCGTAGCCGGGGTCCACCGAGCCGACCTTCGGCCCCGCCTGGGCAAAGACGGCCTTCTCGGAGGCGATCGTGAAGTCGCAGATCGTGCACAGCACGTTGCCGCCGCCGACGGCGTAGCCCTGCACGCGGGCGATCACCGGCTTGGGCACGTCGCGGATCGCGTTGTGCAGCTCTTCCATCGGCAGCCCGATGGTACCGCGGCCGTCGTACTGGCCTTCGTGCGCCGACTGGTCGCCGCCGGTGCAGAAGGCCTTGTCGCCGGCGCCGGCCAGCACGATCACGCCGATGTCGCGGTCGTAGCCGGCGCGGTTGATCGCGTGGATCAGCTCGTCGCAGGTCCGGCCGCGGAAGGCGTTCATCTTCTCGGGGCGGTTGATCGTGATCCAGGCCGCGCCGTTGCGGACTTCGAACAGGATGTCTTCGTAGACCATGGGCATGCTCTCCTCGGGGGTGGTCTGTGTTCAGCCGTTCATCGTCAGGCCGCCGGAGACGCTGAGCACCTGACCGGTGATGTAGGCGGCGTCGTCGCTGGCGAAGAACACGATGGCGCCGGGCAGGTCGTCGGGCTGGCCGATGCGCCCGAGCGGGATCGAGCGCGTGAACGCCTCCATCAGCTTCTCGGGGTTGCCGGCGCCTTCCTTGTACTCGGCGAACAGCGCGGTGTCGGTGGGGCCCGGGCAGACGACGTTGACGGTGATGCCGTGACGCGCGTGCTCGCGGGCGATGGTCTTGGAGAACGACACCAGCCCGCCCTTGCAGGCGGCGTACACCGCTTCGCCGGAGGAGCCGACGCGCGCCGCGTCGGAGGCGATGTTGACGATGCGCCCGCGCTTGCGCGCCACCATGCCCGGCAGCACCGCGTGATGCAGGTGCAGCGCGCCGGTCAGGTTGATCGCGATCAGCCTGTCCCACTGCGCCGGTTCGGTCTTGGTGAAGGGCTTGAACACGTCCCAGCCGGCGTTGTTGACCAGCACGTCGATCGGACCGAGCTTGGCCTCGGTCGCGGCCACGGCGGCGTCCACCTCGGTGCGGTCGGTGATGTCGCAGCGGATCGCCTCGGCGGTGCCGCCGGCGGCGCGGATGTCGGCGACGACTTTTTCGGCGGCCTCCAGCGACAGATCGAGTACCGCCACGCGCGCGCCTTCCTGCGCGAACCGGCGGCAGGTCGCCCCGCCGATGCCGCCACCGCCGCCGGTCACGATGACCGTCTTGCCTTCGAGTCTGTTCACGGTGTTCTCCTCTCGCTTGCCAGGGTTGCTATCGTCTGCCCGAGGTGTTCGAGTCGTCGGTGGCTGATATGTCATTATGTTGACGCATAATGAACCATCGAAGCGATGAATGCAAGTATGATCCACATGGGTCAAATCATGAAAAAAACGTCAGAATCTGCCGCTCACGCTCGGATGGAGCTCGCCAACCGGTTGTTCTTCCGTCTGTACCAGTGTGCAAATATGTTGCATAAAACCGGAACCCGAGCGGTCGAGGCCGAGGGGCTGACGACGCAGCAGTGGGCGGTGCTGGGCGCGCTGTCCCAGCCGCAGGCCGAAGGCGGGATCAGCGTCGGCGACCTGGCCCGCTACCTGATGGTGAGCCGGCAGAACCTGTCGGGATTGATCAGCCGGATGGAGCGCGACGGCCATCTCAGCACCGCCCCGGACGGGCGCGACCGGCGCTCCCGGCTGGTGACGATGACGGAGTCGGGACGCAAGGTCTGGGTCACCCAGGCGCTGCCGAAGATCCACGCCTACTACGAGCAGGCGCTGGCGGATTTCTCGATCAGCGACCTCACCCACACGCTGCACTACCTGCTGAAGCTGCTGGACAACATGAAGCGCCTGGACGACGAGACGCGCGGTGGGAAGGAGAGCGGCGAGGACTGACCGCCTGACGAGCTGGATGGATGCAGCGGCAGCCTGGATGCATGGCGGAGACGTGATTAGTATCTACGCGTACACACGGGGGCGGTCATGGCGACGACACGGGTTTTCCGTAACGGCAATTCGCAGGCGGTGCGCATCCCGGCGGAGCTCGCCTACGAGCGCACCGACCTCGAGCTCGAAATCGAGCGGGTCGGCGACGAATTGCGCATCCGGCCGCTGCGCCGTCGTCTCGACGGGGTGCTCGCGCGCTTCGCCGGCTTCGCGCCCGGCTTCATGGCCGAGGGTCGCGGCGACAACGAGGAAGCCGAGCGCGAGGGCTGGTGATGCCGCGCTACATGCTCGACACCAACATCTGCATCTACCTGATCAAGCACCAGCCGCCCGAGGTGGCGGCACGCTTCGCCGAGTGCTTCGTCGGCGACGTGGTGATGTCGGCGATCACGTTCGCCGAGCTGCAGTACGGCGTGGCCTGCTCGGGCGAGCAGCGCGAGCGCAACGCGGCTGCGCTGGACGCCTTGATCGAAGACATCCCGGTCGCACCGTTCGATGCCGCCGCGGCCGGCGTCTACGGCGAGGTCCGCTACGCGATCCGCGAGCGCAAGCGCGATGCGCTCGACAAGCTGATCGCGGCATACGCGATCGCGCTCGGCGCGACGCTCGTCACCAACAACGAGCGCGACTTCGTCGACTATTCCGGGTTGCGGGTCGAGAACTGGGTCGGCAATCGCTGAATCGCGCTGCACCCCACGCGCGCCTCGGGCTTGAGGCAATGCTGAGCAGCAGGTTTCACATTTGGGAAGTTCTGGCATTTCTGCCATACCCTGAGTGATGACAGCGTGGGCAAGGTGGCGGGTTGCCCTTGGCGGCAAAGAGTCCTCCTGGTAACCGAACCTGCGTTCGCCTCGAGTCTGTAGTCGACGTTTTGCCTTGAATGTCCTCCTGCGTGCCGCGATTCGCGACCGGGGTAGCACGATTCCCTGAGAGTCGCGCTACGGAAAGCAGTGTATTGACAGCAGCTGCACGGCATCTCAAGTTTGTGCATTTATCATGTATGCACAGTCTGGAGGGCAGACCATGCGCGATGCTGCCATCAATCTGCGGGCGCTGCCCGAGCAGCGCGATCTGATCGACCGTGCCGCCCGACTCCTGGGCAAGAACCGCTCGGACTTCATGCTCGAGGCCGCCTGCGACAAGGCGCAGGCGGTGCTGCTCGATCAGGTCTACTTCACCCTCGACGCCGACAAGTTCCAGCAGTTCATCGACCTCCTGGATGCGCCGCCCAAGCCCAATCCGGGGCTTGAACGACTGTTCGCTCTGAAAGCGCCCTGGACCAGAGAATGACAAGACGGCAGGAATGCCGTTCTGCACGGGCGCAGCCGCCCCCAGGGCGAGCGCCAGGGATGGCGCGAATGAATCTGCAGCTCAGCGCGCCGCAGCCGCTGACTGCTGCTCATCGTGTGGACGACTTTTCCTGCGGCGAGCCGGCCCTCGACGAGTGGCTCGAGCGGCGGGCGATGGCCAACCAGGCAAGCGGTGCCAGCCGCACCTTCGTCGTAGCGGATCAGGACAACCGCGTCTACGGTTACTACGCCATGGCGGCGGGGGCGATCGCACACAGGCTGGCCACCGGCGGGGTGCGGCGCAATATGCCCGATCCTGTTCCGGTGATGGTTCTGGCCCGGCCCGCCGTCGACACTCGCGCTCAAGGGCTCGAGCTCGGCGGAGCCATGTTGCAGGATGCCGTGCAGCGGGCGGTGGTGGTTTCGCAGAACGTCGGCGTCCGGGCGCTGCTCGTGCATGCGCTTCATGATCGTGCCAAGCAGTTCTACGAGCACTACGGCTTCCAGGCGTCGCCGGTCGATCCGATGATGCTGATGCTGCGCTTGACCAGCACCCGGCCATGATCTTCACGGTGAGGAGGTGCATGCCTGGAACGCGCGCAAACGCAAGCTCATGCGCGCCGAGCATATCGTCGCTGCCTGGCAACGGCTCGAGACTGCGGGCTGGTTGCCGGGACCGAGTGTATCTGCACGCAGCGGGCAGCCTGCCGAAGCACGTTGACGCGCGGCGGGGGCGTTGCCGGTATCTACGCATACACACAGGGGCATGACGCGAAGCTCGCCTACGAGCGTTCCGACCCCGAGCTCGAGGTCGCGGTAGAGATGCGCAGGCGTTGCGGCCGCCGCCGCCAGCTCAGGAAACGAGCGCGACTTCCTCGGCTATCCCGGATGCGGTTCGAGGACTGGGGCGGCAGGCTGTAAAGCTCGTCGCAGGGTATGTGTTCGATGGCAGCCAGACTCGAACCAGGTCGTGTCCGGTCAAGGCGCCTGCTCCAGCCGCGGCACGCTGCGCTTCGCCGCCGACGGCTTCGGCGGTGGCTGGCAGACACGCACCGGGTGCTCGTCGGCATACACGACACGCTGGAGCGAGCTGGCGGTGGTGCGAGCGGGCCTGTTGCTCTTCAACGGTGGTGCATCCGAAAAGCTCGACCACACTTCTTCGAGTGCGCTTGGGATCGGGGCGAAGCGGCCGTTGCGTGCCGGCTTCGACGTCACCCGCAGGCGCTTTTCGTGGCTCCGTCCGGCATCCGCCCTTGCGTGCAGCCAGCTCGGATTCGTGAGGGGATGAGGGGGCGCCTGTCGCTGAACACCGCCCGATCGTTGTGTGGACCGGTTTCGCGGTTTGCGTGATGTTGGAGAGCGGCGATGGCATCGATACCGTTCGGGACCGCAGGGTGGTGCGTTTCGCTCGCGGCGCTAGCCTTGACCCTCCTCGGCGCACAGCCCGCCTCGGCCTCCCCCGGAGGGGCGCAGATGATCGATCAGTACGCAACGGCGGCCGTCGTGGAGGACCGGATACTGCACCAGGCGCTGCCGGATGCCCCGCCCGAGACGCTGGCGGACATCAGGGCCGTCCATCCGGTCGGCACGCCGACCACTGCGCCGTTGCTGCAGGCGCGCTGGATCCTGGGCGAGGATGACACGGCAGCGGTGCTGCTACCCGTGCCCCGGACGGCCGGGACCGAGGCGCTGCTCCTCACCGGGAGCTGGCAACGGAGGGACGGTGTGCGGCGGCTGCACGCCGTGGCCCACGAGGGCCAACGCGGCCTCACGGCCAGCCTGGATGGCCTGCTGGAGGCCAGCGGCGACGGCTTCGTGCTGAAGGGCGTCTACACCGCGGTGGTCCGCGGCGCCCGCCATGTCGAGTGGCTGGCACTGCGGCTGACCCCGGCCGCCGCTCCCCTTCCGGCCGGGCAGGTCGATCCGATCCTGGATCTGGTACGCCAACTCCAGGCGCTGGAAAAAGAAAGGCCGCACCCCCCGGAGCGCCTGCTGAGTGAGCCCGACGAGTGGATCGGAGGCGTGCCGGTGCCGACCAATTTCGACGTGTCCCTGAGCGGCGAGGTCGATGGCGTGAAGTTCGGACCACTGCCGGGGCGACTGCTGCTGCACCGCGCCGACGGGACCGGTGAGCCGGCGCTGGACCTGACCTTGGTGACCGACGGTCCCGTGGTTCCCGGCTGGAGCTTCTGGGTCACCAGCCGGAGTCCGGCACCGGCGCCCGGCGCGGCTACGCCGTCGACCTCCGGGTCAGATCCGCGACTCGGGCCGAAGCCGGCAGGTCTGCCGCCGTACTGGTCGCCGCCGTCGCTCCCCCAGGCGACTGCGGAATCGGGCGTTGCGGTGTCGGCCCAAGGCGGGCATATCGACGTCGCGATCACGGCGGCCCCGACGTTGCGCAACCTGACTTGGTACACCCGCGCCACTGAGCAGTCCGGGGGCACCGCACCGGCTCTGACGGAAACCGGCCGAATCGGCCTGCAGGTCAACGGCGACACTCTCTCCGGCACGGTGAAAGCCGAGGGAAAGACGCTGACAGGCGGCACCGAAGCGGCCAGCACCTTCAGCGCCGAAGTGAAGGGTCGGCGCGAGGCGGCGGAGCTGCTGCAAACCCTCAGCGACACTATCGGCGCCTGACCGTTCGGCGGTCGATGGCGCGATCATCGACTGGGCGAGTTGGAGCTGCGCCAGCGTGGTGCGACGGTCAGCGGCAACTTCAGCGGGAATGCCGTCCTCGAAGGCACAGCGGTCGGCGATCTGCTGGACTTCCACTGGCAGTCCCCGGGAGACGGCTCCGGCCGTGGATTCCTGCGCGCCACCGGCAGCGGCCTGCTGGTAGGGATGACCTGGTCCGGAGAAACCCCCACGGCCCCGCAGCCGGTGGTCGCCATTCAGGCGCTGCCGACCACCGGCACGACGGGCAGCGCCGTCACGTTCCCGGCCCCCACCACCGACGGCGAGGCGCTGGCGCTGAAATATTTTGGCTACGACCTGGCCCAGGCCGGAAAGCACCGGGAGGCCGCGGAAGTCCTGTCGAAAGTGCTCACCTACTACCGGGGCCGGGCCGACGCCGCCGACCCCGGCGCCCGCCACGGCTACCTGCTTAATCAGGGCTTGCCGCTGACCCGCCTGATCGACAGCGCCTTCGAGGCCGCCAGCTACCCGCGGCTGCTGGAGGGGCTGGCGATGGCGCTCGAGCTGCAGCGGCAGCTGGGCCAGGACAGCGCCGGCCTGCGCCTCTTCCGCGACCGGGCCGAGGCCTACGCCCGTAGCCTGCGAAGCACCGCCGAAACGCTCGGCCTCGCGGCAGAGGGCTTCGGACGCAGGTTCGCCTTCGTGACCACCGTCGGCGTTGGCGTTGGCTTCGAGGCGGCGCCGGACGCCGGAAGCCTGCGGATCACCGGCGTCGCGCCGGACATGCCGGCGGACCGGGCAGGCGTAGCGACGGGCGAGTTGCTGACAGCGATCGATGGTGTCCCTACCCTCGGCATGACGGTGGAGGAGGCTACTGTCCGCCTGCGCGGGCCGGCGGGCACCACCGTCACCCTCGCGCTGCAGCGCGGCGACCAGCGACGGGACCTGGCGCTGGTGCGCGCGCCGTTGGCCACGATGGAACCGGCGCGGCGTGAGGTTCTGGCCAACACGCTGGCGACCCTGCGCGACCTGGCTGCCGACGCCCGGCAGGCGCTGACCGCCGAGGCCGAAACGGCAATTGCTTCCATGGCCGGCGCTGTGAGTGGCGTGATGCGGAGTGCCGCTGATGCTTGCGCCAACACGACGACCATGTCGGCGGCCGGTTTCCCACTGGACGCCTTCGATGCATTGGCCGCGCGCATCGCCCGCCGCCAGAGCGCGCTGGAAGACGTCCGCGCCCGCACGGCTGCGCTGGGGCAGCAGGCGCTGGCCGCGAGTCCAGCGGCCTCGGAGCTGTTCCGGCGCCTCGTCGATCTGACGCAGCAGGGCGAGCGACGCGGGTGCCGGGCCCGAGGCGGTGGCGGTGCACCTGTGCCGGGTGCCGACAGGCCGGGCCGAGCTGCGGGCGCTGGTGGAGCGGTTCACCTGGCT
>JBDHRG010000026.1:0-27293 GCA_039807445.1 Candidatus Competibacteraceae bacterium
CTCGACACGCAGGGCGGGCGAGCCGATCTGGTGCTGATCGTCGGCTATCTGAAGGCGAAGGCGTTCGACAAGGCGGTAGCCGCCGCCGAGCAACTGCAGCAGCAGCGCCCGGACAGCGTCGACCCGCTGATCCTGAAGGGCATCGCGCAGGTCGCGCTGAAGGACGAGGCCAAGGCCCGCGCGGCGTTCGAGCAGGCGCTGAAGCTCAAGCCCGGTAACCCCTCGGCCGCCGCCAACCTGGCGGCGCTGGAGCTGAAGGCCGGCAATCCGGACGGCGCCCGCGGCTATTACCAGCAGGTGCTGCAGCATCACCCCGGGCACCTGGGCACGCTGTTGGCGCTAGGCCGGCTCGAGGCCCAGCGCGGCGACGCGGCCGCCGATGTGCGCTGGGTCGAAGAGGCGGCGCGGGCCAACCCGCAGGCGCTCGAGCCGCGGCTACTGCTGGCGCGCTACCAGCTGCGCCAGCGCCAGCCGCTGAAGGCGCTGGCGGTGCTCGACGAGATCCGCAGCGCTCATCCGGAGAATCGCGATTACCTGCTGACGCTGGCGCAGGCGCAGCAGGCGGCCGGGCAGAGCGCCAACGCACTGTGGACGCTGCGCAAGCTCACCGATCTGCAGCCGAACTGGGCGCCGGGGCATTACGCGCTGGCCGCCGTCTACGCCGCCAACCAGGATGCCGAAGGCTTGAAAGGCGCGCTGATCCAGGCGCTCAGGCTCGACCCCGGCAACCGCCTGGCCGACCCGCTGCTCGGCGGCCTGATGCGCCTGGCGGCCGACCCCGAGCAGGCGCGCGGCTTCATCCGTGCGCTGCAGACGGCGCTGCCCGACAACCTGGCGGTGATCGACCTCGAGGGGCAGTGGGCGCTGAGCCGTCAGCAGCCCGAGCAGGCGCTGGCGGTGTACCGCAAGGCGATGGCGCGCTTCCCGAACAGCAACTACTGGGTGTTGCGGCTGAACGAGGCACAGGCGGCTGCCGGCGACGCGGCGGGCAGTCGGGCGACGCTGGAAGCCTGGCTGAAGGCGCATCCGCGCGACGCCGCGGTGCAGCTCGCGCTCGCCAACCATTACCTGATGTCGGGGCAGCGCGACCAGGCCAGGGCGGCGTTCGTGCGGCTGGTCGAGCTGGCACCGAACAATCCGCTGGCGCTGAACAACCTGGCCTGGCTGCTGCGCGAGCAGGACCCGCGCGCGGCGCAGGGGTACGCCGAGCGTGCGCTGGCGCTGCAGCCCGATGCCGAGACCATGGACACGCTCGGCGAGATCCTGCTGCGAAACGGCGACACCGCGCGCGCGCTCGAGCTGCTGCGGGCGGCGGCGACGCAGCAGCCGGACTCGGCGCCGATCCGCTATCATCTGTCGCTGGCCCTGGCGCGCAGCGGGCAGAAGGACGAGGCGCGGCAGCTCCTGAAGACGGTGCTGGCCGACGCCACGGCGTTCGAAGACCGCGAAGCGGCCGAGGCGCTGCTGAAGGAACTGGGCGGATGAAATCCCCTCCAACCCCCCTTTTTCAAAGGGGGGAGTCGGTCGCAGCACAGACTCCAGCGGAGCGAATTCCGATGCGCGAACTCAATCCGAGCGAATCCTTCGGGCGCTACTTCCAGGTGGTTCCGGCCGACACGCCGGCCTCGCGCGAGCAGGTGCACCGTATCCGCTACCAGGTCTATTGCCGCGAGTTCGGCTACGAGCGGGACGAGGACTGCCCGGGCGGCCTGGAGCAGGATGCCTACGATGCGCAGTCGCGCCACAGTCTGCTGATCCACCGGCCCAGCGGTATCGCGGCCGGTTGCGTGCGGCTGGTCCTGTCGCGTCCCGACGACCCCGCGGCAGCGCTGCCGTTCGAGCGCTATTGCAGCGCCAGCCTCGACCGCTCGATCGTCGACCCGCGGGCGCTGCCACCGGGCAGTTTCGGCGAGTTCTCGCGCCTGGCGGTGCTCGGCAGCTTCCGGCGGCGCAAGACCGACGAGCACCGCCCGGTCAGTGTCGGCGCAGCCGACGAGCCCGACCCCGAGGGGCAGCGCTGCTTCCCGCACATCCCGGTCGGGCTGTTCCTGACGGCGCTGGCGCTGTTCCTGGATTCCGGGCTGCAGACGGTGTTCGCGATGATGGAGCCGCGCCTGGAGCGGCTGCTCAGGCGTTACGGCATCCTCTTCACCCCGGTGGGCGAGGTGATGGATTACCACGGCCCGCGCGGGCCGTTCATGATGCGCCGCGAAACGCTGCTGCCCAACCTGACCCCCGAAGCCGCCGACCTGCTCGGCCTCATCCGCCAGCAGCTCGCGGACGCGGCCCGGGGCGCGTGCCTGATACAGGTTCCAGAAAGTTCTAGCTGATTTTGGTCAGCTCCGGTGCGGCGGAGCGATGGGGATATTGCTCCGCTCATTCTCGGCGTACCTCCGTGTACGCCTCCGAGGTACGGCGCCGCTCCGCGCTGTCCCTGCGTCCGCGGCGCGCGTAATCCGCTGCGCAACATCCCCCTCGCTCCGCCGCAATGCGTGCAGAACTCTTGAAATCAGATCTTCCCCGCCTGCTGCGCGATGAAGGCGGTCTTGGCCGAGAGCTCGAGCGAGCAGGTCCACTTGTAGGCGAGGTTGATGGTTTCGGCGCAGGCGAACACGCCGTGGCCGCGCACCACCGCGACCGGGTGCTCGGCCAGCGCCTCGGCGACCAGCCGGGGTGCGTCCTGCTGGTAGCGCGCGTAGGCGATCGTGATCACCGGCACGCGGCCGAAGTAGTACTGGCCTTCGAAGTCGGCCGGCACGAATTCCTCGTTGTCCATCGTCATCGCCACCGTGTACGGCCCGTGGCTGTGCAGGATCGCGCGCGCCTGCGGCCGCGCCTGGTAGATCGCCAGATGCAGCGGCGCGTCGATCGAGGCGCCCTTGCCGATGCGGCCCTCGAAGTCGCAGGCCACCAGGTCGGCGCCGCTGAGCGTATCGGCGCAGCAGCCGGTCGGGGTGATCCACACGGTTTCGTCGGCGTCGCGCACCGAGGCGTTGCCGCTGTGCGAATCGTTGAGACCGTACCGGCGCAGCCAGTGGTAGTGGCGGACGAGATCGTCTTTGATGTTCATGGCGTGCAACCAGTGGGGTAGGGAAGGGTCAGACGCGCGCCACGCCGGTCTCGAACCGGCCGTCGGGGTGCAGGTCCAGCCAGCGATAGCCGGGCGGCAGCGGGTCGGTTTCGGGCTCGGCGGTGCCGGGGCGGAACTGGACGCAGGTCGACGGTGCGGCGAGCAAACGCAGGCCGCCGTGCTCGGCCTCGAACTGCTGGTGGATGTGGCCGAAGGCCACGGCGCGCACCTGGCGGTGGCGCGCCAGCACGGCGAAGAGCGCGTCGGCGTCGGCGAGCATCATCGTATCCAGCCACGGGCTGCCGATGGCCAGCGGCGGGTGGTGCAGCGCGACCAGCGTCGGCGTCGCCGGGTGGGCTTCGAGCTGCGCCGCGAGCCGCGCCAGCTCGGCGTCGCCGAGCGCACCACCGGGCTCGCCGGGCACCGAGGAGTCGAGCGCGACCAGCCGCCAGCCGCCGAGCGCGATGGCGCGCGCCAGGCGCAGCGGGCCGGTGTCGTCGCAGCACGCCGCCAGGCGCGTCGCGTCGTCGTGGTTGCCGGGCAGGCACAGCGCCGGGAGGCCGGTTGCGGCGATCAGGCCGCGCAGCCGCGCGTAGGCCGCCTCGCCCTCGTCGTGCACCAGGTCGCCGGTCAGCAGCAGCGCGTCGGCGCCGCGCGCCCGCACCGCCGCCAGCACCGCGGCCAGCCCGGCATCGACATCGACGCCCCAGCTCAGGCTGGGGCGCGCGCGCAGATGGGTGTCGGTGATCTGGACCAGGCGGAACGGCATGCGGGCGGGCTCGCGGCGGAAAACCCTTATGATAGGGCTTTTCACGCGCCGTCTGGAGTTGCGATGACCAACAAGACGCTGAACCTCGACCAGGGCTTGTACCGCTACCTGCTCGGGCATTCGCTGCGCGAAACCGCGGTGCAGCGCCGCCTGCGCGAAGCGACGGCGCAGCTGCCCGAGGCGCAGATGCAGATCGCGCCCGAGCAGGGGCAGTTCATGCAACTGCTGGTGCGGCTCACCGGCGCGCGCACCATCGTCGAGCTCGGTACCTTCACCGGCTACAGCGCGCTGGCGATGGCGCTGGCGCTGCCGGTGGACGGGCGCCTGATCACCTGCGACCTCGACCAGGCCTGGACGGCGATCGCGCGCCGCTACTGGGCCGAGGCCGGCGTCGCCGAGCAGATCGAGCTGCGGCTCGGGCGGGCGCTCGACACCCTGGCCGAGATGCTCGCCGCCGGCGCCGCCGGTACGGTCGACCTGGTGTTCATCGACGCCGACAAGAAGAACTACCCGGCCTACTACGAGCGCGCGCTCGAGCTGCTGCGCCCCGGCGGGCTGGTGCTGATCGACAACGTGTTGTGGGGCGGCGCGGTCGCCGACCCCGGCGTGACCGATGCCGCCACCACGGCGATCCGCGCGCTGAACGACCGCCTCCACCACGATGCGCGCGTCGACGTGAGCCTGCTGCCGCTCGGCGACGGGCTGACGCTGGCGCGCAAGCGCGAGGGCTGAGATGCGGCTGCGCGGGCGCGTCTGGCTGGTGCTGACGCTGGTGCTGCTCGGGCCGCCGCTGTTCGTCGGCTGGCTGATGCTGCGCATCGTGCTGTTCGCCGACGAATACGACGAGGGCCCGGCCGACGCCGCGCTGGTGCTCGGCGCGGCGGCGTGGAATGGCCGGCCCTCGCCGGTGTTCGAGGAGCGGATCAAGCACGCACTCGCGCTGTACCGCGAAGGCAGGGTGCGCGCGCTGGTGTTCACCGGCGGCTTCGGCCGCGGCGACAACCGCGCCGAAGCCGAGGTCGCGCGCACCTACGCGCTGAAGCGCGGCATCCCGGGCGGCGCGATCTTCGTCGAGACGGCCTCGCGCTCGACCTTCGACAACCTGGCCGAAGCCAAGCCGATCCTCGAGGCGCAGCGCTTCGGGCGCGTGCTGCTGGTATCCGACCCGCTGCATATGCGCCGCGCGGTGAGCATGGCGCGCGATCTGGGCATCGACGCGCGCCCCTCGCCGACGCCGACCACGCGCTTCGTCGGCATCGACGCCAAGCTCGAGCTGCTGCTGAAGGAAACCTGGAACTACGCGATGTACCGGATGGGGCGCCACTTCGTCGACCTGTCCGCCGAGCGCCCGGAGTTCCCGCCGGCAGACCTGTCGCCGTGACCGCTCGGCAGCTCGCGGCGTGGCGCCGTTTCATCCGGGACCTGTATCTCAGTGGGTCGACGCGGCGAACGGATTGACGATGGTCAGCCGTTCGTCGAACACCAGGCCGTGCTGCATGTCTTCCGAGTAGAGCAGCGTACAGCCGGCACGCAGCGCAGCGGCAACGATCAAGGCGTCCCAGTGCGACAGTCGGTAGCGGATGGCCACCCGCATCCCCTCGGGCACCGTGTCGGCGTCCACCGGCATCACCTCGCACAGGGTCAGCAGGCTGTCGGCCACCTCGTAGGCGTCGGCGAGCGCGAAACCGTGCTTGCGAGTAAGTACGCTGATGGTTTCGTTCACTACCTGGGTGCTGATCACCGGCTGCGTTTCGAGCAGCACGAAGGCGGCGTCGGACTTCGCACCATCCGCTGACTGCGCATACACGACGACGTTGGTGTCGACGAAGACGCGCTCAGCGTTCATGCAACCCGGCCCGGTCGAACGGTTGGGCGTGAAAGCGCCCGCGCTGCCGGCGCAGGGTTTCGAGCGCGCGCGTGCGCGCCTCGCCACCGGCAGATGCAGTGGGCGCTGCACCACGCTCGGCATCGAGCTGCTGACGCAGGAAGCGCGCGAAGTCGAGCACTTCGCGCAGCGCCGTTTCCGGCAACTCGCGACCGATCGCGGCGAGTTCGTCGACGGTGTTCATTCAGTGTGCTCCGTTTCGATCCTCCGCTCGCACGAAGTGTTGCCTGAACGTCGGCGCAGAGCAACGCATCTCAACCACGGAGACCGGGTTGAGCGCGCTATGCCGGCTTCGACGCCCGGCTCGAACGGCTGCGCTGAAGGGAGCCTGGAACTCCGCGATGTACCGGCTGGGGCGCCACTTCGTCTTCGGTGGCAGCGAGGAACCGCTACTCGCTCGCCGAGGCTCCAGACCCGATCGGCACCCGAAGCAGCACCTCGGCTGCCGGCATGCGCCGCACCCGCACGAACGGTGTTCCCGGGGCCAGCTCGTACTCCAGAAAGCAGTGACCGCGAGGGCGGCTCAGCACGTCGGGACGAAAGACCACCAGATTGTCGCCGTTGCAGCGGGCCGAGTGCGTCAGGAGGCCGGGCGGCCCCCCGGCGGCGACGCGCGCACCGACCTCTTGGGCAAAGCGGTAGTCGTGGGGATCGACCAGCCCCGGGTATTCGGCGACATGCCCGCGCAGATCGAGCAGGATCGCCGTGCAGCGCACCTTGAACACCCGTCGTTCCCCGATCACCGGCTGATCGTGGCGATCGAAGCCGCTGTCGGTCAGGAAGCGGTGCCAGTGATGCACCGTTTCCCAGATCGTCGTTTCGAGTTCGAGCGCCCCGTACCAGGCCGGATGGCCACCATCGCTGAAGCGGGTAGCGGCCCATGGCGGACGGCCGAAGACATGGGCGATGGCCTGGGCGTACTCGAACGGGCGGTTGATCACCGGATCGGTGCCTTTCGGTACCTGGGTGCGGATCGCCGCCGCCTGGCCGAAGGCCCGAGCGGCGGGATCGTCACTCAGGTCGTCGAGCAAGTCTTGCGGCTCGCGGGCGGAGCGGATGTTGCGGTAGGCGTCGTCATCGAAGTCGAGCGCCACGCTGAACAGCGGTCGCACGCCTCAGCGCCCGCGCTGGTGATCGAGGTAGTGGCGCACCATCAGCACCCCCTCGAAACCGCGCTCGAGCATCAGATGGACCGGGCTGCGTCCCTCGAAGGCCCGATTCGGCGTCACCGGCCAGCGGTATACCAGCTCGGGGTTCTGGGGGAAGAGGATCCGCAACGCCTGGTGGATGCCGAGCAGGTGCCCGGCGCGATCGATGAGGTCCCGGTTCAGGGCGAGCGGCGTCCCCTTGCGATAGCGGTTCACCGTCGAGCGAGTCGACGGCGACAGCCCGAGGAGTTGCGCCTGCACGTCCAGTGTCAGGCCCCAGTGCTCGAACAGACGGGTCACCAGTCTGGCGAGCGAAGTCCGCCCGGCTTCGCTCTCGATGTCCGGTCGATGCAATTTTGTGGCGAGCATCGGGATCTCCGCGGTCGATGGCCAGTCGATCAACCTGTATCAATTGGTCCTGATTTTGTGCCAATTGAAACTGACGGGCAAGCTGCGGCTGATCACCGGCTCGGCCGGCAGTCGACCTGTCCGCCGAGCGCCCGGAGTTCCCGCCGGCGGATCGGTCGCCGTGAGCGATCGGCCGGGGCCGCTGCACCGCTGTCATTGGAGCTGGCGAGAAATTACAATGCGCACGGCCCTCCCAGTCCGGCGGGAGGCCTCGATGGCGCCCGCGGGTGCCGCCGAGGCTGCGGACGGGTAGTTGGCGGAGAAACCCGCTTCGACCACAACACCAATCAAACTAAGGGAGACGAGACCAGCCCGCAGGGCACCACGGTGTCAGCGACGGCCCATCGAAGCGGGGTGAAGGCGATCCAGGGATGGACGGTGAACGACCACATCTCTAGAGACCATGGGCCCCGAACCGTGACTGACACATTCCGCAAGTACTTCTATGTGACGCCGGCCGACACGCCGGTACTGCAGGCGCAGGCGTACCGTATCCGCTACCGGGTCTACTGCCAGGAGTTCGGCTACGAGCAGGAAGAGGACTGCCCGGGCGGCATGGAGCGCGACGACTACGACGCGCGCTCGCGGCACGGCCTGCTGTACCACCGCGTCAGCGGTCGGCCGGCGGGCTGCGTGCGGCTGATCCTGCCCGACTCCGACGACCCCGCGGCGCCGTTGCCCTTCGAGCGCTTCTGCGGCGATGCGCTGGACCGCTCGCTGATCGATCCGCGCGAGCTGCCGCCGGGCAGCTACGGCGAGTTCTCCCGACTCGCCGCGCTCGCCGAGTTCCGCTGCCGCAAGGAGGACGAACACCAGCCGCTCAATCTGAACGATTTCGAGCACATCGATGCCAGCGGTCGCGACAGTTTTCCGCTGGTTCCGCTGGGGCTGTTCCTGCTGGCGCTGGCGCTGTTCCTGAAAAGCAATCTGCAGATCGTGTTCGCGATGATGGAACCGCGGCTGGTGCGGCTGCTCAGGCGCTACGGGATCCTGTTCAAGCAGGTGGGCGAGGTGATGGATTATCACGGCCCGCGCGGCCCGTTCATGATGCGCCGCGAAACGCTGTTGCCCAACCTGACGCCCGAGGCCTACGACCTGATCACGCTGATCGATCGGCAACTGTCGAAGAACGCGCACGACACCTGAGGCGGGATCTGCCTGAAAGGCGCGGATTGCACGGGGGCGGGCAGGCGCCCCGCGCTTGCCCGCCCGGTGGTGCACCGACGATGGTGGGCAGCAAGCTGCCCACCCGTGCGCGACCTCGCGCCTCACTCCTCGCCCAGCGACATCAGCGCCGCGTTGCCGCCGGCGGCGGTGGTGTTGACGCTCACCGTGCGCTCGGCGGCGAAGCGGTACAGGTAGTGCGGGCCGCCGGCCTTGGGGCCGGTGCCCGACAGGCCTTCGCCGCCGAAGGGCTGCACGCCGACCACCGCGCCGATCATGTTGCGGTTGACGTAGCAGTTGCCGGCGCGCACGCGCTCGAGCACTTCGCGCACCGTCGAGTCGATGCGCGAGTGGATGCCGAAGGTCAGGCCGTAGCCGGTGGCGTTCAGTGCATCGAGCACCTCGCCGAGCCGGTCGGCCGGGTAGCGCAGCACGTGCAGGATCGGGCCGAACACTTCGCGCTCGAGCTGAGCGATCGAGGCGATCTCGAAGGCCTGCGGCGCGACGAAGGTCCCCTGCGCGGCCGCCGCCGGCACCTCGACGCGGTGGATCAGCCTGGCCTCGCGCGCCATCTTCGCCGCGTGCGCCTCGAGCATCTGCCTGGCCTCGGCATCGATCACCGGACCGACGTCGGTGGCCAGCTCGCGCGGATCGCCGACGCGCAGCTCGGCCATCGCGCCGGCGAGCATCTTCAGCACCTTGTCGGCGACGTCGTCCTGCACCAGCAGCAGGCGCAGCGCCGAGCAGCGCTGGCCGGCGCTCTGGAAGCTCGAGGCCAGCACGTCGGCGACCACCTGCTCGGGCAGCGCCGAGGAGTCGACCACCATCGCGTTCTGGCCGCCGGTCTCGGCGATCAGCGGCACGATGGGGCCGCGCTTGTCGGCCAAGGTGCGGTTGATCGCCCACGCGGTTTCGGTGCTGCCGGTGAAGGCGACGCCACTGACGCGCGGGTCGGCGACCAGGCGTGCGCCGACGCGGCCGTCGCCCGGCAGCAACTGCAGTGCATCGTTCGGCACGCCGGCGCGGTGCAGCAGCCCGACGGCGTAGGCACCGATCAGCGGCGTCTGCTCGGCCGGCTTGGCGATCACCGTGTTGCCGGCGGCCAGGGCGGCGGCGATCTGGCCGGTGAAGATCGCCAGCGGGAAGTTCCACGGGCTGATGCAGACGAACACGCCGCGGCCGTGCAACTGAAGCGCGTTGCTCTCGCCGGTCGGGCCAGGCATCGCCCGGGGGGCGAAGTCGTAGCGCGCACGCATCGCGTAGTAGCGGCAGAAGTCGACCGCTTCGCGCACCTCGGCGATGGCGTCGTTCAGCGTCTTGCCCGCTTCGCGCACCAGGATGCCGAGCAGCGTCGCCATCTCGGCTTCCATCAGCTCGGCGGCGCGCACCAGCGCCTCGGCGCGCTCGGCGACCGGGGTGTCGTCCCAGTCCGGGAAGGCGCGCGCGGCGCGCGCCAGCGCATCCGTGACCTGGGCATCCGAGGCTTCGACCACGGTGCCGACGACGCGGCGCTGGTCGGCCGGCTCGTGCAGCGTGCGCGCGCTGCCGGGCTGCGCGACGCCACCGATGATCGGCGCCGCCTGCCATTGCCGGCTCTCGAGCGCGCTGATCGCCTCGAGCACCGGCTGGAGCTGCGCGTAATCGGAGAGGTCGAGCCCGCGCGAGTTCTTGCGCTCGGCACCGTACAGGTCTTCGGGGAGCGGGATGCGCGGGTGCGGGATCTGCGTCAGCCGCGCGACCCGCGCCACCGGGTCGGCGATGATCTCGTCGATCGGCGCGCGCTCGTCGACGATGCGGTTGACGAACGAGGTGTTGGCGCCGTTCTCGAGCAGCCGCCGTACCAGATAGGCGAGCAGGTCCTCGTGGCTGCCGACCGGGGCGTAGATGCGGCAGGGGATGCCGTTCGGCGCCACGATCTGCTCGTACAGCGCCTCGCCCATGCCGTGCAGGCGCTGGAACTCGAACTTGCCGGCGGCGGCCTCGGGCCCGCCGGCCATCTCGACGATCGCCGCCACGGTGTGGGCGTTGTGCGTCGCGAACTGCGGGAACAGCGCATCGGGCGCGCCCAGCATCCTGCGCGCACAGGCCAGGTACGACACGTCGGTGTTGGCCTTGCGCGTGAACAGCGGGTAGTCGTCGAGGCCGCGCTCCTGCGCGCGCTTGATCTCGGTGTCCCAGTACGCGCCCTTGACCAGGCGCACCATCAGTCGTCGCCCGACCGAGCGCGACAGTTCGATCAGCCACTCGATCACGTGGATCGCGCGCTTCTGGTAGGCCTGCACCGCCAGGCCGAAGCCTTCCCAGCCGGCGAGCAGCGGGTCGCGGAACACGTGCTCGATCAGCTCGAGCGACAGCTCGAGGCGGTCGGCCTCTTCGGCGTCGACGGTCAGGTTGATGTCGTAGCGCTTGGCGAGCAGCGCCAGCGCCTTCAGCTTGGCGCCGAGCTCGGCGATCACGCGCTCGCCGTGCGCCAGCTCGTAGCGCGGGTGCAGCGCCGAGAGCTTGATCGAGATGCCCGGCGCGGGCTGCGGGCCGCGGCCGGCGGCGACCTTGCCGATCGCGTGGATCGCCGCCTGGTAAGCCTCGAAGTAGCGTTCGGCGTCCTCGCCGGTGCGCGCCGCTTCGCCGAGCATGTCGTACGAGTAGCGGTAGCCCTTGGCCTCGAGCTCGCGCGCGCGCTCGGTGGCTTCCTTGATGTTGCGCCCCATCACGAACTGGCGGCCGAGGATGCGCATCGCCTGCGCCACCGCGGTGCGCACCAGCGGCTCGCCGCTGCGCTGGATCAGGCGCTCGAGGATGCCGGCGCTGCGGTCGATCTTGATGATGCGCCCGGTCAGCATCAGCCCCCAGGTCGAGGCGTTGACGAAGGTCGATTCGCTCTGGCCGAGGTGGCGCTCCCAGTCGGCCGAGCCGATCTTGTCGCGGATCAGCTTGTCGCGGGTGGCGTCGTCGGGGATGCGCAGCAGCGCTTCGGCCAGGCACATCAGCACCACGCCCTCGGTGCTGGAGAGCTGGTACTCGTGCATGAAGGCGTCGATGCCGCTCGAGCGCACGCGCTCGGCGCGGACCCTGGCCACCAGCGCGCGGGCGCGCTCGCTGACGCGGTCGCGCATCTCGGCCGGCAGCATCGCTTCCTTCAGCAGCGCGGCGACCACCTCGCTCTCGTCGGCGCGGTAGGCGGCGTTCAGCGCCGGGTGCAGCGGGTGTTGGAGCAGGCTGGGCTGGTAGGTCTGCATGGCGGGGCATCCTCGGTGGTCGGACCGCCTCGGCGGGCGGAATCGCTGCGAATTATTGTCGAGATCCGGCGGAATGTCGTTTCGAAGTAATCGCTGATTTCATTATTATCGAACGAGAAAATGCCGATTTTTCCGTGAGGATAACGTGAAGAATCGTTCACAGCGAACCCTGGACCGCACCGACCTCGCCATCCTGCGTCTGCTGCAGCGCGAGGGTCGCATCGCCAACGTCGAACTCGCTGCGCGCGTCAACCTGAGCCCGCCGCCGTGCCTCGAGCGCGTGCGCCGGCTCGAGCGCGAGGGCTACATCGTCGGCTACCGCGCCGAGCTCGACCCCGGCAAGCTCGGCGCCGGGCTGCTGGTGTTCGTCCAGGTGACGCTCGACCGCACCACCCCCGATGTGTTCGAGCGCTTCAAGGGCGTGGTGCACGAGATCGCCGAGGTGCTCGAGTGCCACATGGTCGCCGGCGGCTTCGACTACCTGATCAAGCTGCGCGTCGCCGACATGGACGCCTACCGCAAGCTGCTCGGCGACAAGCTCACCGCGCTGCCGGGCGTGCTGCAGACGCACACCTACGTCGTGATGGAAGAGGTCAAGAACACCCGCGAGCTGCCGGTGGGGTAGGGACCTATCGTTGTGGTGCGCATTTCCGTCGAGGCTCGAGGAGGCCCACATGGCAGGCAAGACCCAGGCGAGGACCTACCAGATCAAGATCACCTTGGTCGGCAGCAAGCCTCCCATCTGGCGCCGCGTGCTCGTGGCCGACACGATGACGCTGGCCCGACTCCACGACGTGATCCAGATCGCGATGGGATGGACGGATTCCCATCTGCACCAGTTCGCCGTCAAGGGGCAGCTCTACGGCACGCCCGATCCCGAGTTCGATGTCGAGGTGAAGGATGCCGCGCGCGTCAAGCTCGGGGGCGTGCTGAAGCAGGAAAAGGACTGGATCGTCTACGAGTACGACTTCGGCGACAGCTGGGAGCACAGGATCGTGCTGGAGAAAGTGCTCCCGCACGACGCCAGTGTGCCGGTGCCGCGTTGCATCGCCGGCAAGCGCGTCTGCCCGCCCGAAGACTGCGGCGGCATCTGGGGCTACGCGGACCTGCTGGAAGCCATCGGCGATCCGGCGCATCCGGAGCGGACCACATCCGCGATCGAGCATTCGGCAACGCGACTGTCGCGGATGTAATCCGCCCCTTGTGTCCGGCGAGGTGGGGCTGCGCCGACGGAGGCGGGCAGGCCGTTGCCGGCCGAACCTGATAAGGTGTCGGCCGGACAAGGTCGACGGCGCCGGCGCGGCGTCCGCCAGGAGATGCCGTCAGGGGCGAGGAGAAGGCGCATCGGTCGCCGTGATCCGAGCCGCGCTGGCGTCCTGCCCGGCGCCGCCGCCGGCGTGACGAAGCGCCTGCCCGGTGCCACGTGCCCGTTCGTTGCCCCGATGCTGAAAGGAGTCGTCGATGAAATCGCTTGCCTTGGTCGCTATCGCCGGTTGCGCGGTCCTCGCGGGATGCGCGTCCACCGAGGGTGTCCGGCCCGCCGCCGGGAGCGCGCGAACCGAAACCTGCAAGCCCGTCACGGAGCAGGAGATCGCCGCGCTGTTCGATCGCTGGAACCAGTCCTTGCAAAGCGGGGACCCGCACAAGGTCGTGGCCAACTATGCGGAGCGCTCCATCCTGCTGCCTACCGCCTCCAACACGCCGCGCCTGAGCCCGACGGAGAAAGAGGATTACTTCCGTTATTTTCTCGCGAACCGTCCCGCCGGGCAGATCGATTCGCGCTTCGTCGAGATCGGCTGCAACACCGCGCTCGATGCGGGGCTCTATACTTTCACGTTTGCCAGGACGGGCAAGTCGCTCAGCGGTCGGTACAGCTTCACCTATCGCTGGGATGGCTCGCAGTGGCTCATCACCAGCCACCATTCTTCCGCGATGCCCGAGAAGCGGCCGTGATCGCGGTCTGATCGTGCGCGCGCCTCAGAGGGGCCGGGGCGGCGCCGCTGGTATCCGCTGGCGGGCGGAGCTCGGGCGCGAGGCCCGGGACCGGCGGACAGGAGGTGGACATGGGCGATCTCGCGATACGGTGGCACAGGCCGACGCCGCGCCTGGCGCCGGTGCGCGTCGCGCCCCGGCACGCCGTGGCCGAGGTGCTGCGCCCGGACGCCTCGGCTCCGGGTCCGGCCGCGTCGGCGATCGTGGACGAGGTGCTGCGCTCGCCGGGGCGGCCGCTCGACCCCGACAGCCGGGCCTTCTTCGAGCCGCGCTTCGGCCGCGACCTCGGCGAGGTGCGCGTGCGCGCCGACGCCGGCGCGGCGCGCTCGGCGCGGGCGGTGGGCGCGCTGGCGTACACCGTGGGCCGGGACGTGGTGTTCGGCGCCGGGCGGTTCGCACCGGGCACGGCGGCGGGGCGCCGGCTGCTGGCGCACGAGCTGACGCACGTATTGCAGCAGCGCGGCGGCGCCGAGCGGCTGTCGCGGGTGCCGACCGAGAGCGGTGTGCGCGACGGGCGTTACACCTTCTCGAGCAACTGCGGCTGGATCGACTGGTCGCACGCCGACCCGGCGCTGGTCGCGGGGTTGATCCGGCGTGTGCGCCAGGCTTCCGAGAACCTGCGCGCGGTCGGCGCCGGCGCGTCCGCCGGCGAGCTGTCGAGCCCGACGATGAGTTCCACGCTGCCCGGGCTCGGCACGGTGCTGTCGAGCGCCTCGGTCCGCGTCCGGCTGCTGCGGCCGCTGTCGGCCGACGAGGTCGACAGCGTGGCGCTGGGCATCTTCAAGAAGCTGTCGATCGTCTTCGAGACGCAGCAGGAGTGGACCGACCTGATCGGCGAATCCTCGTTCGCGCAGGAGGACCTGCCCTCGAACCTGATCGCGTTCTACATGGCGGTGCGCGGCTACACGCGCGAGCGGATCGAACAGCTCTGCGGCGCGGTCGATCGCGACAGCGCGCTGCGCGAGTTCGAGCGCAACCACGACTTCCGCAAGAACCGCGGCTTCGAGCCGATCGGCGCGGCCGGGACCTGGCCCGCCGAGCTGTCGAGCATCGCCGACAGCCAGGCGGCGGCGTTGTACGAAGTCCTCACGGTGTCGGCGAGCCAGGGGACTTCGCGCTACACCTTCTGCCCGATGTACCGCGTGGTGGGCACGATCGGCGAGACCGACCTGCTGATCACCAGCGTCGGCGGGACGACGTTCACGGCCGCCGACAACGTCCGCGTCGTGCCGACCTACCGCGCCTACGACGGCACCAGCGGCCGCTACGGCCACGTGCCCTTCATCCAGGTCGAACCCTACAGCCAGCCCGACTTCCACGCCTTCAGGCACAACGGCCTCGCCTGGCCGCTCTACGTGCCCTCGCCGGTGCTGGTGTGTCTGACGAGCCGCGGCAATCCGGTGTGAGGGGAGGAGGGTGCGCGCCCGCCCCCCGGGCCGGGCCTTGCGTGGTGGATTCGCCGCGAGATCTGCGAAGATCGCGGTGTGCGGCCGGGGGCCCGGAAGAGCCGGTGCGGGGGGAGGGGGTTTCGATGAGCAGTGTTCCGGTCCACGAGGATTTCGACCTCGACGCTTACTGCGCGCGCATCGGCTACGCCGGTGTGCGGCAACCGACGCTGGCCGTGCTCGAGGCGCTGCACTTCGCGCACGCGACGCGCATCCCGTTCGAGAACCTCGACGTGCTGCTGAAGCGACCGATCCGGCTCGATCTCGCCAGCCTGCAGGCCAAGCTGGTGCGCGGCGGGCGCGGCGGCTACTGCTTCGAGCACAACCTGCTGCTGCTGGCGGCGCTCGAGGCACTCGGTTTCGCGGTGACGCCGCTGGCGGCGCGGGTGCGTTACCGCACCGAGCGGCTGCTGCCGCGCACCCACATGCTGCTGCGCGTCGCGCTCGACGGGCGCGACTGGCTCGCCGACGTCGGCTTCGGCGGCGAAGGGCTGCTGCGGCCGGTGGCGATGGACGGCGAGCCCTCGGCGCAGTTCGCCTGGAGCTACCGCGTGGCCGAGGCATCGCCGGGGCTCCGGGTGCTGCAGTCGCAGCGGGGCGAGGCCTGGGAAGACCTGTACGCCTTCACGCCCGAGCCGCAGCTGCGCGTCGACTACGAGGTCGCCAGCTGGTACGTGTCGACCCACCCCGAGTCGCGCTTCGTGCAGACGCTGACGGCGCAGCTGCCCTCGCCCGAGCGGCGCCTGGTGCTGCGCGGGCGCGAGCTGGTCGAAGACCGCGGCGGCGAGGCGGTCGCGAGCCGTACGCTCGCCGACGAAGCCGAGGTGCTGGCGATGCTCGCCGAGCGCTTCGGCTTGCGCCTGCCGCCGGGGACGCGGCTCGAACCGGGCGGATAGGTCGGGGCGAGCGAGGTGCTCCGGCGGCTCCACGTCGGGATGCGCGCGAGCCGCATGGCGTTCGGCCCGGCCGGACCGTTCGCCCGGCGGGCGGGCCCGGGAAGTGGCCGCAGAAGGCGATCCGCGCCGATGCCGTGCGGCCCGGTTTCGACTATACCGACATGCACGCGAACGGCAGCTTCATCGAGGTCGGCGGCCGGCGACCGATCCGGCTCGGGGCCCCGAGGCTCTGCCCGGGGCCGGGCGGCGGGGGGGGGTCAATCGAGGGCCGCTCGGCAAGGCCGCCGAACGGTCGCTTCGGTACAGCGCAACGGGGCCGCACATGCCTGGCGAGAAGGTCGAACGCAAGCTCACCGCGATCCTCAGCGCCGACGTCAAGGGCTTCAGCCGCCTGATGGGGGAGGACGAGGTCGGCACGCTGCGCACCCTGAATGCCTACCGCGAGGCGATCGACGCACTGATCGCGCAGCACCGCGGGCGCGTGGTCGACGCGGCCGGCGACAGCCTGCTGGCGGAGTGCGCCAGCGCCGTGGACGCCGTGCAGTGCGCGGTCGAGATCCAGTCCACCCTCGACGCCCGCAACGCCGAGCTGCCGCCCGGGCGGCGGATGGAGTTCCGCATCGGCATCAATGTCGGCGACGTGATCATCGACGGGCCGCAGATCTACGGCGACGGGGTCAACATCGCGGCGCGGCTCGAAGAGCTCGCCGAACCCGGCGGCATTCTCGTCGCAGGAACCGTCTACGACCAGGTCGAAGCCAAGCTGACCGGCGAGTACGAGTTCCTCGGCGAGCAGAAGCTGAAGAACATCGCCCGGCCGGTGCGGGTGTACCGCGTCGTCAAGGCGGGCGCGATCGCCGCGAAGGCGGGCCGCGAGGAGCCCGAGCTGCCGCCGCCCGACAAGCCCTCGATCATCGTCCTGCCGGTGGTCAACATGAGCAACGACCCCGAGCAGGAGTATTTCAGCGACGGCATCACCGAAGACATCACCACCGAGCTGTCGCGGATGTCGGGGCTGTTCGTCATCTCCCGCAACTCGGCGTTCACCTACAAGGGCAGGGCGGCGAAGGTCAAGGACATCGGCCGCGAGATGGGGGTGCGCTACGTGCTCGAGGGCAGCGTGCGCAAGGCCGGCGACCGGGTGCGGATCACCGCGCAGCTGATCGATGCCACGACCGGGCATCACCTGTGGGCCGAGCGCTACGACCGCCCGCTGACCGACATCTTCGCCGTGCAGGACGAGATCGTCCGGCGGATCGTGACGACGCTGAAGCTCCAGCTGAGCCTGTCGGAGCAGGGCGTGCGCGTGCGCAAGTCGACCGCCGATCTGGATGCCTACGATCTCTACCTGCGCGGCACGGCGCTGCTGTGGCGCTTCACCAAGGACGCCAACGCGCAGGCGCGGCAGCTCTACGAGCAGGCGATCGCGCTCGATCCGCGGTACGCCTCGGCCTACGCCAGCCTGGGGCTGTCCTACGCGTTCGACTGGATCTTCCAGTGGAGCCGCGATCGGCAGACCCTGGCGCGGGCTGCCGAGATGGCGCAGGCGGCCATCACCCTGAACGCCGCGTTGCCGCACGCCCACACGACGCTGGGCTATGCCTGCCTCTGGCAGGACCGGCACGAGCAGGCGGTCGCCGAGGCCAGGCGCGCCATCGCCCTGGAGCCCAACAATGCCCACGCCCACGTGGCCCTGGGGCATTTCCTGACCCATGCCGGACGGCCCGAGGAAACCGTGGCGCTGGTGAAGCGGGCGATGCGGCTCAATCCGCGCTATCCGGTGGCTTACCTGCTGACCCTGGGCAACGGCTACTTCTTCACCGGGCGCTACGAGGAGGCGCTGGCGGCCTACCGGGCCTATGCCGCCCGCAACCCGGACTTCGCCGCCGCCCACGTCGGCCTGGCGATGAGCTACAGCATGCTGGGCCGCGACGACGAAGCCCGGGCCGAGGCCGCCGAACTGATGCGGCTCGAGCCCGGGGCTTCGCTCGAAGCGGTGAAGGTGATCTTCCCGTTCAAGGACCCGGCGATGCTGGAACTGATGCTCGCGGCCCTGCGCAAGGCGGGCCTGACGTGACGGGGTTGCGGCGTCGGCGGGCGCCGTCGGATACCTCCCCCTACGCCACCTCGGCGCATCGCAGCTCCTGGATTGCCCGCGCCATCTGACTGAAGTCGCGGTCGTCGTGCAGCAGCACCAGACCGTGCTCGATGGCGGCTTGCGCGATCAGGCAGTCGTTTGCACTGCGTACCGTGACGCCCGCGCGTCGGCAGCGAAAGTAAAGCCAGGCCGCCGCGACATGGCTCCGCACCGGATCGACCGGCAGGTGGAGCGTGAGCGCTTGGAAGTAGGCCGACAGTCGGTGGAAGCGAGCTTCCGAATCGGCCCCTTGCAGGATTTCTTGCAGGATCTGTGGCGTGATTCCGACACCTCCCGAAGACGCTCCACCGCCGGCGTGTCATGGCCGCGCAGGTAGCCGATCCAGACGGAGGTATCGACGAGCAGGCTCAAGAGGGATCCCCTGTTCGCACGGCCTTGTAGTCGTAGTCTTCGCGGATGCCGCCCGTGCCGTACAGATCGCGGATGTCGAGCGCGCGTCGATGGTTCTGCACGAATTCGCTGAGTGCGAGCGAGATCACTTCGGACTCGGTCGCGGCCGGAGCGACGTTCAGCGCTTCGCGCAGCAGGGTTTCGTCGAGCTCGATCATGGCGCGCATGGGGGCTCCTCCGGCAGATTCGGCGATGGAGCCAAGTTAGCACGAGGATCCCGGCAGTGGGTCGGACCCTGTTCACAGCTCGCGCCCCAGCGCCGCCGCGACGCACTCGAGCGTGCCGTGGTCGACGCGCCCGCCGAGTTCGGCGTAGACCGCCGCGAGGGTCGCCTCGGGCGCCTGGTCGTGGGCGAGGAAGGCGTCCTGGATTTCGGCCAGCAATTCCGCGTCGATGCCTTCGAGCACCTCATCGAGCTCGGCTTCGCCGGCGGCGATCAGCCTGGCGAGGTGGCCGCGCACGGTCGGCAGCGGCAGCGCCAGGCGCTCGGCGATGCGCGCTGCCGCGATGCCGCGGTGGTAGAGCTGGCGGCACTGCGCGCCCGGGTCGGCCCCGGCGTGCGCAGCCGCGGGCGGGCCGGTTTCGCCTTGCTCGAAGCCGGCGAACACGGCCAGGAAGGCTTCGCCGTAGCGCTCGAGCTTGCGCGCGCCGACACCCGAGACGCCGGCGAGCTCGCCGAGCGAGCGCGGGCGCGCGGCCAGCATCTCGGCCAGCGTGGCGTCGTGGAAGATCACGTAGGGCGGCACGCTCTGCTCGCGGGCGAGCTCGAGGCGCTTGGCGCGAAGCGCTTCCCACAGCGGCCGGTCGGCGGCGGCGATGAAGCCCGAAGCGGCCGGGCCGCCCTCGCGTCGGGCTTCGCGCGGTGCGCGGGTGCGCGCCGGGTCGCGCCGCAGCTGCATCCGCTCCTCGCCCTTCAGCAGCGGCCGCGCCGCCGGCGTCAGGCGCAGGCTGCCGTAGCCCTCGAGGTCGACGTCGATGCGCCCGGCGGCGATCAGCTGGCGGTAGATCGAGCGCCATTCGGCCTCGGACAGTTCGGCGCCGATGCCGAAGGTGCTGACCTTGTCGTGACCGTGTTCGCGCACCTTGTCGGTCGCCTGGCCCCTGAGCACGTCGATCAGGTGGCCGACGCCGAAGCGCTGGCCGGTGCGGTAGACGCACGACAGCGCCTTCTGCGCGGCGACGGTGCCGTCCCAGGTCGCCGGCGGCTCGAGGCAGACGTCGCAGTTGCCGCAGGGCCGCGGGTAGTCCTCGCCGAAATGGGCGAGCAGCGCCTGGCGGCGGCAGCACGTGGTCTCGGCGAAGCCGAGCATCGCTTCGAGCTTGCCGGCCTCGATACGCTGGCGCTCGGGGCTCGCGACCGATTCGGCGATCATGCGCCGCACCATGATCGCGTCGTTGAGGCCGTACACCATCCACGCGCTCGAGGGCAGGCCGTCGCGTCCGGCGCGACCGGTTTCCTGGTAGTAACCCTCGAGCGACCTGGGCAGGTCGAGGTGGGCGACGAAGCGCACGTCGGGCTTGTCGATGCCCATGCCGAAGGCGACGGTCGCGACCATCACCAGCGCGTCTTCGCGCAGGAAGCGCTCCTGGTGGCGGCGGCGGATGTCGTTGTCCATGCCGGCGTGGTAGGGCAGGGCCCTGACGCCCTGCGCCGACAGCCAGGCGGCGGTCTCGTCGACGCTCTTGCGGCTCAGGCAGTAGACGATGCCGGCGTCGTTCGGGTGGTCGTGGCGGATGAACGCCAGCAACTGCGCGCGCGCGTTGGCCTTGGGCAGCACGCGGTAGCGGATGTTGGGGCGGTCGAAGCTCGACAGGAATTCCCGCGCCCGGGTGAGGCCGAGTTTGTCGGCGATCTCGCGCCGGGTCAGCCGGTCGGCGGTCGCGGTCAGCGCGACCCGGGGCACCGCGGGGAAGCGCTCGTGCAGCACCGACAGCCGGATGTACTCGGGGCGGAAGTCGTGCCCCCACTGCGACACGCAGTGCGCCTCGTCGATCGCGAACAGCGCCAGCGGCGTGCGCGCCAGCAGGCCGAGGAAGCGCTCGGTGACCAGGCGCTCGGGGGCGACGTAGATCAGGTCGATCTCGCCGGCGAGCAGCGCACGCTCGACCTCGCGCGCCTGCTCGGGCGCAAGCGTCGAGTTCAGGTACGCGGCGCGCACGCCGAGCTGGATCAGCGCGTCGACCTGGTCCTGCATCAGCGCGATCAGCGGCGACACCACCACGCCGGTGCCGGGGCGCGCCAGTGCCGGCACCTGGTAGCACAGCGACTTGCCGCCGCCGGTGGGCATCAGCACCAGGGCATCGGCGCCGGCGATGAGGTGCTCGACGATCTCGGCCTGCCGGCCGCGGAAGCGCTCGTAGCCGAACACCGAATGGAGGATCTGCAGGGCGGACGCGGACATAGGCCGGCAAGTTTACCGGGCGGTGGGGAATGGGCAATCGGGGAATGGGTGATGGGGAATGGGGTATGTCCATCCCTCATTACCCATCACCCATCACCCGATTCTGCCCGTCATCGAAACTGTGGCATCGTGGCGCATCGCCCGAACCCGAGGAGGCGCCGATGCCTGCCACCGTCCAGGACGAACCGTTCGACGTCGTCGACGCGCGCGACGAAGTGATCGGCCGGGCGACGCGCGCCGAGGTGCACCGCCGCGGCTGGCTGCACCGCGCGGTGCACGTGCTGGTGTTCAACGCCGCGGGCGAGGTGTTCCTGCAGCAGCGCGCGCCGGACAAGGACAGCGATCCCGGATCGTGGGATTCCTCGGCCGCCGGCCACCTCGCCGCCGGCGAGGATTACGACGCCTGCGTGCCGCGCGAGCTCGCCGAAGAGCTCGGGCTGGTGCTCGCGCGCCCCGCCGAACGGCTGTTCAAGCTCGGGGCGGGGCCGGATACGCACCACGAGTTCGTCTGGGTCTATCGCGCCGAAGCCGAGGGGCCGTTCGCGCTCGACCCGGTCGAGGTCGCCGACGGCGCCTGGTTCACGCTCGGGCAAGTCGACGCCTGGGTGCGCGGGCGGCCGCACGAGCTGACGCCGCCGTTTCGGCTGCTCTGGGCGCGGCTGCGGGGATGGCAGGCGATCGGCGTATCATCGGGCTCTCCGTCCGCTCGGACGCCGCCGTGAACGCACACCGATGAAGCGCACCGCCATCGCCCTCGCCGTCGCGCTGCTCGCGCCCGTCACCGTCGCCCGCGCCGAGGGCTGGGTCGATCTGCTCGACGAAGCCGCCCGCGCGCTGCAGCAGGGCGGCGTGCCGGGACTGCTCGAACACGGGCTGCGCGAGCTCGACGCGCTCGAGGCGCGCGCCCGCGAGGCGCTGCGCCGCGCCCGCCCCGCCGAGCCCTGCCGCGCCCGCGGCGAGCGGCTCGCCGCCGAGCTGCCGCGGGCGATCCGGTTGGCCGAGCGCAGCGGCGCGATCTTCCGCCACGACTTCGGCGAGCGGCTGGCGCGGCGCGGGCTAGCCGAGGGCGAGTTCCGTTCGGCCGCGGGCGAGGCGCTGATCGCGCTGCAGGCGCAGCGGGGCGAGTTCTACGCCGAGGTCTACCCGGAAAGCGGCGATGCGCCGGTGGCGGTGGTGTTCCGCGGCACGCGCGCCGATTCGGCCTCGGACATCGTCACCGACCTCGGTCATGCCTTCGGCCTGGCGATGCCGTACTACGCCTGGGCCGATGCGGTGCTGGCCGAGGTGGCGCGGCGCTTCCCCGGCCGGCGCGTGATCGCCGCCGGGCACTCGCTCGGCGGCGGGCTGGCGATGTACGCGGCGGCGCGCAACGGCCTGGAAGCCCGGGTGTTCAACCCGGCCGGGCTGTCCGATGGTGTCGTCGGGCGCGAGCTCGACCCCGTGCGGCTGTCACGGGCAGCGGCCGGCATCCGCGCCTACGTCGCGCGCGAGGGCGAGCGCTTCGACCCGGTCGCGACGCTGTCGCTGGCCGGGCGCTCGCACATCCTCGGGCAGATCGTGCTGGTGCCGGTCGCGGGCGGCAGCGAGGTCTGGGTCGACCATCGCCCCGAACCGCTGCTCGCCGGGCTGCACGCGTTGCAGCGCCGGGCCGAACGCCAGGGTCCGACCGCGGTGTGCGACGCGGCGCTGGGGCCGCTGCCGGGGGCCGCGGGTGCGACGGGGAGTCCCGCCGGAGACTTCATCTGATGCGTCGACGGCGGCAGTGCCGCCGGGAGGGGAGTGCGATGAATACTCGTGATCGTCGCCGGGTGCTGCTCGCCTTGGGTGCGCTGGCGCTGCTGCCGGCTGCGGTGCGCGCCGCGGCGCTGCGGCCGACCCCGGCCAATGCGCTCGGGCCGTTCTACCCGCAGCGCCTGCCGGCGGAAGCCGACGCCGACCTGGCCGAATTCGCCGGCGGCCGCGCCGCGGGCCGGCTGCTGTACGTGGCCGGGCGCGTGCTCGACGCGCAGGGTCGGCCGCTGGCCGGCGTGCGGCTCGAGCTGTGGCAGGCCGATGCCGGCGGGCGTTACCATCACGTGGCCGACGACGGCGGAGCGGCGCTCGATCCGCACTTCCAGGGCTACGCCCGGCTCGCGACCGACGCCGAGGGGCGCTTCGGGCTGCGCACGGTCAAGCCCGGCGCCTACCCCTTCGGCGCCGGCGCGCAGCGCACGCCGCACATCCATTTCATCGTCGACGACGGCCGCGCGCGGCTGGTGACGCAGATGTTCTTCGAGGACGAACCGCTGAACGCGCGCGACCCGCTGTACCGCCGCCTCGGCGAGGCCCGCGCCGCGGCCACCTCGCGCCCCGTGCCGCTGCCGCCCGGCGCCGAGCGGGACGCACTGGCGGTGGCCTGGGACATCGTGCTGCCGGGCTGAGCGGGCCCGAAACAGAAGCAAACAACTGATGCTTGATTTATGCCCAAGCCTGTCCATACTTGATCAATATGAGAAAGCAATATCGCATCAGCGAATTCGCCGAACGGATCGGTCGGGCACCGAGCACCGTTCGACGATGGGAGCGCGAAGGCAAACTGACCGCCAAACGCTTGCCGTCGGGTCAGCGTTACTTCGACGAATCGGACGTGCGGACGATGCTGGGCGGTGCGCCAGAGAAGCGTCTGACCGTGGTGTACTGCCGCGTCAGCCGCGCCGGTCAAAAAGACGATCTGGAATCGCAAATCAAGGCGATGGAAGCTTACTGTTTAGCCGGTTCGATCGCCGTGGACGAATGGATCAAGGAAGTCGGCGGTGGGATGAATTTCAAGCGCCAGCGATTTCTCGACCTGCTCGATCGCATCCAGCGTGGCGAAATCGCCAGGGTGCTGATTGCACATAAAGATCGGCTGGTCAGGTTTGGTTTTGACCTGCTTGAACATCTGGCACTCGAACACGGCTGCGAGATCGTCGTCGTCAACCAAGAATCGCTGTCGCCAGAACAGGAAATGGTCGAGGATTTATTGGCGATCGTGCATACCTTCAGTGGCCGCTTGCACGGCATGCGCCAATACGAAAAGCAAATCAAGACCGACTACCCGACCAGCCAGGAACCGAAGGAACTGCTGTCGTGACCCCTGTCACCCGCATCCTGAGCGCCGAGTCAACGGCGTTGCCGGCGCTCGAGCGCATCTGCAAGACGATGGCGTTCGTGCGTGTCCAGGGCGATTGCATGAAGCCGGCGCCTGAAAGTGTAGTATAGGGCTTAGGGAAGCAGATTACAGGTGGGGATGGCGGTGGAAGCAGGCTGTGAGTCCGGCAGCGCGCAGATGCTGCAGGCGTTCGAGGCGCTGGAGGATCCGCGCAGCCGCACGTGCCCGTACCCGCTCGATGAGCTGTTGCTGGCGGCGCTGAGCGCGATTACCAGTGGCGCCGACGACTGGGTGAGCATGGAGTTTGCAAAAGGAGGGATGTCGTATGAAAACACTGGGATTGATCCGACAGGTCGCCCCGAGAGGGACTTTTCTGCTGGCAGGATTGATGTTGGGGGCCAGTGTCAGCGCCCTGGAGTGCGGGAGCTTCACATTTCCCAAGTGTTCGGGTCCTGATACCCAATACGCCGGAGGCTTCAATCCCGGGACAGGCTTTGGGGGGTTCGGCGGTGGCGACTGCAAGGCAGCCAAGGTGCCGGTGATCTTCATCCACGGCAACGGCGACCGGACCATCAGCTGGGATTCGCCCATAGACGGCACCGTCAAGGGGTATGCGCCGCTGGCCCGTTCGGTGTACGACGAATTCAAGCAGCAGGGCTACAACGATTGCGAGCTGTTCGGCGTGACGTATCTGAGCGAGGCCGAGCAGGCGCTCGCCCAGAACAATTACCACAAACCTGAAAAATACAAGATCATCAAGGACTTCATTGATGCGGTGAAGGCTTACACCGGCAAGGACCAAGTGGACCTGGTGACCCACTCCCTGGGGGTGTCCATGAGCCTAGCCACCCTCGAGAAGTACGACGCCTGGGGTAGCCTCCGTCGCTTCGTCAATATCGCCGGCGGGATTCGCGGTCTTAATTCCTGCCTTTACGTCGGCCCTGCCAATCCGTTGGCCACTACCTGCGGTTCCGAGAACATCTTCGATCCTCACGTCTTCGGCTTTTATCCCTACTATAACCGCTGGACCGGCACCGGCACCGAATACAGCCTGCGTCAAGCGCCCGCCCGTCACCCCGAAGTGCAGTTCTATACCCTACATGCCGGGACCCATGACGAGATCCACTGCAGCACCCTGCGGGGCTTCAGCGATTGCGCCAAAGGGGCGCTATTCGAGGCCCGTCCCAACGTCAGGGCCCAGTTAGACGTGGGCGCCGGATCGACCACCTCGAAGGTCAACTTCGATTTCACCAACTGGAATCCCGCCAAGTGGGTGAACATGAACATCTTGGGCGGCGATACCGATGGGATCGGTCATTTCAAGGCCAAGAACAATACCGGCGGGATTATCTACACGATGTTGACCACCGACTGTAAGGGTCTGCAATGTAAAGGCCCCTATGCGGGCGGGCCCGTCAAGGCGCCTTGACAGAGCCGCTCGCCGGCAAGCGGCTGGCTTCATCCTTGCCCGACCTGGACGGACCAGGCGGGTATGAACCATCCAATAAGCTCATGCCGGACATGAGCTTCCACCAGTGGATATACCACAGGCAGGGCCATAAGACCGGATTCGCCGCGAAGCCGATCCGATACCACTGGCTGGTGGCGTCAATCAGGCTTTCTAGGTTGGACTTTGCTGATGCCATGTTTTCCTCCCGTAGTCCGCGCTGAGAATGCCGTATTCAGCCGTCAATGGCCCTATCTTTCCACTCACGTGATAGCTGTTATCGGTCCAAGTGGTAATGTTCGGAGTCGTGTGCAGAAGTTCCCCAAGGAGGGATGGTCATGGTAGGCGCAGGGCGATTGCATGCCCGATGAGGTAGTCGGCGCCCTTGGCGACGATCTTCTCCACGACGGCGTGCTGGCAGCCCCTGGCGTCGAGGGTGATCGTGGCGCCCTGCACGTCGAGCACGTCCAGCAGCGCCGGGATGGCGGTGATCTCGTTGCTCTTGCTCGCGGTCCTGACCTGGCCCAGCGCCAGGCCCGCGCCGCTGTGCCAGGCCGCCACCCGGTGCGCCATGTTCACGCCCCCGTCGTGCGAGCCGCGCAGGCTCTCGGCCCGCGATGGCGATCGTCTGCCCCGCCAGCGTCGGACACAGCGGCTGCATCCAGGCCACGAAGCAGGCCTCGAAGCGCTCGGCGTCCAGCAGCGAGAACACCCGGCCGAAGGTGTCGTGCGAGGCGATGCCGTTGGCAAAGGGCAGGAAGCGCCGCAGCCACTGCAGCTCGAGCCGCGCCCACTTCACCACGCTCACCCAGTCGTCGGCCCCGCTGGTGACCGCACACAGCGCCGCCAGCAACAGCTCATCGAGCGGGTACGGGCACTTGCGGCTGCGCGGGTCCTCCAGGGCCTCGAACGCCTGCCCAATGTGTTCGCCGCCGAACGCTTCTCCTGCTTCCACCACGATCCGCTCCCTTTCACACCGCTTTCGTCGGCCGTCGCTATACCACACCGCAGGGCAGCGGCTTCATGCAATCGCCCTGCCTGGTCATCGCCCCTTGGTTTCGGATTCTATCGAGGCGACAACTATTCTGACCCAGGGGGCAGGCTGGTTATCAAATTCCGGAAACCACGCAAGTCGGTCGCAGCTTTGGAATGCCGGGAGGTGGATTACAAATGCAATTCCCGTATGCGATTCCGTCTCAATTCATTACGGTGATCAAACCATGACTCTTGAAGGATTTCGTGCCCAGATGGAGGCGTATCGAGAAGCTGTCGATGAAGAAGCAAAGGCGCTTCGGGATTCGTACTTTGCGTTGGAGAGACTGCATGCTGTATATAGGAGCTTTGATTCCGATGAACAAGCAATGGCCCACCAAGTGCTTATGCAATGGGCGCTATCGGACGATGAAGGGGTACGCTTCGATGCGCTCGCCCTAATTGACGACTTCAAGATCGCAGAAGCGGTTCCAGCGTTGCAAGAGCTCACGGGCCGCCTTGTGTCAAGCCGCGCACCGGGCGCACCTTTCGAATTGCAGAAGGTCAATCGTATTCTGGGAAGTCTGACTCAGCGCTGAAGACGACACCGCTGGACCATTTCAAGTTAGCCGGATGGCCCTCAACGCAACTGCTTGATTCCAGCTAAAGCCCGGTAGGGTGCGCATTCATACGCACGCGGTGCACTACGACCCGCACGGTCGGCGCCTCCGCAAGGCCGCCGGCGGCGCGCTCAGTCAGTACCTCTACGACGGCCTCGCGC
>JBDHRG010000260.1:0-4594 GCA_039807445.1 Candidatus Competibacteraceae bacterium
TGCGTGCGGCGACGGCCTTCTCCTGCGTGCTCAGGCTGTCCCAGGCCGGAACGTTTGCCAGGCGCGGTACGCCTTGGGTATCGGCAGGCACCAGGCCGAGCTTCTTCATCCGCGCGAGGCGCTCGGCGCCCAGGACATCCCAGCCCTGGTCGTAGCGGCCCTTGTATTTGCGGATGAACTCGTCGGGTGCCTGCAATGGCCAGTGCGGCGCGCTGTAGGCGGCATAGGCGAAGAAGGGTTTGCCGTCGGCCCGGTGGACATCGATGTACTCGATCAGCTTGTCGGTATAGAAGGCCGACGAGAAGAAGTCCTTGGGCACCTCGACCGGTTTGCCGTTGTCGCGGTACAGCGCCTTCGGGCCGATGCGCACGAGCCCGTCGGGTTTTTTCTGCGCGAAGTGCGCGGCGCCGCCGTTCAGCAGTGCGAAGGATTCCTCGAAGCCCCGCATGTGCGGGCCGTGCTCCTCCTTGCGGCCCAGGTGCCACTTGCCGGCCATGTAGGTGTGGTAGCCATTGTCGCGCAGCAGCTCGGCGATCGTCACGACCCGGTAGTTGAGGTTGCCCTCGTAGCCGGGCCGACCGAGCTGGGCCGGGGCGACGTGCTCGGCCATCGTGCCGGTGCCGGCGAGGTGGTGGTCGACGCCGCTCAGCAGCATCGCCCGCGTCGGCGAACAGGTCGGAGCGACGTTGAAGTTGGTCAGCATCAAGCCGGATCTGGCCAGTTCGTCCAGGTTCGGGGTGGCGATCTCGCCGCCGAAGGCGCCGAGGTCCGAGTAGCCGAGATCGTCGGCAACGATCACCAGGAAGTTCGGCTTCTTCGCGGGTCCTTCGGCCAAGGCCGGCTGCGAGCTCGCCAGGCCCAGCATGGCGAGGCCCAGGCCGACTCCGATCCAGCGACGTGCACGTCGTTGCATCGCGTTTCTCCTCCGCTCAGCGGTGGTCATCGTGGTGTGCTTGCAGCGTGAACGGCGCCGGGCGGTTGGGGAGACACCGCCGGTACGACATCGCTGCTGCGGCCGGGGCGGGGAGACCGCCCGGCGTCCGGGTTCAGGGATGGCGGATCCGTGAGCGTGCGCTCACTTCCGCCCGAGGATGCGTTCGAGCGTATCGAGCAGGGCCTCTCCGGGAACCGGGGGCAAGTCTGCGCAGCGCCAGCCGACATGGGTATCGGGCCGCACCAGCAGGCAGCCGTCTTCGGCGATTTCGCGCAGTCGCGCCCAGTCGCCGTAGGTGTCGGCGTAGTCGAGGTCGAGGCCGATGCGGCGGACCTCGATCGGCAGCCCGAAGCGCTCCGCGGCCGCGGCGACGGCCTGGGCCCAGGCTTCGCCGCCGTGGCCGGTCAGCAGCGTGAAGCGGCCCTTGCCGGTGATGTCGTGGGTCGAGACGCGCCGGCCTTCACGGTCGCTCAGCCAGGCGTGCGGCAGCCGCGCGCCGGGCCAGGTGGTGGGGTGGTAGTAGAGTTCGCGATCGCGAGCGTAGGCCGGCTCCTCGCTGCCGTCGGCGACGACCGCGCCGCTGCGGTAGCGCTGGCCGAGCTCGACGCCGTGGCAGTTGAACTGGTAGTTCTGCAGCTCGATGGCCTGCTGCAGCTCGGCGCGCCGGCGCCGGCCTTCTTCGCTGGTAGCGCAGAGCTCCTGCAGGCTCGCCCAGCCCTGCTCCTCGTTCTGGCCGGGCTTGAAGCCGAGCGCGTTGGCGATCGGCAGCATGTTGCGCACGCTCTGCATCGCGCGGTCGACGACTTGGCGCCCGACCGGCTGACGCTCGGCGCTGTAGCTGTCGAGCAGCTTCGGGTCCGCCTGGCCCCGGACCACCAGCGCGAGCTTCCAGGCGAGGTTGAACGAGTCCTGGATCGACGTGTTGGTCCCCAGGCCGTTGGCCGGCGGATGGCGGTGAACGGCGTCGCCGACGCAGAACACGCGGCCCTCCGAATAGCGCTGCGCGACCACGTGGTTGATCTGCCACTTGCTGGTCGCCAGGATCTCGATCGGGATGCTGTCGTCGCCGATCACGCGTCGGGCGCGCGCGATGACGGCCTCTTCGCCGAGATCGGGCTCGCCCTGGCTCGGGTCGTACATGAACAGCATCACCCACTCGTTCCACGGGCGTACGCAGATGAAGGTGCCGCTGCCGACCCAGTAGTCGTTGCCGGGCTGGACCATCCAGTACAGCACGCCGGGACGGTGGGCGCAGTAACGGCTCAGGTCGGCGCGCAGCCAGACGTTGGCCGCGTAGCCGAGCCCGGACTGGCCCTCGAGCGGCAGGCCGAGGGTTTCGATGACGCGGCTGCGGGCGCCGTCGGCGCCGATCATGTACTGCGCGCGCACGGTGTATTCGCGCTCGGTGCCGCGATCGACGATGCGTGCGGTGACACCTTCGGCATCCTGGGTGAAGTCGATCAGCTCGTTGTCGAAGCGCATCTGGCTGCCGGCCCGCAGCGCCGCGTTGGCGAGGATGGGCTCGAGGACGTGCTGCGGGATGTTGCACATCGGCGAGGGGCTGGCCTGCTCGTAGTCGGACTTGCGCTCGATGGCGTTGCCCCAGGTCAGCAGTCGCCCGAGTTCCTGGCCGGCGAAGCTGGTCGCCCAGACATTGTTCGCCATCAACTCGTGGGGCGTGGCGGCGGCCAGTACCTGGTCCTCGATGCCGGCATCGCGCAGCACCTCGACGGTGCGCTGGTTGGTGATGTGGGCGCGCGGGCTGTTCGCCGTCCAGCGGTACTTGTTGATCAGCAGATTGTCGACGCCGTAGCGCGACAACAGTAGCGAGGCTGCGAGTCCTGCCGGGCCGCCGCCAACGATCAGCACTGGGACTTCGATGTCGGTCTGGGTGGTTGCGGTGTTCATGGCTTTCTCCTCTTGGGAGTCGTTTCGGGTCTTTGCTGGGGGCTCAGGCGTCGAGCGCCTCGAAGTTGGTGACGAAGGCTTGCGGCACGTCCGGTCCCCACAGGTAGAGGGCGTCTTCGGCGGGGTGGCCGCCGGCCTGCCACTCGATGCCGGCGGGGATGAAGTCGATGTCGCACGAGTACTCGCAGTAGCTGCCCCACGGATCCTGCACGTAGTGGAAGTAGTTCGAGCCGAGCACGTGCCGGCCGAAGCCCCAGCCCTCGCGCCACCCCTGGTCCACCATTCGCATCGCGCCGAGCCCCACCTCGTTAACGCTGGCGACATCCCAGCTGCAGTGGTGGAAGCCGGGGACCGGCGACTGGGCGAAGGCGACCGTGTGGTGGTCGGCGCCGTGCACCGCGTGCATGAAGGCGACGACGTCACCGGCGCGGTCCGACAGCCGCAGGCCGAGCACCCGCGAATAGAAGTCAATCGCCCGGTCGATGCTGCGCGTGAACAGCAGCACGTGCGACAGCCGCCGCGGCCGTACCGGTGCCGCGTGGCGCCGATACGGAGCGCCGCGCTGGCCCGGCGGGGCCGATTCGAACACCACCTGCGACTTGGCGTTGGGCGTGACCTTGGGGCCGACCCGGATCTCGACCCGGTTGCCGTCGTGGTCGGCGAACCAGAACCCGTCGCCGGAGAAGCCCGCCGGCGGATCCAGCAGCGCCACGCCCATCGCTTCGGCGCGCGCTCTGAGCTGGGGAAGGTCTTCGGCGTAGGCGCCGAAGGACAGGTGGTGCAGTCGCTTGTGCGGGCCCTCGAGCACCTGGCCCCAGCGGTGCGCGTCGCCGTAGGCACGCAGCACAAGCCCGCCGCGCTCTTCGCGCACGTCGAGCCCGAAGCTCGAGTAGAAGGCCTGTGCGGTCTCCAGGGCCGGCACGGTCAGCGCGAAATGGTCCAGCGAGTGAACGCCGAGGGGGCGAGCCGAGCCCTCGATCGAGATAGCCATGGTGCGTTTCCTCCTTGGGGGGCGGCGTTCGCGTCGCGCGCCTCTGTCATCGGGATGGGGCCGCGCGCCGACGCGGCCCCGCATCGCTCAGCGCGGCTCGTCGACGATCGGGTTGCGCAGCACGCCGAGCCCCTCGATCTCGACCTCGCAGACGTCGCCGGGCTTCATGTACAGCTTCGGCGTGCGCCCGAAGCCGACGCCCGCGGGCGTACCCGTTACGATCACATCGCCCGGCTCCAGGCTGATGGCTTCGCTGATGATCGAGACCAGCGTCTCGACGTCGAAGAGCATGTCGCGGGTGTTGGCGCGCTGGACGACTTCGCCGTTGAGCCGCGTCGTCAGCCACAGCCCTTTGGCCCCCGGGGGGAGCTCATCGGCGCTGACGAACTCGGGCCCGAAGGCGCCGGTTCCGTCGAAGTTCTTGCCCACCGTCCACTGCGGCGACTTGAACTGGTAATCCCGGATCGAGCCGTCGTTGAAGATCGAGTAGCCGGCGACGTGCTCGAGCGCCCGCTCGCGCGGGATGTGGCGGCCGCCGCGGCCGATGATCGCGGCGAGCTCGCCCTCGAAGTCGAGCTCGTCCGAGCAGGCAGGGCGAATCATCGCCTCGCCGTCGGCGATCAGGCTTGAGCCGAAGCGGGGGAACAGCGTCGGGTAATCCGGCTGCTCGTAGGGGCTTTCCCTGGTGTGGTCGGCGTAGTTGAGGCCGACGCAGATGATCTTGCCGGGCCGCGCCAGCGGCGGCAGGTGACGGATGGCGG
>JBDHRG010000027.1:0-27056 GCA_039807445.1 Candidatus Competibacteraceae bacterium
ATCTGGGGCGACGCCGAGCCGCTGCTGCAGGCCTTCCGCCGGGTGGCCTTCTCGTCGGTGCTGCTGCGCCTCGCCGAGCCTCGGGCGCTGGCAGCGCTGAAGGCGCGGATCGAGGCCGACCCGCGGCTCGAGCTCGAGGTCTGGCGCGAGACCGACTACTACCGCAAGCAGTCGGAGATGCTGGCGACCTTCCTGCGCGTGCTCGGGCTGTCGCTGACGGCGATCTTTTCGCTCGGCGCGGTGATCGGCGCGATGGTCACGATGTACGCCGCGGTCGCGAACCGCACCGGCGAGATCGGCACGCTGCGCGCGCTCGGCTTCGGCCGCGGCACCATCCTCGCCGCCTTCCTGGCCGAGTCGCTACTGCTGGCGCTCGCCGGCGGCGGCCTCGGGCTCGCGCTCGCCGCCACGCTGCAGTGGATCAGCGTGTCGACGATCAACTTCCAGACCTTTTCCGAGCTCGCCTTCGGCTTCGCGCTGAGCCCGGCGATCGCCGCCCAGGCGCTCGGCTTCGCCGCCGTCATGGGCCTGGCCGGCGGCCTGCTGCCGGCGCTGCGCGCCGCGCGCATGAACCTGGTCGAGGCGCTGCGCGAGGGGTGAGGCCGGGGCAGTCGCAGCCGATGGCGCCCGGGGGGCCGAACCCGCAGCCGCATCCGCCGCCGAGTGCGCTACCGTATCGGGATTCGGTCCCACCGACGCCGCAAGAGGAGAACACCATGTTCGGCCTGGGCAAGAAGACCACGCTGCCGACCCCGCTCGAGGCCCTGCCGGGGCGCGACACGCCGGTACGCGTGGCCGAGCGCCACTACGTCAACGGCCATCCGCTGCGCGGCCCCTTCCCGCAAGGGCTGGAGACGGCGATGTTCGGCCTGGGCTGCTTCTGGGGCGCCGAGCGGCGCTTCTGGCAGCAGCCGGGCGTGTACACCACCGCGGTCGGCTACGCCGCCGGCCATACGCCGAACCCGAGCTACGAAGAAGTCTGCAGCGGCCGCACCGGCCACGCCGAAGTGGTGCTGGTGGTGTTCGATCCGGTGCAGATCGACTACGCGCGGCTGCTGCGGCTGTTCTGGGAGTCGCACGACCCGACCCAGGGCATGCGCCAGGGCAACGACATCGGCACCCAGTACCGCAGCGGCATCTACTGCTTCGGCGCTGCGCAGCGCGAAGCCGCCGAAGCCTCGAAGGCCGCCTACCAGCGTGCGCTGAGCGAAGCCGGCTTCGGCGCGATCACCACCGAGATCGGGCCTGCGCCGACCTTCTATTACGCCGAGGACTACCACCAGCAGTACCTGGCCAAGAACCCCGGCGGCTACTGCGGCCTCGGCGGCACCGGCGTCGGCTGTCCGGTCGGCCTGGGCGTCTGAGCGCCCGGCGTGCACCCATCAGGCCGGGCCGGGCTCGTCGAGCGCGAAGAAGACGCCCCGGCTCCAGACACCCGTCCGCCCCCCGTGCTCGAGCGCCAGCCCGGCCAGCTCGACGAAGGCGGCCCGGTCGACCCGCGCGCGCAGGCCGTGGCGCAGGCGAACGTAGGGGCGGGGCTCGCCGCGGGCGTCGTGCTCGAGTTCGAGCGCGTGCTCCGGCCCGAGCTCGACGGTTTCGCCGAGGTTGGTGGCGAGGCGCAACCGCTGGTCCGCGCCCTCCCCTTCCCGCTCCAGCAGGCCGGCGACGAAGGGTGCGTCGTCGACGCCGATGCGCCACTTCTCGACCGGCGTCACCAGGTAGTGATGGCCATCGGCTTCGCGCCGCAGGATACGCGCGAACAGCCGCACCAACGCCTCGCGCTCGATGCGACTGTCTTCGTGCCACCAGCTGCCGTCGCGGGCGATGCGCAGATCCATCTCGCCCGCGAGCGGCGGGTTCCAGCGCTCGAGCGGCGGCTCGCCGGCCTGCGTGCCGGCGTGCTCGAGCAAGTGTTCCGGGTCGATCATCCCTCGCTCCTCGTGTCGTGCGCCGGTGGCACGAATCGCCGCCGGGCATGGCCCCTTCGCGGGCCGTAACCGATACTATGCCGCGGCGGCGCCCGCGCGCCGACCGTCATCAACGACAGAAGGAATACGACGATGCCCCGAGCCCGTGCCCGCCACATCCTGGTTTCGAGCGAGCAGGCCTGCCAGGAGCTGAAGGCGCAGATCGAATCCGGTGCCGACTTCGCCGAGATCGCGCGCCAGCATTCGAGCTGCCCCTCGGGCCGCCAGGGCGGCGACCTCGGCGAGTTCGGCCGCGGCGTGATGGTGCGCGAGTTCGACGAAGCGGCGTTCAACGGCCCGGTCGGCCGGGTGCAGGGCCCGATCAAGACCCAGTTCGGCTGGCACCTGCTCGAAGTCACCGAGCGCCACGATTGAGGCCACGCGGATGAAACGAATGATGCCCCTGCTCGTCGCGGCGGCGCTGCTCGCCGGCTGCGGCGGCGTTTCGGGTTCCGGCGACAAACCCGCGAACGACGCGGCGCAGCGGGCAAAACTCGACGGTGCCTGGGTCGGCAGCGGCGCTGCCGAAGGCGTCAAGGTGGTGATCCGCGGCGCCGGCGGCGACAAGCCGGAGATGATGTACGGCTTCCGCGACGAGCCGCCGCGCCCGGTCGCGTGCAGCGCGAGCGGGGTGACGCTGAGCTGCGTGCACGAGAGCCGGCTGACCACCACCTACACCCTCGCCGCCGACGGCACGGTCGCCTTCACCGCCAAGGGGCCGAACCCGGGCGATAGCACGATCAGCGCCACGCTGCAGCGCAAACACTGAGCCTCCCGGCCGATGAGCGACACGACCCCCGCCCCCGCGCTCGCCGCCGTGGTCTACGGCCCCGGCGGCGGCGCCGACGCGCTGCTGGCGGCCTTCGCCGAAGAGCTGCGCGCCGCCGGACACCGCCTCGGTGGCGTGGTGCAGCGCAACAGCAGCGGCGCCGACTGCGCCGACATGGCGCTCGAAGACCTGGCCGATGGTCGGCTGATCGGCATTTCGCAGCGTCTCGGCCGCGATTCGCGCGGCTGCCGGCTCGACCCGGCCGGTCTCGCCGAAGCCGCGGTCGCCGTGCGCAGCGCGATCGCCGCGCGCGTCGAGCTGGTGTTCGTCAACAAGTTCGGTGCGCGGGAGAGCCAAGGCCAGGGGCTCGCCGCCGAGATCGGTGCGGCGATCGTCGAGGGCGTGCCGGTTTTGACCGCGGTGTCGACGAGCCTGCTCGATCCCTGGCACGACTTCACCGGCGGCATCGGCGTGCTGCTCGAGCCGGATCCCGAGGCGCTGCGGGCGTGGTGGGCCGGCGTCGGCACCGGTCATTCCGGTCCGTGATGCTCCGCCAATCGGTGGGCAGCTGCCCACCCTGCCGTTACGGCTTCCGCAGCGACCGCAGCGTCGCCGCGATCTCGGCGGCGAAGTCGGCCAGCACCCGGTCGAGCGCCGCGACCGTGTCGGGATAGTCGGCACCGCCCGGGTGGGCGCGGTGCTCGGTCGCGCGCAGCGGCACGCGCTCGCGGCCCTCGCGGTCGAGCACGCGCCAGCGCACGGCGAGCGCGGCATCGCCCCCCGCCTCGCGTTCGAAGTGCGTCAGCCGCAGTTCCACCTGCCAGTCGGGCGCCGTCGCGCGCCGCCACGGCCAGCCCTGCACGCGCTCGCCGGGCAGGGCCGCTGCCAGGTTCTCGACCAGCACGCGCTGCACGCCGTCCTGCAGCGGCTCGGCCCAGCGCTCGAACTCGGCGACCTCGACCTCTTGGCCGGCGGTGCGCGTGACGATTTGCGGCCGATCGAGGTAGGCCGGCAGCTCGAGCGGACCGACGCCGACCGAGAACCCTACCGCCGGCCCGACCGGCGTCGCCGTCTGCGCCGACAGCAGGTAGAAACGCGTCGGCGGGCTCGAGGCGCAGCCTGCGAGGGTCAGCGCCAGCAGCAGCGCGCCGATGCAGCGTCCGGCTCCGATCGTCATTTCTTCTGCTCCTTGCCGCCCTTGCCGTACAGCAGGGCCTCGGGGTTGCGCGACAGGTAGTCGGTCAGATCGCGGATGGTGCGCGCGGCGGCGGCCAGCTCCTCGAGCGTGGCGCCGAGATCGCCGACCAGCGGCGAGTCGGGGTCGAGCGTCTGCAGCGCGGTGCGCACGGCGACCAGCGTCCTGTCGACGTTCGGTCCGAGCCTGGCGAGCTGCTGGTCGGCTTCGCCCGACAGGCGCGCCGTCTGCTTCAGCGTCGCGTCGAGCCCGCGCAGCGCCGAAGCCAGCTCGGGCGCGTTGGCGATGCGGTTGGCGCCCTTGGCGGCACCGAGCAGTTGCTCGGCGATCGCGTCGAGCGGCAGCCGGCGCAGCTTGCCGGCGAGCTCGCTCAGCGCGCCCTGGAGCTCGCTGGAGAGCGCCGGCAGCGCCGGCATGCGCAGCGTCTCGCCGGTCAGGTACTCGGCCGGCGCCTTCGGCGCGTCGGGCGGGAACTCGAGGTCGACGAACAGCGCTCCGGTCAACAGGCTGCCGGTCGCGAGCCGGGCGCTCATGCCCTTGCCGATCAGCTCGGCCAGGTTCGCACGCGCGACGGCGGGATCGCGGGGGGCCCTCGGGTTGACCCGGGTCGGGTTGATCTCGAAGCGCACCGCGATCGGAATCTTGCCCTGGCGCGCCCGGGCCTCGTCGACCACCAGGCGGATGTCGATGACGCGGCCGACTTGCAGCCCGCGGAACTCGACCGGCGCGCCGAGCGTCAGCCCGCGCACCGAATCCTCGAACCAGGCTTCGACCGGCACGCCGAAGGTGAACGCCGACTCCTTGACCGCGTCGGCGGAAGCGAACAGCGGGAAGCCGTGGCCTTCGGCGGCCGGCTCGCCCCGCTCGGGCGAGTCGAACACGATGCCGCCGGCGAGCAGCTCGGGCAGCGACCCGACCTTGACGTCGACGCCGCCGGGTCCGACCGAGGCGTCGAGCGCATGGCTGCGCCAGAAGTGGCTGTCGGGGCGCACCAGCGCATCGAACGGCGCGCGCACGAACACTTCGATCAAGACGCCGCGCGTGCGCTCGTCGAGGCGGATGCGCGAGACTTCGCCGGCGGCGATGCCGCGGTACTGGAGCTGCGTGCCGACCGCCAGGCCGTCGAGCGCCTCGGCGTGCAGCGTGAAGCGCCTGCCGGGAATGTCGGCGCCGATCGGCGGCGGCTCTTCGAGCCCGACGAAATCGCGCTTCGAGGCCTTGTCCCTGCCCGGCTCGAAGGCGACGTAGGCGCCCGACAGCAGCGTCTCGAGCCCCGACACCCCGCCGAAGCCCACGCGCGGGCGCACCACCCAGAACTTGGCGTCGGCGCCGAGATGGTCGGCCATCTCGGGCGAGAGTTCAGCGCTGACCTCGACGTGCGTCAGGCCTTCGCCGAGGTGCACGGTCTGGACCGTGCCGATCTCGACCGCCTTGTAGCGGACCTTGGTCTTGCCGGCCTCGAGCCCGCTGCCGTCGACGAAGCTGATGCGCACCGTCGGCCCGCGCTCGCTGATCGTCTTGTACGCCATCCAGGCGCCGAGCAGCGCCGCGACCAGCGGCACCAGCCAGATCAGCGAGGGGCCGCGGCGGCGCTTGACCTGCGGCTCGGCGGCATCCATGTCAGTCGTCGTCATCGAGAGAGTCCCAGATCAGGCGGGGGTCGAAGCTCATCGCCGCGAACATCGTCAGCACCACCACCGAGGCGAAGGCGACCACGCCCGGCCCCGGCTCGATGGTCGCGATCGCCTGCAGCTTAACCAGCGCGGCGAGGATCGACACCATGAACACGTCGATCATCGACCAGCGCCCGACCGCCTCGACGATGCGGTACAGCACGGTGCGGTCGCGCGCGCGCCGGTGCCAGCCGAGCTGCACCGACAGCAGCAGGATCATCAGCCCGAGCATCTTCAGCAGCGGCACCGCGATGCTGGCGAAGAACACCAGCGCCGCGAGCGGCCACTGCCCGGCGTGCAGCAGCTCCTGCACGCCGCTCAGGATGGTGTCGGGCGCACCGCGGCCGAACATGATCACCGTCATCACCGGGTAGACGTTGGCCGGGATGTACAGCAGCACCGCGGCGAGCAGCAGCGCCCAGCTGCGCGCCAGGCTGTCGGGCTTGCGCGCGTGCAGCGGCGCGCCGCAGCGCGGGCACTCGTGCCGCGGCGGGCTCAGCTTGTGGCAGGCGTGGCACTGGACCAGGCCGGCGCGCAGCGCGCTCAGGCCGCTCATGCCGCGGCCGCCTCGATCCGGCGCCACAGCGCGTCGGGTTCGAGCATCGTGCTCGCTTCGGCCGACAGCACGATGTGGGCGATGAAGGCGAAGAACGCCGCCTCGAGCGTCAGCGAGGCCAGTTCGGCGAGCTTGACGTAGGCGACCAGCAGGCCGAGCAGGTAGACCTCGGTCATCGCCCACGGCGCCAGCGCGGCGACCACGCGGAAGGCGCGCCGGTGCTGCCAGGGCTTGCGCCCGCGCCACAGCGGCACGAGCAGCGCCAGGTAGGCGAGCAGCCGCGCCACCGGCATCGCCGCGCTGACCAGCAGCACCAGCGCCGCCAGCGGCTCGTAGCCCAGCCACCAGAGCTCGAACACGCCCGACAGCAGCGTCGCCTCCTGCACGCGCCCGCCCATGCCGAAGTCGAGCAGCGGATACACGTGCGCGAGCAGCAGGCAGATCAGGCTCGCCAGGCTCAGCGCCAGCGGAACCTCGACCGCGCGCTCGTGGCCGCCGCGGTAGAGCAGCGCGCCGCAGCGCGCGCAGTGCGCCTTCTCGCCGCGCGCGAGCGCCCGCCGGCGGTGCAAGAGGTCGCAGTCGTGGCAGGCGATCAGCTCGTCGTGCGGTTCGGTCATCAGGCGGCAGCGTGCGGGGACATGCACTCCATTATGGCCGCAGACGCTGAACGATCACCACCCCGCTTCGCTCGGTCCGGCAGCACTGCCACTCCGCGGTTCGAGGCGCGGGCAGCGCGAGGTAGGTCCGGGCCGCCGCCGACCGACCGATGGATAAGCCCGGCTTATCTTCTCTATCGTTTCTTTCGATTGGATCAATGGCTCGGCGCCGGGCACAGTGCATCGGCGTCACCTTGCCCGAGGAGCGGACATGGACATCTGGCTGTTCGCGCTGGTGCTGTTCGCCGCGGTGCTGCACGCGAGCTGGAACGCGATGGTCAAGAGCGCCGACGAACCGCTGCTGCGGCTGACGCTGATCACGCTGGTCGGGGCGCTGTGCGCGCTGCCGCTGCTGGTCGTCGCCACGCCGCCGGCACCGGCGGCCTGGCCCTACGTGCTCGGCTCGGTCGCGGTGCACCTCGCCTACTACGCGGCGCTGCTGGCGAGCTACCGCTTCGGCGATCTGTCGCAGGTGTATCCGATCGCGCGCGGCGCGGCGCCGCTACTGGTCGCCGTCGGCGCCTTCGCCTTCGCTGGCGAGTGGCCGGGCGCGGGTGGCCTCGTCGCGGCGGCGCTGATCTGCACCAGCGTACTGCTGCTGGCCGGGCGCGGCTCGGCGCGCGCGACGCTGTGCGCGCTGGCCTGCGGCGCGTGCATCGCCGCCTACACGGTGATCGACGGCCTCGGCGTGCGCGCCGCGGGCGACGCGCTCGGCTACATCGCCTGGCTGTTCGTGCTCGACCCGCTGCCGCTGCTGCTGCATGCGCGCCGGTGGCACGGCCCGGCGTTGTGGCGGCGACTGGGTACGAGCTGGCGCGGCGGGCTGATCGGCGGCGCCTGCGCCTTCGCCGCCTACGCGCTGGTGGTATTCGCGCTGTCACGCGCACCGATGGCGCTGGTCGCCGCGCTGCGCGAAACCAGCGTGCTGCTGGCGACGCTGATCGGCACGCGCCTGCTCGCCGAGCCGCTCGGTGCGCGCCGCCTGCTCGCCGCCGCCGGTGTGGTCGCCGGCGTCGCGCTGCTGAACTGGGCGCGCTGATGCCGATTCCAGGCATTTTGCGCGCATTGCGACGGGGCGAGGCTCACGGACAGCGCTCCACCCTGATCCAGTGCCCCGGGCCGCGCTGGCTGAGGCTGGAGCGGCTCCACAGCGCACCCAGATCGTCGCCGGAGCCGGCGGCGCAAGCGCTGAGCCAGAACCAGCCGCAGGCATCGGCCCGGTCGCTGGCGACGTGCTGCCAGTTGCTGTCGGTGATGCAGACCGTCGGAGGTCCGATCCTGAAGCGGCTGCCGGCGGGGTCCGAGGTCTTGCCCTGGTCGTCGGTGGCGGTGACGGTCGCCGTGTAATCGCCCGCCGCCAGCCCGGCGTAGCGCTTGGTGAAGTTCGGCCCTCCCGCGAGCGTTTCGTCCGTCGGCGACGGGCCCGCCAAGACCACGCGATAGCCGGCGATGCTTCCGTCGTCGCTTCCGGCGCAGCTCAAGGTGACGCTGCTCTCGGAAACGGCGGGCTCCTGGCAGCGCACCGTCGGTCTACCGTCGTCCTTCGGCATCGGGTGCTCGATGAAGAAGGCCCAGGCGAGTTCGGCGCGGATCGATCCGGTAATCGACTCCGAGCTTTTCGACCAGCCGGGCCAGATCGCCGACCTCGCCGCCGCCGCGGTGGATCTCGTCGGCGAACCAGAACCCCCAGCAGCGGGGGTTGCGCCCGCCCTCGTCGTTGGTCTCGCCGGGCGCGTCGCTGCGGGCGATGTAGGGATAGGCGACGATGAAGCCCTCGCGCTCGGCGACCTCCTCGAGGCGCGACTTGTCGGCCACCATCCGATCGGTCTGATGGCAGCCGTGCACCGCGAGCACCAGCGGCACGGCTTCCTGGCCGTCGTAGCCGGAAGGGATATAGAGGGCGTAGCGGCGGTCGTCCGAGCGGGAACGCGCCGGGTCACGCGCCAGGAGCTGATCGTAGACGAAGCCGGCCTGGGCGGCGCCGGCGAGCAGCAGGGCCAAGATACCCGGCCATCCGGACAAGCGGCGAAAGTCCATGCGGAATCCTCCGGTCCAGTCGGTTTTCCCTGGCGTCATGGGCTGCAGCGGCAAGAACGCCGCTCAGTAGCTCAGCTTGAGGGTCGGATCGCCCAAGACGACGTTGCGATAGTGCGGCAGATTCGCGGCGTTCTCCGCCCGCATCAGCGCGAGCACCGCTTCGCCGAAGGGCTTGTTCTGCTGCAGGGTCTGGAACAGCACCGTGTAATCGCCCGGCGGATTGGTGACGTTGTGGGCGAGCACGACCAGTCCTTTCGCATGGGCGAGGTAGGCGGTGCCGAGCATGTGCGCGCCGTACTGCCGGTTGAGCGGCGTCGCCGGGGAGGTCTTCTCCCCGTCGACGAGGAACTGGGGCCGGAACAGGATCTTCGCCACATCGCAGCCCCCGAGCAGATAGAAGCGCGAAAGCGCGTTCTTGTTCGGCACGGCGAGGATGTGGGCCTCCTTGACGCTCCCGCTGGGCAGGATCGAGATCGACGAACCGCTGCCCGGGCTGGTGTAGGTGGCGGGAAAGCCGACCGGAAACGTGTCCTGTCCCGACTCCGCCGCGAAGTAGTGGTTGAGCCAGTCGCTGTGCATCACGTACTGGCAGATCAGGTACTCCTGCTGGAACGATGCGACGTAGTTGGCGATGCTCGCCTTCTGACTGGCGGCGAAGGCTGCCGTATCCGCGTGCACCGTGATGTTGGCAGCGGGAACGGCGGCCGACATCTTGGTGCGCTCGGCCTGCCAGCCGCCGGCGAAGTCCTTGTCGAGGAAGATGTAGCCGCGCCGGGTGCGCGGGGCGGTGCGGTGGGCGTGGTTGCGGTTGAAGAAGTCGATCAGCAGCCGGATCTCCTCGGTTTCCGACCACTCCCAGCCCTGGGGGCCCGTGCGCCAGGCTGCCTGCGACACGCCGATGCGCCCGATCCAGTATTTCGGGTCGGCGCCGTACCGAGTCGGGTCGCGTTGCGAGTGGTGCACTTCGGCCCGCCGCATCAGCACGAAACCGGGAGCGCTCCACTGGGTACGCGGATAGAGCGCGAAGTTCGGCGGCAACTCTTGATCGTAGGGCAGACGCAGCACCTGGGGGCTTCCCGGCGGCACCATCGGCGCGAGGGGCATCCACTCCCAGTAGCCGAAGGGATCGGCGAGCATCGCATCCACGCAGAAGTAGTCCAGCTCTCCCTGTCCGCCCCCGGGCAGGTCGTTGAAGGTGCAGATGCCCGCGGCCGGAAAGTCACCGACGAGGACGACGCCGCTCAGGCGCGCTCCGCCGGCAAAGTAGAATTCGCGGATGTAGCGATAGAGCTGCAGCAACTCCGAGGGAAGGTGGCGGTGCCCGCGTTCGCCGGTTTCGTCGCTGCGAACGTCGTAGGTGTACGCGTAGGCGTCCCAGCCTTCGTTCTGGAGGTCGTCGAGCCAGCGCGTGAAGGGCGATCCGCCGCCGCCGGAGGCGGCGAGGAGCGGGCCCAGCAACCGCTCTTCGACCAGGACCAGGACGCGCGGCGAGGTCGGCGCACCCGGCCGCGCGGTCAGGAAGTGCACGCGCGGCCGAGTGCTCTCCTGACGGGTTTCGGCCGGCCAGGCCCGCTCCGCGTGCCAGGAATAGGTGCTGCCGCCGTCGACGAACTGGCCGCGCAGGGTATCGAAGGCGAGCTTGCCGGTGTAGCGCTGGGTGCCGCGGGTGAAAGCCAGTTCGTCGGTGCCGGTGTTGAATCCGACCGCGGTGAGCGATTCCCAGACCTGGTGCGCATCCAGCCACAAGCGCCCGGCGGCGGCACCCCCCGTCATCCAGAACTGCAATCTGCCGACATAGCCGTTCGCGTCGATGCGCCAGTCGCCGATAGCCTCGCGATATTGCATGGTCTCCTCCTCTGCTGCAGAGCCTTCAAAATAGTGAGGCCTGAGTCCGAAGCAACAGCGGTAACTGGGGCCTTGCCACGCGGCATGCTATGTCGGACGGATTTACAGATGGATTACCGATCGCAAAACGCCGCGCTTGCAGCCGTGGTGTACGCGCTCGAACACGCGCCGATGGCACTGGTCGCGGCGCTGCGCGAAACCAGCGTGCTGCGAGCGGCGCTGATCGGCACGCGCCTCTTGGCCGAGTCCTTCGGACGGCGGCGACTGATCGCCGCCGCCGGCATCGTGGTCGGCATCGTGGCGCTGCGCCTGGCGCAGTGATCGCTCAGCGCTTGACGCTCAGCACCGTCTTCGACTCGAGGTTGGCGTCGACGTCGCCGGCATCGAACCACACCGGCTTGTGGCCCTCGTCCTCGTAGAGCTCGAGCTGGTCCTGGTAGTGCGGCGAGCGGGTGCCGTCGGGCGCGACGAAGCCGCTCTGACCGGGGGCGACGACCTCGACCGCGGTCACGCCGCCCTCGGCGAACACGACACGGTTGTTCTCGGTGCCGCGGTTCTGCGCGATCCGGGTGCGCGCCTCCTCGTCGGCGCCGGCCTGCGGTACGCCCATGAAGTTGCTGGCGAAGAACACCTGCGGCACGGTCGGCGCCGACCACTTCGCCATGTCCGGCCCTTGCGCCTTGGCCAGCTTGTCGAGCGCAGCGGCGAGCGTGTCGCGGATCAGCGCTCCGGGGTCGGTGCCGTTCAGCGGATCGTAGGGCAGCGTGCGGTTCTCGCGTCGCGCCAGCAGCGCCTCGACCAGCACCTTGGTGCCGATCTGCAGGTTCAGGCTGCCGCGCATCGGCGACTCGGGGCTCGGGTAGCCGGCCGAGGCGTACCATTTCAGGAATTCGGCCGGCACGTCGTCGGCGTACACGCGCTCGAGCATCAGCGGCAGCCAGGTCTGCAGGATCGCCGGCGCCGCGCCGTCGTAGCGACCGTCGCGGTCGGCGTCGCGGGCGACGCGGTCCCAGCCTTTCAGGATCGCGGCGGCCTGCCTCAGCGGGTCGCCTTCGGGCAGCGCGGCAGTAGCATCATTGATCGCCGGCACGAAGTACTTCGCGTTCACGTCGACCAGCGCCGCCTCCATCATCAGCCGCCACGAGGCGTCGGCGTCGAAGCGCGGCCTGGCGTCGATCAGCCCGCTCAGCACCTCGATGCGATCGGCGTGGGTCCAGGCGTAGTAGTACAGCCCGGTGCCGAGCGGCGCATCGCCCGGCTTGTTGTTCCAGTTGACGATGTAGCCCGAGCTCGGATTGAGCACCTGCGGGTTCTCGGCGAAGGGCTTGATCCGCACCCACTCGGCCTCGCCGGTGCCGGGCGCCGGCAGGCGGCCGTCGTGGCGGCGCTCCGGGTAGGTCCCGGTCAGCGCGTAGCCGATGTTGCCGTCGCGGTCGGCGTAATAGAAGTTGATGTTGAAGGCGCTGCGCGCGGCCTGCGCCTTCCATTGGTCGAAGCTCTGCGCCTGGCCCTGGCGCAGCCAGCCGAACAGCGTGTCGAGCTCGCGCCCGGCCCAGGCGCGCTTCTTGGCGTAGGCGACCCCGGCCTTGGCGTCGACCGACATGACCAGTCCGTGCACGGTCTTCAGCACCTCCAGGGTGACCGGCGCACCGCCCTTGACGCGAATCGTCTCGGTGCGCGACTCCATCGGCACCCAGACGCCGTCGAGGCGGTATTCGCGCGGGTTGTCGGGGTTCAGCGCCTCGCGGTAGATGTCGACGTTGTCGGCCGCGCCCCAGGTGCTGCCCCAGGCGATGCGGCCGTTGTGGCCGAACATCACCGCCGGGTAGGCGAAGGCGGTGTTGCCGACGATGTCGAAGCCGGCGCCGTGCAGCCCGATCGAGTACGTATAGGCGGGGTTGAACCAGCCGAACTGCGGGCCGTTGTTGAGGATCGCCTTGGCGCCCGAGACCTTGTTCGGGCCGAGCACGACCATGTTGCTGGTGCTCGGGTAGCCGGCGCTGCCGGACAGGCCCCAGGCGGCGAACTCGGCGTCGAGCCAGGCCTGCACCGCGACCGGCGGCAGATCCTTCAGCGCGCCGTCGCGCCCCAGTGGCAGGCGGCGGATGTCGGCGAGCACCCGCTCCGACACCGGTTGCACCGGCGAAGCCGAAGCCGCCGCCTTGGCCGGGGCGACGCGGCCGCTCCAGTCGCTGGCCGGGATCGTGGTCGGCGCACCCGGGGTATCGGGCGGCAGCAGCGTGTCGAACAGGGCACGGCCCTTGGCCTCGCCGTGCCGGGCGACCAGCGCGTTCAGGAGCGCCTGGTTCTCGATCTCGGTGTTGAAGTCGCCGAAGCGGTTGCCCATGGTGCCGACGAACACCATCGCCACGTCGAACGCGGTCCACGCCGCCGGCGCGAAGCCGAGATCCGTGAACTGTTTCGGCAGCAGCGCATCGGACTTCGCCTCGATCGCCTTCAGCCAGGCGTTGAAGCCGGCGGCGTAGCCCTCGAGCACCGCGCGGTCATCGTCGGGTAGCGCGGCGAGCTGCGCGGCGATCGCCGCCGGGTCGTAGTTGGCGCGGGTCTTGCGGTCGTAGTCGACGAACTTGTCGCCGAGCACCTCGGCGACGCGCCCCTGCGTGCTGCGCCGGGCCATCTCCATCTGGAACAGCCGGTCCTGGGCGACGGCGTAGCCGTAGCCGTAGAACAGGCCGAAAGCGCTGTCGGCGTAGACGTGCGGCACGCCCCAGCGGTCGCGCTTGAGCGTGACCGCCTCGTCGGCGGCATGGGTGGTGGCGGCGCACAGCGCGAGCGGCACCAGCCGCAGCGCCTTGCAAAGGGTGCGGTTCATCGGTTTCTCTCCTGTCGGCGGCAGACGGATCGTCGTCGTTGTCATGACAGCGCCGGCGGTCCGTCCCGCCACCGGCGCCCGATGAGCATCAGCGGTTCTTGAATACCGGCTTGCGCTTCTCGACGAAAGCCTTCATGCCTTCGGCGCGGTCTTCGAGCGCGAAGGTGGCTTCGAAGGCGCGGCGCTCGAAGCGCAGGCCCTCGGCGAGGCTGGTCTCGCAGGCGACGTTGACCGCCTCCTTGACCGCGAACACCGCCGGGCGCGACAGCGCGGCGATCGTCGCCGCGGTCTTCACCGCTTCCTCGAGCAGCAGTTCGGGCACCAGCACGCGGCTGACCAGCCCGGCGCGCTCGGCCTCGGCGGCATCCATCATCCGTCCGGTCAGGCACAGCTCCATCGCCTTGGACTTGCCGACCAGCCGCGTCAGCCGCTGCGTGCCGCCGGCGCCGGGCATGGTGCCGATCGCGATCTCGGGCTGACCGAATTTGGCGGTGTCGGCGGCGAGGATGAAGTCGCACGCCATCGCCAGCTCGCAGCCGCCGCCGAGGCAAAAACCGGCGACCGCGGCGATCACCGGCTTGCGCATCGTCGCCAGCACCGGCCAGGCGTCGCCGCGCACGTTCGGGAAGTCGGCGAGGAACAGGTCGACGTAGCCCTTGTCTTCCATGTCCCTGATGTCGGCGCCGGCGGCGAAGACCCTGGGTCCGCCGGTGATCACCACGGCGCCGACCGCCTCGTCGTGCTCGAAGCCGGCGAGCGCCTGGCCGAGCTCGCGCACCAGCGCGGCCGACAGCGCGTTCAGCGCCTGCGGACGGTTCAGCGTGATCAGGCCGACCCCGCCGTCGCGGGTCTCGACCAGGATGTTGTCGTACTCCATCGCTCCTCCACGGAAAACTTTCCGACGCCGCCCACCGCAGCGGTGGGCAGCGAGCTGCCCACTCTACAATCTGCGCCTCTGCTGGTTCGGAGACCCTCGGCGTCAGTCACCGAACTTCTGCCGGGCCTCGGCCAGCGGCGGTTCGCTTTCGACATCGAGGTAGGGCCGGTCGGGCTCGACCGCGGTCAGCGGCGCGCATTCGCGCAGGCTGGCGAGGCTGCGCCGGGTCAGCTCCTGGTAGGTGCGGGTTCCGGCGCTCTTCCAGGCGATCTCCTCGTCGGAGAGGGCGCGGACCACGCGCGCCGGGCTGCCGACGGCGAGGCTGCGCGGCGGGATCTCGGCCTTGGCCTTGACGAAGGCCATCGCCGCGACGATCGCGCTCTCGCCGACCACCGCGCCGTCCATGATCACCGCGTTCATGCCGACCATCGCGTTGCGCTTGACGCGGCAGCCGTGCAGCACCGCACCGTGGCCGACATGGCCGTCGACCTCGATCACGGTGTCGGTGCCGGGGAAGCCGTGCATCACGCAGGTGTCCTGCAGGTTGGCGCCCTCCTCGAGCACCAGCCGGCCGAAGTCGCCTCTGAGGCACGCGGCCGGGCCGACGTAGCAGCGTGGCCCGACGATGACGTCGCCGATCAGCACCGCCGTGGGATGGACGTAGGCGCTCGGATCCACCACCGGGCGGATGCCGTCGATTTCGTAGCAGGGCATGGCTCGCTCCGCTCGTTGTGAGGGGGAATGGGTAATGAGGTATGGGAAAGGGGACGGGGGCTTTCCCCATCCCCCATTCCCCATCACTCATTGCCGTTTCGTCAGGCGTGTCGCCGGCTCTGCACCACGCGGAAGCGGCTGGCGACGAAGGCCGAGTCGCTCAGCGCGGCGTTGGCGGCCGGGTTGGCGCCGGTGCCGTGGAAGTCGGAGAACGCCGCCGACTGGTTCACGAACACGCCGCCGGTCAGGTTCTCCGACAGCGCCACACCGGCGTCGAGCATCGCTTCGCGCATGTCCTCGAGCACCGTCTCGTCGGCCGAGTAGATCGACGCGGTCAGCGCGCCGTGGACCTTGATGATGCGGTTGGCGAGCGCGATCGAGTGCGCGGTGTCGTCGGTGGCGATCGCGAACGCGATCGGGCCGAAGTGCTCATGGCTGAACACCGCCTCGTCCCTGGCCGCGTCGAGCTTGACCAGCACCGGCGTGCGCACGGTCGCGTCGGGGAACTGCGGGTGCGCGATCGCCTTCGACGCCAGCACCACTTCGCCGAGGCCATGCGCCGCGTCGATGCGCCTGGCGACGCCGTCGTTCTGGATCGCGCCGAGCACCTCGACCGCGCGCGCGGTGTCGCCGAGCAGCTTGTCGACGCCCGTGGCGAGCGCCTGTGCGACCTCGTCGAAGCTCTTGTGACCGTCCTCGGTCGCGATGCCGCCGCGCGGGATGTAGAGGTTCTGCGGCGCGGTGCACATCTGCCCCGAGTACAGCGCCAGCGAAAAGCTCAGGTTGCGCACCAGCCCCTTGAAGTCGGCCGTCGAGTCGATGACCACGGTGTTGACGCCGGCCTTCTCGGTGAACACCGCGGCCTGCTTGGCGTTGTGCTCGAGCCACTCGCCGTTGGTCGACGAACCGGTGAAGTCGATGATCCTGACTTCGGGGCGCAGCGCGAGCTTCGAGGCCAGCGGGTCGCCCGGCTCGTTGACCGCGATCGCGACCAGGTTCGGATCGAAGCCGGCCTCGGCCAGCACTTCGCGGCAGACCCTGGCGGTGATCGCCATCGGCAGCACCGCGCCGGCGTGCGGCTTGAGCAGCACCGCGTTGCCGGTGGCGAGGCTCGCGAACAGCCCCGGGTAGCCGTTCCAGGTCGGGAAGGTGCAGCAGCCGATCACCAGGCCGACGCCGCGCGGCATCACGGTGAAGGTCTTTTCCATCACCAGCGGATCGGCCTTGCCCTGGGGCTTTTCCCAGCGTCCGGCCTCGACCTGCTCGGTCATCGCGCGGTAGGCGTAGGCGACCGCCTCGAGCCCGCGGTCCTGCGCGTGCGGGCCGCCGGCCTGGAACGCCATCATGAAGGCTTGGCCGGTGGTGTGCATCACCGCGTAGGCGATTTCGAAGCTGTTCCTGTTCAGACGCTCGAGGATTTCGAGGCAGACGCCGGCGCGCGCCTCGGGGCCGGCCTTGCGCCAGGCCGGCATCGCCGCCTGCATCGCCGGCAGCAGCACGTCGACATCGCATTTCGGATAGCTGACGCCGAGGTCGAAGCCGTACGGCGAGCGCTCGCGCCCGACCCGGCCCGTGGTGCCCGGCTGGTCGAGCTCGAAGGGCCGGTTCAGGTGCGCCTCGAACGCGGTCTTGCCGTCGTCGTTGGCGCTGTCGCCGTAGACCTTGCCGCTCGGCATCTCCGGGTAGGCACTCCAGTATTCGCGGCTGCGGATCGCCTGCAGCGCGCGGTTCAGGGTTTCGCGATGGCGCTCGTGGAACGGATGGGTCATGGCTCGTGCTTCCTTCGGCTGGTTGTTCGGACGTGCTGGCTGCGCACGCATCAATTCAAGCAGTTCGAGCGCCGCGACGTGATACGGCGAGCGGGGCCGGCGCCGACGCGCTTCGGCGAGGTCCGCGCCCGTCTGGGGCGCGGCTGGTCTAGGCTTGCCCTTATCCCGCAGGGCCGGATGGCATCGCAGGCCGCTTGTCAATGATCTGGATTGACTCCGGCCACTAACATACCTCAATATTCGTGATACCCAAAGAGCGACTCATAACAAAAATTTTGTATCTCTTTTGGGCGATCGGGATGTGATGGGGACGAGCCGAGGCGCCAAGCCATTTCTGGAACCCGACTGCCTCCGGCCGGACCGGCCGGATCTGACAGTCCGAGTGTCGAAAACGCCTGTCCCTGTATCACATCGAGGAACACGCGCCTGGAGGACCCCTCAGGATCATGGAGAGCTACGACGACATCCGCGTGCAGCCGCCCGAAGCCGGGGTGCTGCTGATCACGCTCCACCGCCCCGACGCGCTCAACGCGCTGCGCACCCGGCTCCTCGCCGAGCTGGCCGAAGCCCTGGGGGCCGCCGCCGACGACGCCGAGGTGCGCTGCGTGGTGATCAGCGGCGGACCGAAGGTGTTCGCCGCCGGCGCCGACATCAAGGAGATGGCGGCGCTCGATGCGATCGGCGTGCTGAACGACCGACGGCCCGAGTACTGGCGCGCGATCCGCGCCTTCCCCAAGCCGCTGATCGCCGCGGTCAACGGCTACGCGCTCGGCGGCGGCTGCGAGCTGATGATGCACGCCGACATCGTCATCGCCGGCAGCGACGCGAAGTTCGGCCAGCCCGAGATCAACCTCGGCATCATCCCCGGCGCCGGCGGCACGCAGCGCCTGGTGCGCAGCGTCGGCAAGCCGCTGGCGATGAAGCTGGTGCTGAGCGGCGAGTTCATCGACGCGGCCGTCGCGCTGGCTTCGGGCCTGATCGCCGAGGTCGCCGTGCCCGAGCTGACGCTCGAGCGCGCGCTGGCGCTGGCGCGCACCATCGCCGCCAAGCCGCCGCTGGCACTGCGCCTGGCCAAGGAATGCGTGCTGAAGAGCTACGAACTGCCGCTCGAGGGCGCGCTCGATGCCGAGCGCAAGGCTTTCGCGCTGCTGGCCGCCACCGAAGACCGCCGCGAAGGCATCGCCGCCTTCGTCGACAAGCGCCAACCCCACTTCCACGGACGCTGAACCGATGAGCACCTCCGAGTTCGAAACCATCCAGTTCGAGATCCGCGACGACGCCGTCGCGGTGCTGACGCTGAACCGCCCCGAGCGCCTCAACAGCTTCAATCCGAAGATGCACGAAGAGGTGCGCGACGCGCTGAAACGGGTCGCCAAGGGCGGCGCACGCGCGCTGCTGATCACCGGTGCCGGACGCGGCTTCTGCGCCGGGCAGGATCTCCAGGACCGCAACGTCGCCCCTGGCGAAGCGATGCCCGACCTCGGGCTGTCGATCGAGAAGGGCTACAACCCCTTGATCCGCACGCTGCGCACCCTCGAGCTGCCGGTGATCGCCGCGGTCAACGGGGTGGCCGCCGGCGCCGGCGCCAACCTGGCGCTGGCCTGCGACATCGTGTTCGCGGCGCGCTCGGCGAGCTTCATCCAGGCCTTCTGCAAGATCGGCCTGGTGCCCGACTCGGGCGGCACCTGGTTCCTGCCGCGGCTGGTCGGCAGCGCGCGCGCCACCGCACTGGCGATGCTCGGCGACAAGCTGCCGGCCGAGCGGGCAGAACAATGGGGGCTGATCTGGCAGTGCGTCGACGACGACAAGCTGCTCGACACCGCGCTCGCGACCGCCACGCACCTGGCGAGCCAGCCGACCGCGGGGCTCGCGCTGATCAAGCGTGCGCTGAACGCCTCGCACCAGCACAACCTCGACCAGCAGCTCGACCTCGAGCGCGACTTCCAGCGCCTGGCCGGGCGTACCGAGGACTACCGCGAAGGCGTGGCCGCGTTCATCGACAAGCGCCAGCCGCAGTTCAAGGGGCGCTGAGATGGCGGCACTGGACACGAACACCCCCGTCGCGGTGATCGGCGCCGGCACCATGGGCGCCGGCATCGCCCAGGTCGCCGCCCAGGCCGGCCACCCGGTGCTGCTGTTCGACGCCTTCGAGGGCGCCGCCGACAGGGGCGCCGCCGGCATCGCCAAGGCGCTCGGCAAGCTCGCCGACAAGGGCAAGCTGAGCCCGGCCGAGGCCGAGGCCATCGTCGGCCGCATCCGCGTCTGCACCGCACTCGAGGAGCTCGCCCCCGCCGGGCTGGTGATCGAGGCGATCGTCGAAAGGCTCGAGGTCAAGCGCGAGCTGTTCGCCCGGCTCGAGGCCATCGTGCGCGCGGACACGATTCTCGCCACCAACACCTCGAGCATCTCGGTGACCGCGATCGGCGCGACCCTCGCGCGCCCCGAGCGCCTGGTCGGCATGCACTTCTTCAACCCGGCGCCGCTGATGAAGCTGGTCGAAGTGATCTCGGGGCTGGCGAGCGCGAAGCCCGTCGCCGACGCCGTGTTCGACACCTGCCGGGCCTGGGGCAAGGCGCCGGTGCACGCGAAGTCGACCCCGGGCTTCATCGTCAACCGCGTCGCCCGGCCGTACTACGCCGAGGCGCTGCGCCTGCTGCAGGAAGGCGCGGCCGAGGTCGCGACGCTCGACGCGCTGATGCGCGAAGCCGGCGGCTTCCGCATGGGGCCATTCGAGCTGATGGACCTGATCGGCCACGACGTCAACTACGCGGTGACCTGCTCGGTGTTCGCCGCCTATTACCACGACTCGCGCTTCAGCCCGAGCCTGATCCAGAAGGAGCTGGTCGACGCCGGCTTCCTCGGCCGCAAGTCCGGGCGCGGTTTCTACGGCTACGCCGAAGGCGCCGACGAGCCGCAGCCGGCGACGCTCGCCGCCGCCCCGGCGCCGGACGCGATCCGCGTCGAGGGCGATCTGGGGCCCGCCGAACCGCTGCTGGCGCGCATCACCGCTGCCGGCATCGCCATCACGCGCACCGACGGCCCGGGGCTGATCCGCCTCGGTGAGGTAGCGCTGGCGCTGTCCGACGGCCGCAGCGCCACCGAACGCGCCGCCGCCGAGGGCATCGCCAACCTGGTGCTGTTCGACCTGGCGCTCGACTATGCGACGGTGACGCGGCTCGCGCTCGCCGCCGCCGACCAGGCCGCGCCCGAGGCGGTCCTGGCCGCGGCCGGGCTGCTGCGCGCCGCCGGCATCGCGTCCTCGCAGCTCGACGACGTGCCGGGGCTGGCGGTGCTGCGCACCGTGGCGATGCTCGCCAGCGAAGGGGCGGATGCGGTCAACCAGGGGGTGTGCTCGTGTGATGCCGTCGACGTCGCGATGCAGGGCGGCGTCAACTACCCGCGCGGCCCGCTGGCCTGGGCCGATGCGATCGGCCTGCCGCGCGTGCTCACCGTGCTCGACCACCTCGCCCGCCACTACGGCGAAGACCGCTACCGCGCCTCGGCGCTGCTGCGCCGCCACGTCCATGCCGGGAGGAACTTCCATGGCTGAGCACCACCCTGCCCTCACGCCGGCGCAGGCGCAGCACGTCGCCGCAGCCTGCGGCCGGGCGATGTACGAGCGCGACTGGTGCGCGCAGGCGCACGAGATCGCGCTCGCCGACGTGGCGCCGGGCTACGCGAAGATGACCATGCCGGTGCGCAGGGACATGGTCAACGGCCACGACATCTGCCACGGCGGCATGATCTTCACGCTGGCCGACACCGCCTTCGCCTACGCCTGCAACGCCTACAACCAGGTCACGGTCGCGTCCGGCTGCAGCATCGAATTCGTCGCCCCGGCGAAGCTCGGCGAGGTGCTGATCGCCGAGGCGCGCGAGCGTGCCGCCTCGGGGCGCACCGGCGTCTACGACATCACCGTCACCGGCCAGGACGGCAAGCTGATCGCCCTGTTCCGGGGCAAGTCCTACCGCATCAAGGGCGAAGTGGTGCCCCATCTGGAGATCCCCGCATGAGAGACGCATTCATCTGCGACGCCATCCGCACGCCGTTCGGCCGCTATGGCGGCGCGCTGGCCGGCATCCGCGCCGACGAGCTCGGTGCGCTGCCTTTGCGCGCCCTGATGGCGCGCCACCCCCAGCTCGACTGGCGCCTGGTCGACGACGTGATCTACGGCTGCGCCAACCAGGCCGGCGAGGACAACCGCAACGTCGCGCGCATGTCGGCGCTGCTCGCCGGGCTGCCGGTCGAGCTGCCCGGCACCACGGTCAACCGCCTGTGCGGCTCGAGCCTCGACGCCACCGGCATCGCCGCGCGCGCGATCAAGGCCAATGAAGCCGAACTGATGCTCGCCGGCGGCGTCGAGAGCATGAGCCGCGCCCCGTTCGTGCTGGGCAAGGCCGAGACCGCGTTCGCGCGCACGGCCGAGATCTTCGACACCACGATCGGCTGGCGCTTCGTCAACCCGCGGATGAAGGCGCTGTACGGCACGCACTCGATGCCCGAGACCGCCGACAACGTCGCCGAGGATTTCGGCATCGCCCGCGCCGACCAGGACGCCTTCGCGCTGCGCAGCCAGCGCCGCTGGGCCGCGGCGCACGCCGCCGGCAAGTTCAATGACGAGATCGTCCCGGTCGAGCTGCCGCCGCTGAAGAAGGGCGGCGAGCCGCGCCACTTCACCACCGACGAGCACCCGCGGCCCGACACCACGCTCGAGGCGCTGGCGAAGCTCAAGGGCGTCAACGGCCCCGACAGGACCGTCACCGCCGGCAACGCCTCGGGCGTCAACGACGGCGCCTGCGCACTGCTGCTGGCGTCCGAAAAGGCGGCACTGAGCCACGGCCTCGCCCCGAAGGCGCGCGTGGTCGGCATGGCGGTGGCCGGCGTGGCACCGCGGATCATGGGCTTCGGCCCGGCGCCGGCGGCGCGCAAGGTGCTGGCGCAGACCGGGCTGCGGCTCGAGCAGATGGACGTGATCGAGCTCAACGAAGCCTTCGCCGCGCAGGCGCTGGCCGTGACGCGCGATCTGGGCTTGCCCGACGACGCCGAACACGTCAACCCCAACGGCGGTGCGATCGCGATCGGCCACCCGCTCGGCGCTTCGGGCGCACGGCTGGTGACCACCGCCCTGTACGAGCTGCATCGCCGCCAGGGCCGCTACGCGCTGTGCACCATGTGCATCGGCGTCGGTCAGGGCATCGCGATGATCATCGAACGGGTCTGAACCCGAGGCACGAGACGCGGGGAACGAGGCGCGAGTATCCACCCGCGCCTCCCTTCTCGTGCCTAGCTCCTAGCTCCTAGCTCCTAGCTCCTAGCTCCTAGCTCCTCACTAAAAGACAATCACCTCCGGAGATCCCCGATGCGTAACCAGCCCCCGCGCCCCGAGACCCTCGACCCGATGGAGCGCGCCAGCATCGACGAGTTGCGCGCCCACCAGCTCGAGCGGCTGAAGTGGTCGGTCCGCCACACCTACGACAACGTCCGGCACTACCGCGCCAAGTGCGAAGCCGCCGGCGTGCATCCGGACGACATCAGCTCGCTCGCCGACCTGGCCAGGTTCCCGTTCACGAGCAAGCAGGACCTGCGCGACAATTATCCTTTCGGCCTGTTCGCGGTGCCGATGGAGCAGGTCGCACGCGTGCACGCCTCCAGCGGCACCACCGGCAAGCCGACGGTGGTCGGCTACACCAGGAACGACATCGATACCTGGGCCGGTCTGGTCGCGCGCTCGATCCGCGCCGCCGGCGGCAAGCCGGGCGACAAGTGCCACATCGCCTACGGCTACGGCCTGTTCACCGGCGGCCTCGGCGCGCACTACGGCGCCGAGCGCCTGGGCTGCACCGTGATCCCGATGTCCGGCGGCCAGACCGAGAAGCAGGTCCAGCTGATCATGGACTTCAAGCCCGACATCATCATGGTCACGCCGTCGTACATGCTGACCATCGCCGAAGAGTTCATGCGCCAGGGGATCGACCCGGCCGAAACGTCGCTGCGCATCGGCATCTTCGGTGCCGAGCCGTGGACCGGTGCGATGCGCGCCGACATCGAGGCGCGCTTCGCCATCGACGCGGTCGACATCTACGGCCTGTCCGAAGTGATGGGCCCGGGGGTGGCCAACGAGTGCGTCGAGACCAAGGACGGCCCGCACGTCTGGGAAGACCACTTCTACCCCGAGATCATCGACCCGCAGACCGGCGAAGTGCTGCCCGACGGCGAGTACGGCGAGATGGTGTTCACCTCGCTGTCGAAGGAGGCGTTCCCGATCATCCGCTACCGCACCCGCGACCTGACGCGCCTGCTGCCGGGCACCGCGCGCCCGATGCGCCGCATCGACAAGATCACCGGCCGCTCGGACGACATGCTGATCATCCGCGGCGTCAACGTGTTCCCCTCGCAGATCGAGGAACTGCTGCTGAAGATTCCGCAGCTGACGCCGAACTACCAGCTCGAAGTCTCGCGCCACGGCCACCTCGACAAGCTCGACGTGCTGGTCGAACCGCGCCCCGACCTGGCCGGCCTCGGCGACAGGGCCGCCGCCGAGCTGGCGCAACAGCTGAGCCACGCGATCAAGACCTACATCGGCATCTCGACCAAGGTCCACCTGCTCGAGCCCGGCAAGCTCGAGCGCTCGGTCGGCAAGGCCCGGCGCGTGATCGACCGCCGGCCGAAGGGCTGACAGCCCGCCAGCCTTGCCCTTCCCTCTGTCCTCCCGCAGAATCGTTGCACACGCAACTGTTCTGCGGGACTTTTCTCGATGCTCAAACCCGAATCCACCGCGATGACGCTGCTGCTCGCCGCGCTCGTCGCGCTCGGTCCGCTGTCGACCGACATGTACCTCGCCGCGCTGCCCACGCTGACCGGCGTCTTCGCCGCCGGCGTCGACCGGATCCAGCTGACGCTGTCGGTATTCCTGGTCGGCTTCGCCTGCGCCCAGCTGGTGTACGGGCCACTGTCGGACCGCTTCGGCCGCCGGCCGGCGATCCTCGGCGGCATGGCGCTGTTCACGCTGGCGAGTCTCGGCTGCGCCTTCGCCTCCTCGGTCGAGGAGCTGATCGTCTACCGCTTCCTGCAGGCGGTCGGCGGCAGCGCCGGACCGGTGCTCGGGCGCGCGGTGGTGCGCGACATCCACGGCCGCGAGCACGCCGCGCGCGTGCTGTCGCACATCGGCAGCGCGATGGCGCTGGCTCCGGCGATCGCGCCCCTGCTCGGCGGCTACCTGCTGGTCTGGTTCGGCTGGCACTCGATCTTCGTGTCGCTGGCCGCCTACGGCGCGGTGATGATGGCGCTGGTGGCGCTGCGGGTCGGCGAGTCCAACCGCCAGCCCGATCCGCACGCCTTCCGCCCCGGGCGGATGCTGGGCAACTACGCGCAGCTGCTGCGCGACGGCCGCTTCCTCGGCTACACGCTGGCGGCGAGCCTGGTCTACTCCGGCCTGTTCGCCTTCATCTCGGGCTCGTCCTTCGTCGTGATCGACCACTTCGGCTACCCGGCCGAAGCCTTCGGCTGGTTCTTCGCCGCGGGGGCACCGCTCGGCTACGTGCTCGGCACCCTCGCCGGCGGTCGCCTGAGCCTGCGCCTGGGCGTCGACCGGCTGCTGATCCGCGGCGCCTGGCTGGCCGCGCTCGGCGGCGGCGCGATGCTCGCGCTGCACCTGGCGGGGGTCGATCACGTCGCCGCGGTGGTCGCGCCGATGGTGGTGTTCATGACCGGCGTCGGCATCGTGATGCCGCAGGCGATGGCCGGCGCGATCGGCCCCTACCCGCGCATGGCCGGCGCGGCCTCGGCGCTGTTCGGCTTCGTGCAGATGGCGCTGGCCGCGAGCGCCGGCGTCGCCGTCGGCCATCTGCACGACGGCACGCCGCTGCCGATGGTCGCCTGCATCGCCGCCGCCGGCGCGAGTACGCTGCTGGCCTACTGGCTGCTGGTGTGGCGGCGGCGCTAGCCGCGCAGGGACTGCACCGCGCTCCGCGCCGGCGCGGCTTCGCCGCGGAGCATGCGCAGCGCGAACTCGCGACGCATCAGCAGCACGTAGACCCCGTGCGTCGCCGCCAGCATCAGCACGAGGTCGGCGAAGAACTCGTGCACATCTTCGAGCCATTCCGGCGCCGCGTGCTCGCGCGCCTGATGCCGGCTTGCGACCCGTCCCTCGTCCAGCCCGAGGTAACGGCCATTGTCGACCATCAGCAGGCCGGTGCCCGCAGTCAGCGCCGTGCTCAGCACGATGCCGAGCAGCAGCGCCTTGCCGACGCCCTGGTGCAGGGGGCGCCGGAACCGCCCGCCGACCGTCGGGCTCAGGTTGGCGAGCGCGAAGCCCCGGGCCCGCAGCAGCCCGGCTGCGAGCCGCAGCGCCAGCAGCGCGACGACGCCGTAACCGAGGTACACGTGCAGGGCCTCGGGCTCGTCGACCAGCCAAGCCAGCCCGACGCCGCCGGCGAGCAGCCAGTGCCAGGTCCGCAGTCGATCGAAGGGTTTGCGCATAGCGGCTCTCCCGCAGAGGTTCCGATGCGCCCATGCTGGACCGCCCGGCTGAATCCGGACTGAACGGAGCCCGCGCACCGCCGCGCACGCTATAGTGGTGGCCGCAACGGTAGCGCCGGGGAGCATGAGCATGACGATCGATGGAGGCCGACGGGCGGGCATCCGGCTCGTCGCCGCGACGCTGGCTCTGGCGCTGGGTGCGTGCTCGTGGCTGCCTTTCGGCGGCGGCAAAGGGAAACCCGTCGCGGCGACATCGGCGAGCATCGTCGGCTTCGAGCAGGCCGGGCTGTTCGCGACCCGCGACGGCCGCCCCGAGCTCGGCGTCACCCTGGCCAGCGCCTCGGCGCAGACCGTCTGGGCACAGGTGCGGGTGCGCTCGCCCGACGGCGCCGACGGCTGCACCTCGCTGAAGGAGATCGCGCCGCAGGCGCGCCAGACCTTCACCTGCCCGCTGCGCCGGCCCATGGCCGACGCCGACTACAAGGTCGAGGTCACCCCCTTCCGCGACGCCACGCTGAGCCAGCCGCTGGCGCCGCTGCACACCACGCTGCGCTTCACGCCGGCGGACCTGAAGGCGACGGGTGGAGGTTGAGTGCCTGCGAGGAAACGACACTCCCATGAGCACCACGGACAGTAGGCGCTGGACGCACGAGCAACTGAGGCTCGCGTTCCACCTCTATTGCCAACTGCCCTTCGGCAAGCTGCACGCCAAGAACCCCGAGATCGTCGAGCTGGCCGAGTTGATCGGGCGTACGCCCGGTGCCGTGGCGATGAAGCTCGTCAACTTCGCGAGCTTGGATCCCGCGGTGACGACCTCCGGCCGGAAAGGCCTTGGTAACGCCTCGGCTGCAGACCGGGAGGTCTGGAACGAGTGTCATCGGGATTGGGAGCACCTCGCGCTCGAATCCGCTGAGCGGCTCGCGAGTCTACGTCGACAGGCGGGCTACGACACCGCAACGCAGGCTGGCGCGGTACAGGACTACTCCGCGGTGAACCGGCCGACCAGCGTCGAGGTCCGGGTCGGTCAAGACTTCTTCCGCAAGGCGGTCTTGGCCAACTACGGCTCGAAATGCTGCATGAGCGGCCTGGCGCTGCCGCGACTGTTGACCGCCAGTCACATCGTCCCTTGGGCGGCCGATCCCGAGCAGCGGCTCAACCCGAGGAACGGCCTGTGCTTATCCGCGATCCACGATCGTGCCTTCGACCAGGGCTTGATCACCGTACTGTCGGACTCGAGCATGCGCGTGTCGGCCGAGCTGGGGCAGGCCGGCAGCAACGAGTTGGCCCGGATGCTGATTCGGTTGGACGGCACGAAGATCGATCCACCGGAGAAATTCCTACCGTCGGAGCAGTTCCTCGTTTGGCACAACGAGCACGTTTTCAGAGACGCCTCTCGATGACCATCACGAGCATCACGCCGGCTACTGGCCGGCTGATCGGAGACGACATGATGGCAGTGTCGAGAAGACCGGCCTTCATCGGTCGAAGTCATCGCGATCGAAGGCGTCCTGTGGTAAAGGGTGGCACGTGCCGCCCCGAACCCGCCTCGCTGGGCCGCGATCAGCGCGCAGGCATCCAGGACGACAACCCGCTCATTCATCCGCGTCTCCCGCCCGAGCGCCGCGCTTCGGGGGCGATCTCGTCAGCCTTGGCGCGGGCGAACTCGTCATACCAAACTTCCTTGATC
>JBDHRG010000261.1:0-4585 GCA_039807445.1 Candidatus Competibacteraceae bacterium
CGCAGCCGCTGCAGCGCCCGAGTGGCGCGGGCTGGCCGGTCCGCTGGCGCTCGGCGTGCCGCTGACCGCGGCGGCGGTCTGGTGGGCGCTGCCGGGGCTCGATGTGGTGCTGACCGGGCGCGAACCGGCCGAGCCCTGGCTGCGCTGGCGCACCGCGGCGCTGCGCGAGGTAGCGCCCGAGCTGGCGCAGGTCTGGGCACGCGGCCAGGCGCAACTGCAGCGGCGCGAATGGCTGCCGGCGCTGCGCAGCTTCGAAGACGTGCTGCGCGATGCGCCCGAGCGCGGCGAGCCCTACCTCGGCGCGGTGCAGGCGCTGATCGGCTACCAGCGCGCCGCCGGCTGGGACCAGGGCTATCAGACGCGCGCGCTGCGCTACCTGGCACAGGCGCGGCGCCTCTTGCCCGGTGCGCCGCAGCTCGAGGCGCTCGAGGCGGCGCTGGCCGCGCTGCCGGGCGCGGCAGCGCCGGTGCACTGGATCGGTCCGCTGCCGGTGGCACTGCCGCGACGCCGGCCGGCGCCGCCGCGCGTACGGCGCGACGCCTTCGCCGCCTACGAGCTGTCGATCGCGCTGCGCAACCTCGCGCGCCAGCGCAAGCGCACCGCGACCGCGCTGGCGGCGATCGGCTTCGGTGCGGTGGCGCTGATCCTCGCCGGCGGCTTCATCGAGTGGATCCTGTGGGCGACGCGCGAAGCGGCGATCCAGGGCCAGCTCGGCCACCTGCAGGTGGTGCGCCAGGACTACCTGGTGCGCGGTGCCGCCGATCCGTTCGGCTTCCTGCTGCCGGCGCAACCCCCCGCGGCGCTCGCGCAGCTGCCGCACCGCAAGGCGGTGACGCCGCGGCTCGGCTTCAGCGGCCTGGCGAGCTCGGGCGAGATCAGCGTGCCCTACCTCGGCCAGGGCGTGGTGCCGAGCCGCGAGGCGGCGATCAGCGTCGACTACCGCATCGTCGCCGGCCAGGGCTTCAGCGCCGACGATGCGCAGGAGGTCATCGTCGGCATCGGCCTGGCCGAGGCACTCGGCGTCAAGCCCGGCGACCGCCTGGTGCTGATGGCCACGCCCGAAGGCGGCGGCTTCAACGCCGTGGAGCCGACGGTGCGCGGGCTGTTCTCGACCGCGACCAAGGCGGTCAACGACATCGCGCTGCGCGTGCCGCTGGCGCTCGCGCAAGCGCTGCTGCGCGTCGACGGGGTGCACGGCTGGGTGGTGCTGCTCGACGACACCGCGCGCACCGATGCCGCGCTCGGCGTGCTGGGTGCGGCGCTGGCGCGCGAGGCGCCGGGGCTCGAGGCGGTGCCCTGGTACCGCCTGTCGGACTTCTACAACAAGTCGGTCGCGCTGCTGGCGCGCCAGGTCGACGTGGTACGGCTGATCGTCGCGCTGATCATCGTGCTCGGAATCTCGAATTCGCTGATGATGAACGTGATGGAGCGCACCGGCGAGATCGGCACGCTGTGCGCGCTCGGTACGCGCCGGCGCGGCATCCTGCGGCTGTTCGCGCTCGAGGCACTGATGCTCGGGCTGGTCGGCGCGACGCTGGGCGTGGTGCTGGGTGTGGTGCTGGCGGCGGTGGCGTCCGAGATCGGCATCCCGATGCCGCCGGCGCCGGGCATGGACAAGGGCTTCGTCGCCGCGATCCGCGTCACACCCGAGCTCGCGGCGTCGACCTGGCTGCTCGGCGTGCTCGCGACCACGCTGTCCGGCCTCTACCCGGCGTGGAAGGCGTCGCGGCTGGTGGTCGTCGACGCGCTGCGTCACAACCGCTGAAGGAAAGCGATCGATGCTGAAGTTCGCCTGCCGCAACCTCGCGCGCCACTTCGGCCGCACCGCGCTGACGCTCGGCGCGATCGCCGTCGGCGTCGCCAGCCTGGTGCTCAGCGCCGGTTTCGTCGCCGACGTGCTGGTGCAGTTGCGCGAAAACACGGTGCAGGCCGGGCTCGGCCACATCCAGATCGCGCGCGCGGGCTACTTCGAATACCGCACCCGCCAGCCCTACGGCTACATGATCGACGACCCCGAGCGGCTGATGGCCGAGGTGCGGGCGCTGCCGCAGGTGCGCGAAGCGCTGGCGCGGCTGAGCCTGAGCGGCACGCTCAGCAACGGCCGCGGCGAGCTGCCGGTGTTCGGCGAGGGCGTCGAGCCGGACAAGGAGCGCCACGTCGGCGGCTTCATCACGCTGCTCGAGGGGCGCCGCCTCGCGCCCGGCGACGGTGCGGCGGCCGAACTCGGCGAGGCGCTGGCGCGCACGCTCGGCGTCGGGCCGGGCGATTTCGTCACGCTGGTGCTGGCCACCCCCGAAGGTGCGGTCAACAGCGTCGAGCTCGAAGTGGCCGGCGTGTTCCGCAGCTTCTCGATCGACTACGATGCGCGCGCGCTGCGCCTGCCGCTGGCGGCGGCGCGCGCGGCGCTGAACACGCGCGCGGTGCACACCGTGGTCGTCGCGCTCGACGACACCACCGCCACCCCGGCGGCGGCGGCGGCGCTGGAAGGCAGGCTGGCCGGGCGCGGTCTGGCGCTGAAGACCTGGGACGAGCTCGCCGATTTCTACCGCAAGACGGTCGACCTGTACCGCGCGCAGTTCGGCGTGCTGCAGCTGATCATCCTGGTCGCGGTGACGCTGTCGGTGTCGAACAGCATCAACATCAGCATCTTCGAGCGCACCGGCGAGATCGGCACGCTGCTCGCGCTCGGCAACCGGCGCCGCGAGGTGTTCGGCCTGCTGCTGCTCGAGAACGCGATCGCGGCGCTCGCTGGCGCGGCGCTGGGTGCGGCGCTGGGTGTGGCGCTGGCGTTCGGCATCAGCGCGGTCGGCATCCCGATGCCGCCGCCGCCGAACTCGAGCCAGGGCTACCTGGCGCTGATCCGGGTGGTGCCGGCCGAGATCGCCACGGCCGCGGCGATCGGCATGGCCGCGACCGTACTCGCCGCGCTGCTGCCGGCGGCGAAGGTGTCGCGGCTGCCGGTGGCGGAGGCGCTACGACGTCTCTGAGGGATGAGGCACGGGCGATGGGGAATGAGGCGGTGAGCGGGGCGGGGAGGGCTTCGACCCATCGCCCATCCCTCGTTCCCCTTGATCCGATCAATTGAGTTTCTTCAGGTAGTCCTTGTTGAACATCTTGTCGGGCAGCTCGCGCGGGCGGATGTCGCTGTAGTCGAGCACCGACTGCTCTTCGCGCTTGACCGCATCGGTCATCACCAGCCGGGTCGGGCGCTCGACGCCGGCCAGCGTGCGATAGTTCTGGTACAGGCAGGTCTTCAAGAGCCGGCCGGAGAGCGCATAGAACTCGGCCTTGTACGGGCGGTGGGTCTGCTGCTCGACCCAGAGCAGCACGCGGTGGTAGGTGACGCCGTTGTCGATGGCCGCGAGCTCGAGCACGTCGTGGCGCTTGCCCTCGAGCGTGTCGACGCGCAGGCGGCGCGGATTGTAGTCGCCGGTGAAGTTGGCGCGGGCGAGGTCGCCGTTGGCGACCTGGCCGGTCAGGCGCTGCGACAGCGGCAGGCGCACCGGCTGCGACAGCCGGGGCATGTAGATCCAGAGGTCGCGGCCGCGCATCAGCAGCGCCTGGCCTTTCTCGGCGGCGGGGGCGGTAGTGATCACCAGCGTGTTTTCGTTGCCTTTCGACAGGATCTGGTATTCGCGCTCTTCGGTACCGTGGCTGCCGGTCGAGCCGATGCGCACGCTGACCTCGAAGTCTTCGGCCGGGAAGCGCACCCGGTCGGCTTCTTCGAGGATGGTCTGCGCCTCGGGGTCGACCGCCTGGGCGTACAGCGGCGCACACCAGGCGGCGAGCAGGCAGGCGAGCGGCAAGAGTCTTTTCATCGGTCTGCGGTCTCCGGTAGGGTGGCCGCGGCAGCGGCCAGGGTGGCAGACAGCATAATGAGCATCGTACGACTCGAAAACGTCTCCAAGCGCTACCGGCTCGGCGAGCAGGAAGTCACGGCGCTCGCCGATCTCAGCCTGGCGATCGACGAAGGCGAGTTCGCCGCGCTCGCCGGCCCCTCGGGCAGCGGCAAGACCACGGCGCTGAACCTGATCGGCTGCATCGATACCGCCAGCTCGGGGCGCGTGGTGGTCGACGGCCACGATGTCAGCGGCCGCACGCCGGACGAGCTCGCCGAGCTGCGCGCGAAGACGCTCGGCTTCATCTTCCAGACCTTCAACCTGCTGCCGGTCTTGTCGGCCGAGGAAAACGTCGAATACCCTCTGGTCAACATCCAGCGCCTCCCCCGCGCCGAGCGGCGCGAGCGGGTGGCGTACTTCCTGAACATGGTGGGGCTGTCGCGCTTCGCCGGACACCGGCCCAACCAGCTCTCGGGCGGCCAGCGCCAGCGCGTGGCGATCGCCCGGGCGCTCGCCACCCACCCCCGGATCGTGCTCGCGGACGAGCCGACGGCGAACCTCGACCATCAGAGTGGAGAAGGAATCTTGCAGCTGATGAAGCACATCAACGAAACCGCCGGCACCACCTTCATCTTCTCGACCCACGACGCGCGCGTGATGGCGATGGCCAGCCGCCTGATCCGCATCAGCGACGGGCGCATCGTCGGCGAAGAGGTATCCCGGTAATGCGGCGCGCCACCCTGGCG
>JBDHRG010000262.1:0-4578 GCA_039807445.1 Candidatus Competibacteraceae bacterium
AGAACGAGCGCACCAGGCTGTTCCTGAGCCAGATCCTGCACAACTAGACCCAGGGGCGAGGGGCGAGGGGTGGTGCTCACCCTTTGTGCCCTCGCCCCCTCGCCCCTCAGCGACCACAGGCGTGCATCCGGGAGAACGAACGATGAAGCGCAGGAGCAAGAGCGATCGGAAGCGGGAGGACGTCTCGCTGAATGCCTACCACAGCGTCTGGCAGTTGCGCACCGATGGCTGGAACCACCTCGAGGACCATGCCGGGCGCTTGTCGTCGGCCATGACGCTCGGCCGCGATTCCGAGGTGCTCAGGCGCCGGGTGGCCGAGCACCTGGGCTTGCTCGAGCCGATCGAGAGCTATTCGGCCTTCCCCGGCCGACAGACATTCCAGCACCTGCAGGAGCTGTTCGACGCCGGCGACTACGAAACGTTGACCCGCACGGTGACGCGCATCAACCGGGCGCTGTTCAGCCAGTCCTACCGGCGCGGCTTCGTGCCCCTGCTCGGCGAGGCGGGCGACGAGGCCAGCGAAGTCGCCGAGGTCCGGTCGGAGGCCGAAGAGCGTCCCTATTTCGAAGTGCTGGTGGTCGACGACATCCCGCCGCAGGAAGAGGAGGCGCTCAAGGTCGGCCTGCGCAGGATGCGACGCCCCGAAGACCGCTTCATCTACGAGCTGGTCGTCGTGCCGAGCTTCGAGGATGCGCTGATCGCGGCGCTGTTCAACTTCGATCTGCAAGCCTGCGTGATCCGCCACGGCGTTCCGTTCAAGTCGCGCTACCGGCTCGAAATCCTGCGGCAGCTGCTCGAAGGGCTCGAGGAGGAGGGGCTTGAACGTGTGCCGGAGAGCGAGCGCGGACCGCTGCTCGGGGCGAAACTCACCGAGCTGCGCCCCGAGCTCGACCTCTATCTGGTGACCGACGTCTCGGTCGAAGAGATCGCCGGCAAGCTGAGCCGCAACTTCCGCCGCGTGTTCTATCGCCAGGAGGATTACCTGGAGCTCGACCTCAGCATCCTGCAGGGCGTCAGCGAGCGCTACCAGACTCCCTTCTTCACGGCGCTGCGGCACTACAGCAAGCAGCCGACCGGCGTGTTCCACGCGCTGCCGATCTCGCGCGGCAAGTCGATCGTCAAGTCGAACTGGATCCAGGACATGGTCCAGTTCTACGGGCTCAACATCTTCCTGGCCGAAACCTCGGCCACCTCCGGCGGCCTCGACTCGCTGCTCGACCCGACCGGCGCGATCAAGCAGGCGCAGGAACTGGCGGCCCGGGCCTTCGGCGCGCGGCAGACCTTCTTCGTCACCAACGGCACCTCGACGGCGAACAAGATCGTCGTGCAGGCGGTGGTCGAGCCGGGCGATGTGGTGCTGGTCGACCGCAACTGCCACAAGTCGCACCACTACGGCATGGTGCTGGCCGGTGCGCAGGTGGCGTACCTCGATTCGTACCGGCTCGACGACTACTCGATGTACGGCGCGGTGCCGCTGCGCGAGATCAAGCGCACGCTGCTCGAATACCGCCGTGCCGGTCAGCTCGAGCGCGTCAAGATGCTGCTGCTGACCAACTGCACCTTCGACGGCATCGTCTACGACGTCGAGCGGGTCATGGAAGAGTGCCTGGCGATCAAGCCCGATCTGATCTTCCTGTGGGACGAGGCCTGGTTCGCCTTCGCCGTCTGCCACCCCACCTATCGCCGGCGTACGGCGATGGCCGCAGCGGCACGGCTGCGCGAGCGCTACCGCAGCGCCGGGCACCGCCAGCGCCATGCCGCGCTCGCCGAAACCCTCGCCGCCGCCGACCTCGATGACGACCGCCCCTGGCTGGACAACCGCCTGTTGCCCGACCCCGAGCGCGTGCGCATCCGTGTCTACGCGACGCAGTCGACGCACAAGACCCTGAGCTCGCTGCGCCAGGGCTCGATGATCCATGTCTACGACCAGGATTTCAGGCACAAGGCCGAGGAAGCCTTCCACGAGGCTTACATGACCCACACCTCGACTTCGCCCAACTACCAGATCCTGGCTTCGCTCGACGTCGGCCGGCGCCAGGTCGAGCTGGAAGGCTACGAGCTGGTGCAGCAGCAGGTGGAGCTGGCGATGGCGCTACGCGAGCGCATCGCCAGCCACCCGCTGCTGCGCAAGTACTTCCGCTTCCTGAGCATCGAGGAGCTGATCCCGGCCGAGTACCGCCCCTCGGGCATCGAGGCCTACTACAGCCTCGACAACGGCTGGTCGCGGATGGAGCAGGCCTGGCGCAGCGACGAGTTCGTGCTCGATCCCAGCCGGTTGACGCTGTACATCGGGCCGACCGGCATCGACGGCGACACCTTCAAGCACGCCTACCTGATGGACAAGTACGGCATCCAGATCAACAAGACCTCGCGCAACACCGTGCTGTTCATGACCAACATCGGCACCACGCGCAGTTCGGTCGCCTACCTGATCAAGGTGCTGGTCAAGATCGCCCAGGAACTCGACGAGCAGGCCGAAGATCGCAGCCCGCCGGAGCGACGGCTGCACCAGCGCCGGATCGCCGCGCTCACCCACGAGCAGCCGCCGCTGCCCGATTTCAGCCATTTCCACCGCTGCTTCCGCCCCGACGACGGCGCCTTCGGCCGTGCGGGCGATCTGCGCAAGGCCTTCTTCATGGCGTATGACGAGCGCCGCTGCGAATACATCCGGCTGCAGGATCTGCACCGGCACATCGCCGCCGGCCGCGAAGTCGTGTCGGCGATGTTCGTGATCCCGTACCCGCCGGGATTCCCGATCCTCGTGCCCGGGCAGGTGATCAGCGCCGACATCCTGGCGTTCATGCAGGCGCTCGATACGCGCGAGATCCACGGCTACCGGTCGGGGCTCGGGTTCCGCGTTTTCACCGAGGCCGCGCTGGAAAGCGCACAGGCGCTCGAGCCGAGCGCCAAGGCCTCCTGAGGCGCCCGGCTCCGCGCCTGACTACCCTTGAGTGGTCAGCCGGGCGGTGTGCGATGATGTATATACATGCGCATATAGGTATGGTTTAATGCTCGACAGTACCGAGGGCATGGCAGGGGGATCGCATGCAGGTCGACAGTCTCTGGATCGAATGCCACGCGGCCACGCTGGCGGGCGCGGGCGCTTACGGTGCGATCGAGGATGCGGCGATCACCGTCGCCGACGGTCGCATCGCGTGGATCGGGCCGCGCGCGCAACTGCCGTCGGGGCTGGCGGCGCGCGAAACGTACAGCCTCGGCGGACGCTGGGTCACGCCCGGGCTGATCGACTGCCACACCCACCTGGTGTTCGGCAGCGATCGCAGCGGCGAGTTCGAGCGCCGGCTCGAGGGCGCGAGCTATGCCGAGATCGGTGCCGGCGGCGGCTGGCCGACGAACTTGACCGGCTGCCCGGCGACGAGCAGCGCCCCGGCGACGGGGTGGTCGACCGGGCTCAGCAGCGCGCGCTCGCGGGCATGCTCGCTGGTCGCGGCCTGCGCCAGGTCCCAGATCGGCGAGGCCGGGATGCTCGCCGCCTCGCAGCGCTCGACGACCTCCTCGACGCGGTAGCGCCCGGTCCAGCCCTCGATCAGCGCGCGCAGCTCGGGCTCGTTCGCGGTGCGGGCGGGGTCGGTGGCGAAGCGCGGGTCGTCGGCAAGCCGGGGGTGCCCGATCAGCGCCGCCAGGCGTGCGAACAGCGCATCGTTGGCGACCGCGATCACCACCAGGCCGTCGGCGGCGCGGTAGGTGTCGAACGGCGTCGACACCGGGTGACGGTTGCCGACCCGCTGCGGCGCGCGGCCGCTGGCCAGGTACTGGGCGATGCCGGTCAGCTGCAGGCTGAACAGTGCATCGAACATCGCGATGTCGAGGTGCTCGCCTTCGCCGCTGCGCTCGCGGCCGATCAGCGCCATGCCGATCGCCCAGGCGGCGAACAGCCCGGCGCAGAGGTCGCCGATCGATTCGCCGACGCGCGTCGGCGGACCGTCGGGGTGGCCGGTGACGCTCATCAGCCCCGACATCGCCTGGACGATGATGTCGTAGGCCGGGCGGTGCGACAGCGGCCCGGTCTGGCCGAAGCCCGAGATGCTGGCGTAGATCAGCCGCGGGTTGATCGCCTTCAGCGTCGGGTAGTCGACGCCGAGGCGCTCGGTGACGCCGGGGCGGAAGTTCTCGACCAGCACGTCGGCGCCGCGCACCAGCTCGTGCAGCACCGCGCGGCCTTCGGGGTGTTTCAGGTTCAGCGTGATGCTGCGCTTGCCGCGGTTCATCTGCGCGAAGTACACGCTTTCGCCGTCGACGAACGGGCCGAGATGACGGGCGTCGTCGCCCGCGCCCGGCGGCTCGATCTTGATCACGTCCGCCCCCATGTCGGCCAGCAACGCGGTGCAGTACGGTCCGGCCAGCACGCGCGACAGGTCCAGGACGCGGATCCCCGACAGCTTCGGCATCGCTCTCACTCCTCGATCATCCGCGCACCGGTGGTGCACGTTCGTTAATGTATATACAAGTATGGTCATGTTCGTGTCAAGACTTGCGCGAACCGATTCGATCGGCTAGCATGGCCATGTCTTGTATATACATGCACACAGGAGGAGGTCCCGATGAGCACGACGAATC
>JBDHRG010000028.1:0-26996 GCA_039807445.1 Candidatus Competibacteraceae bacterium
CTGACCAACCTGACGGTGACGACCCTGGCGGCGGCGGCGGAGAAGATCCGCTGGTATCGCGCGCGCTGGCAGATCGAGGTGTTTTTCAGAATTTTCAAAAGCGGCTGTCGGGTCGAGGCGCTGCAGCTGGCGAGCCTCGAGCGCCTCGAGCCGGCGCTGGCGCTGTATCTGATCATCGCCTGGCGGGTGCAGTACCTGATGCTGCTGGGGCGGGCGTGTCCGCAGTTGCCGTGCGACGTGGTGTTCGTCACCGAGGAGTGGCAGGCCGCCTACCTGGTCGCCAAACGCCGGGCGCCGCCGGCCGAGCCGCCGCCGCTCGACGCGATGATCCGCCTGGTGGCCGGCTTCGGTGGTCATCTGGGGCGCAAGGGCGACGGCCCGCCCGGGCCCAAGGCGATCTGGGCCGGTTTGCAGCGCCTGCCGGACTTCGTCTTCGGCATCCAGGCCGCTACCGCCATGCAAACCGGGAGCGGCTGAAAATGTGTGTAATGGGGTGCCCTTGACCATCCCGATCAGGCTCTCCCGGATCGGGCCGATGCCGCAAAAGCCGAGGATGTTGCGCTCCAGGCTCTTCAGGCTGTGGGCACCGAAGTACCAACGGTACACGATCGCCGGCATCCCCATCGTGATGCCCCGCCTCCTCGGCGCCCTGCGCATGCGCTCGCGCGAGCGCATGCCCAAAAGTGTCCGCCGTGCGGGTCCGGGTGGCCCTGGACGATCGCGATGCGCATTGCCGAGAACATCTGAGCGAGCACGGCCCGTTCAGGGCATCGCGGCGGCGTGGCCGCGCTTGAAGCAGGCGTACCAGTCGGCGAGCGCCTGCGCGTCGAACACTTCGAGCTCGGCGAGGATGTCGCGGGCGAACTCGATCGCGCCGAGGCCGTTTGCGGTGATCAGCCCGCGGTCGCGCACCGACAGCGCCTCGGCGTAGTCGGCCGGGTCGGTGCAGCCCGGCGCCCGCGCGGGCAGGTAGCCGGGGCCGTTGCTGGTGTGGCGCCGGCCCTTCAGCAGTTCGGCACGGGCGAGCGCCACCGTGGCGGCGCAGATCGCGGCGATCGGCACGCCGCGCGCGTGCAGCCGGTGCAGCGTCTCGTGCAGCGGCTCGGTCGGGTAGTCGCCGAGCCAGAGCTCGCCCCCCGGCAGCAGCAGCAGGCAAGTCTGTGCCGGCTCGAGCCCGGCCAGCGTGAAGTCGGGGACGACGGGCAAGCCGCCCATCGAGCGCACCGGCGCCTCGGTGAAGCCGATGGTGTAGACGTCGAAACCGCCCGAGCGCCTGAGCTCGGCGAGGGCGAAGGCGGGCTCCCAGTCGGCGAAGCCCTCGAAGACCAGCAGGTGGACGGCTCGGGGCATGGCGGTGCCTCCTGGACGCGCGCTCGGGTCATCGCGTGCCCGCTGCCCGGCACGGCAGCGAGCACGCGGTGACAGGGTAGCGTATGACGCCGCGTGCAGCCTTGCGCGACGAACGCGCGGCGACGGCGGTGCTCGAGGATACGCCGTCTGCGCGAGCGCGGCTCGCTCAGGGTGTCGCCGGGGCGCGGCCGTGCTTGAGGCCGTCGTACCACGCGATACGCGCCGCCTCGTCGAACACGCCGAGCTCTTCGAAGATGTCGCGCGCGAACTCGAGCGCGCCCAGACCGCTGGCGGTGATCAGCCCGCGGTCACGCACCGACAGCGCGGCTACGTAGTCGGCCGGGTCGGTGGCGCCCGGCGCCTGCGCAGCCAGGTAGTCGGGCGAATCGCTGGTGTGGCGATGGCCGCGCAACAGGCCGGCGCGCGCCAGCGCGACGGTGCCGGCGCAGATGCCGGCGACCGGGGTGCCGCGGCTGCGCAGACGCTGCAGGAACAGTTCGAGCAGCGATCGCGGGTAGTCGCCGTGCCAGCGCTCGCCGCCGGGAAGGATGAACAGCCGCACGTGCTCGTGCTCGACCTCGCCGAGCGCGACGTCGGGGATCACGCGCAAGCCGCCCATCGAACGCACGGCTTCGCGCGTGAAGCCAACGGTGCGCACGGTCAAGCCGCCCGAGCGGCGCAGCTCGGCCAGCGCATAGGCGGGCTCCCAGTCGGCGAAGCCTTCGAAGACGAGTAGGTAGACGGCGGTCGCGCTCACGTAGCCTCCCTTGGCGCTGCTGGACGAACCGATGGGCGGAAAACCCGACGCTAGCCGAATGTCGGTCCGGGGTCACGCCCCCGGCACCGCCAGCGACACCAAACGTCACAATCGGCATGGCCCCTGGCAGGCACCGCAAGAACCCCGTGTTTTCGCGCTCCGTGGCCGATGCCGGGGTATCGGGGACGCCGCCGCGGTTTCCGGGGCCGCCGCCAGGCGATCCGCGCCGGGCTACGTTTCGAGTAGGGGGAGGACCGGGAGGGCACGGCCATGGTCGAGCGCCGACAATCCACCAACGAAGAAATCGCCAACGCCGTCACGCATGGCCTGGGACTGCTGGCGAGCCTCGCGGCGCTGCCGGTGCTGGTGACGACGGCGGTGATGCGCGGTGACGACGCCGCCGGCGTGGCCGGGGCCACGGTGTTCGGCACCGCGCTGCTGCTGCTCTACCTGGCCTCGACCGTCTACCACGCGCTGCCGGCTTCGCGCGCCAAGCGCGCCTTTCAGCTGCTCGACCACGTCGCGATCTACCTGCTGATCGCCGGCACCTACACGCCGTTCACGCTCGGCGCGCTGCGCGGCGCCTGGGGCTGGTCGCTGTTCGGCGTAGTGTGGGGGCTGGCGCTCGCGGGCATCGCCTTCGAGCTGCTGGCCGGCACGCGCTTCCAGCGGCTGTCGACGGCGCTGTATCTGCTCAAGGGCTGGCTGGTGCTGATCGCCGTCGTGCCGCTGGTCGAGCGGGTGCCGGCGGCGGGGCTGGTCTGGCTGCTGATCGGCGGACTGCTGTACACGGTGGGCGTGTGGTTCTTCGTGCAAGACCACCGCCGCTACCGTCACGCCATCTGGCACCTGTTCGTGCTCGGCGGCAGCACCTGCCACTTCTTCGCGGTGCTGTGGTATGCAGCTTGAACGCCTCATGGCAGATCGACCCCGCCGTTCGGCGGCCGGCAGCGCAGGATGCGCCCGAGTGCGCGCTTCCAGCCACGCATGAAACCGTGCTTGCGCAGCGCCCGCTCGGCGTACTCGGAGCACGAGGGATCGAAGCGGCAGGCGCCGCGCAGGCGCGCGGGGGCGAGGCGGCGCCAGAGGCGGATCAGCCGGATCGAGGTGCTGACCATCAGCGCGGCTTGCGGAAGGTGATCACGTAGAGGACGTGCTGCTCTTCGCGCCGCCCGAGCAGCGTGCCGAAGCAGCCGGGCTTGACGTCGACACCGATCGGGTCGACGCGGTAGAACTCCCAGCCTGTCGCCGCGTGGCGGTTGGTCACGTCCTCGAGCCAGGCCGCGGCCTCGCCGCCCTTGGGCCTGCGGCCGCGGATGACGATGCTCGGCGGAACCTGGACCATCTTGTACTCGAACACGCGCATCGTCTCCTCGTTCACGGCGGGCGCCCGGGCAAGGTAGCAGACCGGGGAAGCGCGGGTGAACCGCCTCGGCCCGCGCCAGGTCTTCAGGCACGCAGCCGGCGCGCGAGATCGACGAGCATCCCGAGCAGGGTCGCACACCAGACGGCGAACGCCACCCACACCATCACGCGCGCGATCGCCTGCAGCGGCGGGAAGTCGCTCGCGAGCGCGAAGCGGTAGGTCGCGAGCGCGTACATGCCGAGCGGGAACACCAGGCTCCACAGCATCGGCTGGTAGCGCAGCGGCACGCGGCAGACGCCGTGCTTCCACAGGCCGAAGATCACCAGCAGCGGGATCCACCACGTCGCCCAAGCCCACAGGATCAGCATCGTGCCGTCGACCAGCGGCCGCAGCGCCAGCAGGAAGGGCAGGTTCGGATCGCTCATGATCAGCGTCGAGCCGGCGTTCACGCCGATCGCCGCTGCGCCCATCACCACCCACAGCAGCGGCGACAGGTCGTCGGGGCTCACGTCGAGGAAGAAGATCCGGTAACTGAACAGCGTGACGAAGATGCCGTACAGCACCACGCCCAGCCCCCAGAGCATGTGGATCGCGACGAACATCGTCGCCGCGTGCTCACCGGCGGCCGGCGCCAGGCGACCGCCGAGCAGCACCAACGAATGCGTGCCGACGATGGCGATCAGCCAGCCGCCGTGCACGACGTTGGCGCCGTGCGCGGTGTTCAGGAAGGTCAGCACGCTGAAGCTGAAGTAGCTCAGCAGCACCCAGACGCCGAGCGCGAACAGCCACAGCGCGCGCGCCGCCTCGTCATGACCGCGCTGGATCAGTTGCAGGCCGAACACGTTGCTCGCCGCGACCAGGGTGAAGAAGGCGAACACCAGGCGCGGGTCGAGCAGGTCCCGCCACAGGGTGCGCGGAAAGCGCAGCGCCCGCGCCACGGTGGCCGCGACCAGCAGCGGATACGCCAGCAGGTTGACCGCGAGCAGCGCATCGGACAGCACGCGCTGCTCCAGGTACCAGAAGGCGTTGGAGACGATGCCGGTCGCCATCACCAGTGCGAAGTAGCCGGGATAGAGATCGCGCACCCACGCGGCCAGGGGGCCGGCACCGGCATACAGATCGGGAGCGGCATCGGCCTGGCGCGGCATCATCCGCCCTCAGCGCGCCTTGACGCAGTCGACGAAGTACTCGGTGCGTCCGTCGGCCGGCTCGGCGATCAGGCCGTGGATGTCGGTCTCGAAGCCGGGGAAGCGCTGGTTGAAGTCGCGGGCGAACTGCAGGTACTGGACGATGGTACGGTTGAAGCGCTCACCCGGGATCAACAGCGGAATGCCCGGCGGGTACGGCGTCAGCAGGATGCTGGTGACGCGGCCCTCGAGCGCGTCGATCGGCACGCGCTCGATCTCGCGGTGCGTCAGCGCGGCGAAGGCGTCGGTCGGGCGCATCGCCGGCTCCATGTCCGAGAGGTACATCTCGGTGGTGACGCGGGCGATGTCGTTGGCCTTGTAGACGCCGTGGATCTGATCGCACAGCGTGCGCAACCCGACGTGCTCGTAGCACGGGTGGCCGGCGACGAACTCGGGCATCACGCGCCACAGCGGGCTGTCGCGGTCGTAGGCGTCCTTGAACTGCTGCAGCTCGGTGACCATCGAGTTCCAGCGGCCCTTGGTGATGCCGATCGTGAACATGATGAAGAACGAGTACAGCCCGGTCTTCTCGACGATGATGCCGTGTTCGGCCAGGTACTTGGTGACGATCGCCGCCGGGATGCCGCGCTCGGCGAACTCGCCGCCGACGTCGAGCCCCGGGGTGACGATGGTGGCCTTGATCGGGTCGAGCATGTTGAAGCCCGGTGCCAGCTCGCCGAAGCCGTGCCAGCGCTCGGAGGCCGTCAGCGCCCAGTCTTCGCGATCGCCGATGCCCGCCTCGGCCAGGTGCTCGGGGCCCCAGACCTTGAACCACCACGAGTCGCCGAACTCGGCGCCGACCTTGCGCATCGCGCGGCGGAACTCGATCGCCTCGGCGATCGACTCTTCGACCAGCGCGGTACCGCCGGGCGGCTCCATCATCGCCGCGGCCACGTCGCAGCTGGCGATGATCGCGTACTGCGGCGAGGTCGAGGTGTGCATCAGGTAAGCCTCGTTGAAGCGGTGGCGGTCGAGCGCGCGGGTTTCGGAATCCTGCACCAGGATCTGCGAGGCCTGGGACAGGCCCGCCAGCAGCTTGTGCGTCGACTGGGTCGCGAACACCAGCGCATCGCGCGAGCGCGGTCGGCCGCTGCCGATGGCGTGCATGCCGCGGTAGAAGTCGTGGAAGGCGGCGTGCGGCAGCCAGGCTTCGTCGAAGTGCAGCACGTCGACGGTGCGGTCGAGCCGCTCCTTGATCATGTCGACGTTGTAGAGCACGCCGTCATAGGTGCTCTGCGTGATCGTCAGGATGCGCGGCCGGGCGTTCTTGTCGGCCACCAGCGGGTTGGCGGCGATCTTGCGGCGGAGGGTTTCGGGTTCGAACTCCGACAGCGGGATCGGGCCGATGATGCCGTGGTGGTTGCGCGTCGGCGTCAGGAACACCGGCACCGCGCCGGTCATCGTGATCGCGTGCAGGATCGACTTGTGGCAGTTGCGGTCGACCACGACCACGTCGCCCGGCGCCACGGTGTGGTGCCAGACCATCTTGTTCGAGGTCGAGGTGCCGTTGGTGACGAAGAACAGGTGGTCGCAGCCGAAGATGCGTGCGGCGTTGCGCTCCGAGGCCGCCACCGGGCCGGTGTGGTCGAGCAGCTGGCCGAGCTCGTCGACGGCGTTGCAGACGTCGGCGCGCAGCATGTTCTCGCCGAAGAACTGGTGGAACATGTGCCCGACCGGCGACTTCAGGAAGGCGACGCCGCCGGAGTGCCCCGGGCAGTGCCACGAGTACGAGGCGTCGTCGGCGTAGTGCACCAGCGCGCGGAAGAACGGCGGCGGCAGCGAATCGAGGTAAGCCTTGGCTTCGCGGATGATGTAGCGCGCGACGAAGTCGGGGGTGTCCTCGAACATGTGGATGAAGCCGTGCAGCTCGCGCAGCACGCTGTTGGGGATGTGGTGCGAGGTGCGCGTCTCGCCGTACAGGAAGATGGGGATGTCGGCGTTCTTGAAGCGGATCTCGTCGACGAAGCTCGACAGCCGCGCGACCGCCTCGGCCGCCTGCTCGGGCGAGGAGAACTCCTCGTCGTCGATCGACAGGATGAAGGTCGAGGCGCGGCTCTGCTGCTGCGCGAACGACACCACGTCGCCGTAGCTGGTGACGCCCAAGACTTCCATGCCCTGGTCCTCGATCGCCGTCGCCAGCGCACGGATGCCGAAACCGCTGGCGTTCTCGGAGCGGAAGTCTTCGTCGATGATGACGACGGGGAAGCGGAACTTCATTGCGGCCTCCACGGGCACGGACATGGCGAAGGCCGCTCAGGATACGCTCAGCACCAGGCTTGCCAAGCCCCCGCCGAGCAGCGCGCCGGCGAGCACCTCGCGCCGGGTGGAACAGCACGGTGCCGATGCCGTGGCCGGGTCTTCGGATCGGTGGCGGATGTCTGCATGCGCGCGACTATCGCCGCGGCGTATGACAAGGCGGTGATGCCGACGTGATGGTCTGGCGACCGAATATTGGATACAATAATGAATTCAATATGGCCCGACTGGCCTGTCCGGCCCGAGGGCCTATCGTGCCACTCGCGCCACGGAGACTCCCCGATGACCCGCAACCCGCGCGCCGCCGCGCTGCTCGCCCTGATCGGCCTGTCGCTGATCTGGAGTTACAACTACGTCGTGATGAAGCAGGTGCTCGCCTACACCGGCCCCTTCGCCTTCACCGCGCTGCGTGCCGTGCTCGGTGCCGGCGTGCTGTTCGTGCTGCTGGTCGTGCTGCGCCGGCCGCTGCGCCCCAGCGTCTGGGGGCCACTGGTCGTGCTCGGGCTGCTGCAGACCGGCGCCTTCATGGCGCTGCTGCAGTGGGCGCTGGTCGAAGGCGGTGCCGGCAAGACCGCCGTGCTGATCTACACGATGCCGTTCTGGCTGCTGCTGCTTGCCTGGCCGCTGCTCGGCGAACGCCTGCGCGGCGGACAATGGCTTGCGGTGGGGCTGGCCGCCGGCGGCCTGGTCGCGATCCTCGGCCCCGGCAGCGGCGGCACCGGCACGGTGCAGGCGACGCTGATCGCGCTCGTCGCCGGCCTGGTGTGGGCAGCCTGTGCGGTCGTCGCGAAGCAGATCCAGACGCGCCACCCGATGGACCTGCTGACGCTGACGGCGTGGCAGATGCTGTTCGGCGCGGCTGCGCTGTGCCTGATCGCGCCGCTGGTGCCCGAGCGGGCCATCGAGCCGACACCGTACTTCTATGGCGCGCTGGCCTACAACGCACTCGGTGCCACCGCGCTCGCCTGGCTGCTGTGGCTGTTCGCGCTGCGCCACTTGCCCGCCGGCGTCGCCGGGCTGACGTCGCTGGCGACCCCGGCGCTCGGCGTGCTGTTCGCCTGGCTGCTGCTCGGCGAGGCGCCGAGTGCGGCCGAGTGGTTCGGCATGGCGCTGATCGCCGCCGCGCTGGCGCTGCTGTCGACGCTGGCGCTGCGGCGGCGCCAGGACGTTCGTCCCGCGCAGGACGCCGAGACCGCGTGAAACTTTTTACCGAACGCGGCTGTCCCTGACATCGGTCCCGATCCGGGACACATGTTGCAGGAACGACCCGCATGGAACAAAACGAGAAGGCCCTGATCGACGGCTTGTTCGACCGCCTGCGCCAGGCCGAGCAGCAGACCGGCCCGCGCGAAGCGCAGGCCGAGACGGCGATCCGCGACGCGCTCGCACGCCAGCCGGCAGCGCCGTACTACATGACACAGGCGATCCTCATCCAGGAACACGCGCTGAAGAGCCTCAACGAGCGCGTGCAACAGCTCGAGCAGGAGCTGCGCAACCGCCCGGCCGCGGGTGCCAGCAGCGGCGGTTTCCTGGCCGGACTGTTCGGCGGCGGTAGCCAGCCGCAGCCGCAGCAGCGCCTGGCGGTACCGCCGATGCCGCCGCAGCAGCCCAACCCCTTCCAGCAGGCGCCGCGCTCGAGCTTCCTCGGCGGCGCGATGCAGATGGCGATGGGGGTGGCCGGCGGCATGCTGCTCGGCAGCGCGATCTCGAGCCTGTTCTCGAGCGAGGCCCAGGCCGCCGAACTGCTGCCGACCGACATCCCGGCCGAGCCCTCGGCGCTGGACCAGGACTTCGGCGCCGACTTCGGTGGCGACGACGACGAGTCGTTCCTGTAACGCACGAAGACGGGGCGGCCGCACGGGCCGCCCTACCCGTCCCTGTCTCTGACCCCATCCGGCTCATCACCACGACATCAACGCCGCGCTGAAACTCGCGTTCTGCCCCGGGTCGGGGCGATGGTAAGCTTCCCGTCCGCTCGACGGGGGAAGAGCCGATGATCCGGAGCTGGGGCGAAGCCTGTGCGCTGTATCTGCGCCCGCGCCTGCTGGTGGTGCTGGCGATGGGCTTCGCCAGCGGCCTGCCGCTGCTGCTGACGCTGTCGACGCTGGCGTACTGGCTGGCCAAGCTCGGCGTCGACAAGACCACGATCGGGCTGTTCGCGCTGGTCGGCGTGCCCTACGCGCTGAAGTTCCTGTGGGCGCCGCTGCTCGACCGCACCACCCCGCCGCTCGTCGGCCGGCTCGGCCGCCGGCGCGGCTGGCTGCTGACGATCCAGGCGCTGCTGATCGGAGCGATCGCCTGGCTCGGCAGCACCGACCCGGCCCAGGCGGCGTGGCAGACCGCGCTGGCCGCGCTCGCGGTCGCCTTCCTGTCAGCGAGTCAGGATGTGGTGATCGACGCCTACCGCATCGAGATCCTCGCCGAGGACGAGCAGGCCGCCGGCGCCGGCGCCACCCAAGTCGGCTACCGCATCGGCCTACTCGCGGCCGGCGCCGGCGCGGTGGCGCTGTCCGACGTGCTGCCCTGGTCCGCGGTGTTCGCCGGACTGGCGACGCTGATGGTCGCGGCGATGGCGGTGACGCTGCTCGCGCCCGAGCCCCGTATCCCCCGGCGGACGCAGCCGGCGTCGAACGCCCCCTGGCGGGCACGCCTGCGCGCCGCGGTGATCGAGCCTTTCGCCGACTTCGCGCGTCGTCCCGGCTGGATCGCGATCCTCGCCTTCGTGCTGCTGTACAAGTTCGGCGACGCGATCGGCGGGGTGATGGCCAATCCCTTCTACGTCGAGCTGGGCTTCAGCGGCACCGAGATCGCCACGATCAGCAAGGTGTTCGGCGTGATCGCGACCCTCGTCGGCGGCATCGCCGGCGGCGTGCTGGTGGCGCGCTTCGGGCTGTTCCCGATGCTGTGGTTCGGCGGCATCTTCCAGGCACTCGCCAACCTCGCCTTCGCCTGGCTGGCGACGGTCGGCCACAGCGTGGCCGGGCTGACGCTGGCGATCGCGGTCGACAACTTCGCCGGCGGGCTGGCCTCGGCGGCCTTCGTCGCCTACCTGTCGGGGCTGTGCAACGCCGATTTCACCGCGACGCAGTACGCGCTGCTGAGCTCGCTGATGGCGCAGGGGCGCACCGTGCTCGCCGCCTCGGGCGGCTGGCTCGCCGATCGCACCGACTGGGTCACCTTCTTCAGCCTGACCGCGCTGCTGGCGATCCCGGGGCTGGTGCTGCTCGCGCACCTGGCGCTGCCACGGTCGATGGCGACGCCTGAATGAAAACCGACACCGATGTCGAGGCGAGGAACGGGGGATGAGGAATGGGTACCACCCCATCCCTCATGACCCACCCCCGTCCTCTGCGTGGATCAGGGGATGCGCGGCAGCGTGGTCAGTAAGCCTTGGGTTTGGCCGGCTCGGCGGGCATCGCCGGTTTGGCCGGGGCGGCGGGCATCGCGCCACTGCCGACGCTGACCATGCCCTTGATGTCGGCGAAGGCCTTGTCGCCGATGCCGGGAACCTTGACCAGGTCGTCGACGCTCTTGAACGGGCCGTTCTTGGTACGGTACTCGATGATCGCCTTCGCCTTGGCCGGACCGATGCCCTTGATCGCCTCCAGCTCTTTCGCGGTCGCGGTATTGATGTCGATCATGTCGGCCGCGTGCAGGCCACCCGCGCCGAGCGCGAGCGCCAGGGCGAGGCCGAGGGTGCGGAGTCTGGACATGGCGATACCTCCTTCGGTGGCGAGGATGCCGGTCGGGAGGCGGCGGGGTCGGTACCCGGCTCCCTGCCGGGTGACCTCGGGGTCACGGGACCAATGTAGACGAGGCCGCTCAGCCCTGCAGCGCGAGCGCCGCGAGCCGCGCCTTGCGCACGCGGTAGCCGGCCCACAGCGCACGCGCGCCGAGGCTGCCGAGCGCCGGGTGGTGCTGCGCCAGCCAGCGCTCGAGATCGCGCTCGCTGAGCTCGCCGCCGAGGCTGTTCTCGGCGGTCTGGGCGATATCGTTCGGAAGTGTGTGCATCGCGCACGTCCCCGGGTTGCCTGCGACGGACGCGCAGTCTGACGACGGCGCGTTAAGACGCGGTTACGGCTCGGGGACGGTTCGTGCTCAGCCGGCGTACTTGCGCAGCACCAGGCTGGCGTTGGTGCCGCCGAAGCCGAAGCTGTTCGACATCACCGTGACCAAGCCGGCGTTGTCGATACGCTGGCGCGCGATCGGCATGCCTTCGGCGGCCGGGTCGAGCGTCTCGATGTTGGCCGAGGCGCACACGAAGTCGTGCTCGAGCATCAGCAGCGAATAGATCGCCTCGTTGACGCCAGCGGCGCCGAGCGCGTGGCCGGTCAGCGACTTGGTCGAGCTGATGTGCGGCATGCGACTGCCGAACACTTCACGCACCGCCTCGAGCTCCTTGGTGTCGCCGAGCGGGGTGCTGGTGCCGTGGGTGTTCAGATAGTCGACCGGCGTGTCGACGGTCGCGAGCGCCTGGCGCATGCAGCGCACGGCGCCCTCGCCCGAGGGGGCGACCATGTCGTAGCCGTCGGAAGTCGCGCCGTAGCCGACCACTTCGGCGTAGATCTTCGCGCCGCGCGCCAGCGCGTGCTCGAGCGCTTCGAGCACCACCACGCCGCCGCCGCCGGCGATCACGAAGCCGTCGCGGTCGAGGTCGTAGGCGCGCGAGGCGCGGCTCGGGGTATCGTTGTACTTCGACGACAGCGCGCCCATCGCGTCGAACAGTACCGACAGATAGGGGTGCAGTTCTTCGCCGCCGCCGGCGAAGACGATGTCCTGCTTGCCCCACTGGATCAGCTCGGTGCCGTTGCCGATGCAGTGCGCGCTGGTCGCGCACGCCGAGCTGATCGAATAGTTGACACCCTTGATGCCGAACGGCGTCGCCAGGCACGCCGAGGTGGTGCTGCCCATGGTGCGGGTGACCATGTACGGGCCGACCTTGCGCACGCCCTTGGCACGCAACAGGTCCACCGCTTCGACCTGGTTCGACGAGGATGCGCCGCCCGAGCCGACGATCAGGCCGCTGCGCTCGTTCGACACCTCGGCCTGCGACAGCCCGGCGTCGGCGATCGCCTGCTGCATCGCCAGGTAGTTGTACGCCGCGGCGTCGCCCATGAAGCGCAGCACCTTGCGGTCGATCAGCTCCGCGGTGTTGACGCGGACCGGTCCGTGCACCTGCGAGCGGAAGCCGAGCTCGCGGTACTCTTCGCTGGCTTCGATCCCGCTCCTGCCTTCGCGCAGCGAAGCCAGCACTTCGGCAGCGTTGGTGCCGATGCTGGAGACGATACCGATACCGGTGACTACGACGCGACGCATGCGAGTGTCCTCAGAAGCCTTCGGTGGAGGTGAACAGCCCCACCTTCAAATCCGAGCCGGAATAGATCTCACGGCCGTCCACTTCCATGACCGCATCGGCGATCCCCATCACCAGCTTGCGCAGGATCACGCGCTTCATGCTGATACGGTAGGTGATCTTCTTCGCGGTGGGCAGCACCTGGCCCGAGAACTTGACTTCGCCGCAGCCGAGCGCGCGGCCGCGGCCCAGGCCACCCATCCAGCCGAGGTAGAAGCCGACCAGTTGCCACATCGCGTCCAGCCCCAGGCAGCCGGGCATCACCGGATCGCCCTCGAAGTGGCAGCCGAAGAACCACAGCTCCGGCTTCACGTCGAGCTCGGCGACGATTTCGCCCTTGCCGTAGGCCCCGCCGTCCTCGCTGATCCTGATGATGCGGTCGGCCATCAGCATCGGCGGCAGCGGCAGTTGCGCGTTGCCGGGGCCGAACATTTCTCCGCGCCCGCAGGCGAGCAGGTCTTCGAACGAGAAACTGGCTGGCTTGGTCACGTCGGTCCTTGGAGGTCGGCGGAATCGGGGTGGCCGCGCAGTATAAAGGTTTTTCGCCGACGGCGCGTGATCGGGGCCAAACGGGCAGTCCGCGCTTGAAGCCTCACGCTCCACGGCTAGCCGTCATGCGTGGCGCGTGCCGAAGATCTTGTCGCCGGCGTCACCGAGGCCGGGGATGATGTAGGCCTTGTCGTTCAGGCGCTCGTCGACCGAGGCGACGTAGATCTCGACATCGGGGTGCCTGGCCTGCATCAGCGCGAGGCCCTCGGGCGCAGCGACCAGGAACAAGCCCTTGATGCGCTTGCAGCCGGCGGCCTTGAGCATGTCGACGCAGGCGACCAGCGAGCCGCCGGTGGCGAGCATCGGGTCGAGGATCAGCGCGGTACGCTCTTCCATGCCGCCGACAATCTTTTCGTAGTAGGCGACCGGCTCGTGCGTGAGCTCGTCGCGCTGCAAGCCGACGACGCTGACCTTGGCCCCGGGGATCAGGCCGAGCACGCCGTCGAGCATGCCGATGCCGGCGCGCAGGATCGGCACCAGCGTGATCATCTTGCCGGCGATGCGCCGCACCGCAACCGGCCCGGCCCAGCCCGCGACCTCGGCCTGTTCGGTTTCGAGATCCTTGGTGGCCTCGTAGGTCAGCAGGCAGGCGAGCTCGGCGGCGAGCTCGCGGAAGCTCTTGGTGCTCAGGTCGTGCTGGCGCATCAGGCCCAGCTTGTGCTGGACCAGCGGATGCTTGATCTCGAATACCGGCATGCGATGTTCTCCGTGGGGGCTGCAGGGCCCGGGCTTCCGGGACACGACGGAGCGCGCGCAGCGCTCCGCTCACAGCGCCTGCAGCGCCTTCACCACCTGGCGGTCGCGCTGGTAGATGTCGTTGCGAAACTGCAGCTCGCCGTCGGCATCGACCCACGCGGTCCAGTACAGCATGTGGATGGGCACCGCCTCGGACAGCGCCACGGCGCGCTCCTTGCCGGCATCCATCGCCTCGACGAGGCGCGTACGGTTCCAGTTGCGATCGTGCCTGAGCAGGTACTCGGCCAGCTCGAGCGGCTTGGAGATGCGGATGCAGCCGTGGCTGAAGGTGCGCTGCGCACGCTCGAACAGCGCCGGGTTCGAGGTGTCGTGCAGGTACACATCGTAGCGGTTCGGGAACAGGAACTTGACGCGCCCGAGCGGATTCTTCTCGCCCGGCTCCTGCCGCAGCCGGAACGGGAAGTTGCCGGTGCCGTACGCCCCCCAGTTCACCGCCAGCGGATCGACTTCGCCGTTGGCGCCGAAGATGCGGATGTTCTGCTTCAGCGCGTACCCGGGGTCGCGCTTGAGCTTGGGCAGGATCTCTTCCGAGGCGATCGAGTGCGGCACGTTCCAGGTCGGGCTCAGCACCACCCGGTCCATGCGGCCGGTGAACACCGGCGTCGGCTTGACCGACTGGCCGACCACGACGCGGGCGTCGAACACCGGCGTGCCTCCCTCGTAGACCGCCATCTCGAAACCGGGGATATTGACGACGATGTGGCGCTTGCCGAGCTCGCCCGGCAGCCAGCGCCAGCGCTCCAGATTGAGTTCGACCTGGCGCAGCCGCTCGCGCGCGCCCACGTTCAGCGCCGCGACGGTGCCGGGGCCGATCACGCCGTCCTCGGTCAGGCCGTGGCGGTTCTGGAAGCGGCGCACCGCCGCCTGCAAGGCTTCGTCGTAGAGTGCGCTGCCGTCGTCGAGCGCTGCACCGAGCTCGCCGGTCGCGCGCAGCCGCGCGCGGACCTCGGCCACGCGCGGGTCCTGTCCGCCGGCTTCGACCTTCTCGCCCTTGGCGAACGGCGTCACCGTCGGCCAGCCGCCGGCGGCGACCTGTTCGCGCAGCCGCGCCAGGCCTTCGCGCAGTCGCGCATAGCCCGGGTACTGCGGCGCCAGCGCGGCCAGCGATTCGTTGACGCGACGCTTGGCTAGCGCCTCGTTCAGCAGCGCGACCAGGTCGCGCGAGCGCGGCGTCAGCACCCAGTCCTTGTCGACGACCTTCGGATCGAGGCGACCGGCCAGCAGGTGCCGGGCATAGCCGAGGAAGGCGTCGCTCGCGACCAGTTCGAGCTCGGCGAGCTTGGCGGGCGAAGCGCCCTTGCGCGCCGCTTCGAGCAGCTGCGCCAGGGTGGCTTTGTGGTAGTCGGCCGGGCGCAAGCCCTCGTCGCCGGCCCTGGCGACCGTGGCGAGCAACTGCTCGGCGAGCTCGATCGGGCTCCAGGCCGGGCGGTAGCCGCGTGCGGCGTAAAAACGCGCGACCGCCTGAGCGGCGATCAGCTTCTCGTCACCGACGCGCAGCGGTTCACCGCCGCCGGCGAGCCGCTGGCGCAGCTCGCCCTGTACCGCATCCGAAGCCGGCGCCGCCTGCGCGAGCGCCCCCCAGGCGGCCATCAGCCATGCCAGCCAGATTCCCGTTACAGCTCTACGCATCATGCCCGACTCCAAATGCCCGTATCAAATACACAACATAGTGGCGCAAAAACCACGCCACTATACACGGGCGCACTCCCCCTGTCTCGCGTTTTATCCGGAAATTCACGGGCTTGGGAATGGGGAATGGGGAAGGGGGAATGAGTATATCTTCCTCATTACCCACCTCCCATCCCTCATTACCCGCAGCTTCACCAGTGGGCGACTTCGTGCATCTCCAGCAGCAAGTCGTTGAACGTGGTGTCACGGTTGTCGACCAGACAGACGATGTTGGCGACACCGCAGACGCTCAGACGATCGCCGCGCAGCATCACGGCGCGCGCCGGGGTCCAGCCGCGGCGGCCGCTGAACATCGACAACTGGTCGGTATGGCCTTGCAGCATGCGGCGGTAGTCGTGCGCGAGCCCGGCCAGGCGCAGCATCTGCGCGTGGTCCATCGGCCCGTAGGCTTCGGCGAGCGTGCCGTCATCCATGAAGCGGCACACCGCGAGCACGCCGTCGAGGGCGAGCAGACGCTTGATCATGGCTTGCCCCCTCAGCGCTCCAGCGCGGCGAAGGCCGCGTCGTAGTCAACCTTCGCGTTGGCGAGCACCACCGCCTGGTACGGCGCCAGTGTCGGTTCGCCGGCGACGCGCTGCGCGACGCGCTGCGCACAACTGGCGACCACCGACCAGTCGAAGCCGATCAGCGTGAATTCGCGCGGCGGGTGCAGCCCGCCCAGGCCGCTGATCTTTTCCCAGCCGCGCGACTGCATGTCGGCGACGCTCATGTTGGCGGCGCAGATGTGCGCGACCAGATCGAGCGTGGTGGCGTCGACCGGCGCGCCGGACACGATCTCGTGCGCCAGCAGCTCGCCGCTGGCGCGGAACTCGAACGCCGCGAGCGCCCCGGGCAGGGCGAGCAGTTCGGTGAAAGTGGCCATCGGGTGATTCTCCTCGGGCAGGGAAACGGCCCCGGTTTCAGACCAGGCTCATGTCGGCGTCGGCCAGCCGCTCGCGCATCAGGCCGATCACGGTGTCCACCGCGCCCGGCTCATTGCGGACCAGGCAGAAGACGTTGGCGATCACGCACAGGGTGCAGTCCGGTCCGCGCGTGAGCCAGCCGTGCGGCTGACGCAGCGGGAAGCCGGCGTGGATCTCGGCTGCCATGCGGCTCTCCATGCTCACCTCCATCGTCGTCGCACGGCACATGATCGTCGTCATGCGCGCCTGCTCTTCGGACAGCGGTCCCTTCCAGCCGAAACGGTCGCCCCGGAAGGCGTACTCGCCCGCGGCGAGCACCCCGGGCTTCAACATCAGATCCGCAACGATGCTCATGCATCCTCCCTCGTTGTCGTCGGTGGCGGCCGGCGCGCGCCGGCCGACCGCACACCGCTCAGCATAGACAGCGCCCCCCGAGGTAGCGAGGCGGTGCCGGAGCGCTTGGTCGGTGGAGCGCGGTGTGGTCAGATGCGGATCTCCGGGAATCCAGCGAGGTTTCGATGCCCCCCCTCCTCCATGCCGGCTTCTGGCGCCGCCTGGGTGCCTTGGCCTACGACGCGCTGCTGCTCGGCGCGGTGCTGTTCGGCGCCGGCGCGCTCGGCGTGGCGCTCGGCGCCGCGGTGTACGGCGGCGCGGCGTTCGAGCAGGGCAACCCGCTCGTCGGCAACCCGCTGTACCAGAGCTGGCTGCTCATCGTCGCCTTCGCCTTCTACGGCTGGTTCTGGGTGCACGGCGGCCAGACGCTGGGGCTGCGCGCCTGGAAGCTGCGCGTGCAGTTACCCGACGGGCGCGGCATCGGCTGGTGGCACGCGCTGCTGCGCTTCCTCGCCGGCGGCGCCTGGCTGCTGCCGACGATCTATCTGCACACGGTCGCCGGGCTGGCACTGAAGCCGAGCCTGCTGGCCGGGCTCGGCTGCCTGGTGCTGGCGACGCTGGTGCGCTTCCCGGACAGGTGTTCGGGGACGACAATCGTTTCAACGAGGAACGAGGGACGAGGAACGAGGAATGGGTGATGGGAGCGCGCATCTCCCCATCACCCATTCCCGATCACCGGTCCTATCGCATCCTCGCCAACGCCCATGCCCCGCCGCCGACGAACAGCAGGCTCGGCAGCGCGGCGGCGAACAGCGGCGGGGCGCCGTAGAGCACGGCGAGGTTGGCGAACACGCGGCTGAGGAGGAAGAAGCCCAGGCCGAGGAAGATGCCGATCATCAGGCGCTTGCCGGCGCTGGCGCTACGCTGGTGGCCGAACACGAACGGCATCGCCACGAACAGCATCGTCAGGTTCGCCAGCGGCCCCAGCGCCTTGCTCCAGAACGCCAGCGCGTAGGCGTCGGCATCGAGGCCGTTGTCCTCGAGGTAGCGCGAGAAGGTCAGCAGGTCGCGCATCGCCAGCGTCTCGGGCTTGGCGGCGAGCACCTCGAGCTTGGAGGGATCGATCACCGAGCGCCAGCCGACAGCGGCTTCGGTGGTGACGGTCACGGTGTCGGTGCGCAGATCGCTGCGGCGCACCTCCTCGAGCACCCATTGCCGGCCGTGACGGTCGTAGCGCGCCGAGCGCGCATAGGTCACGCTTCTCAGTGCGGCCCGCTCGTCGAGCTCGTAGATGTAGATGTCGGCCAGGCGCTTGTGCGGCAGCACCGCGCGCACGTTGACGAAGCGCTCGCCGTCGCGCGCCCAGAAGCCCCGTCCCTCGCGGATCTCTCGGCTGCGGTCCTTGGCCGCCGAGCGCATGTCCTCGGCCATGCGCTCGGTGTGCGGCGCGGCGAACTCGCCGATCACCAGCGCGATCAGGCCGAGGATCAGCCCGCCCTTCATCGCCGCGAGCACCAGGCGCAGAATCGACACGCCGGCGCCGCGCATCACCACCAGCTCGCTGCCGGCGGCGAGGTTGCCCATGCCCATCAGCCCGCCGAGCAGCAGCGCCATCGGGAAGGTTTCGTAGGCGCGCCGCGGCAGCGTCAGCAGCAGGTACAGGCCGATCTCGCGCAAGCCGTAGCTGCCGGCACCGAGGTCCTGCAGCTCGTCGAGCAGCGTGAAGAACGTCTCGAGCGCCAGCAGCACCAGCAGCGCGACCAGCGCCGTGCCGACGACGGTGCGCACGATGTAGCGGTCGATCAGCCTCATCGGACTCGCCTCCGTACCGGCCAGCCGAAGTGGCGCACCCACAGCCCGCCTGCAGCCGCGAGCAGCATCGCGTGCACCCACCACAGGCCGAGCAGCGGCCCGATCGAACCCTTCTCCATCCACGCCTTGCCGACGCCGAGCAGGTTGACGTAGATCACGTACACCAGGATCGCGGCGAGCAGCCGGCCGTAGCGGCCCTCGCGCGGGCGCGCACGCGCCAAGAGCGGCGTGATCAGCGCAATCAGCAGCGCCGACACCGGCGCGCCGGCGCGGCTGTGCAGCTCGGCGAAGTCGCGCGCGCTACCGGCGGCGAGTAGCGCCGCGCTCGGCAGCGCTTCGCGCTTCAGCGCGATCTCGGGCGGCGGCGCGTCGAGCCGTGCCGCGGCGCGCTCGAAGCTGATCGCGGTGTAGTCGGTTTCGCCGGGGTTGCCGGCGTAGCGGAAACCGCGGTCGAGCACCATGTAGCGCGTGCCCTCGGCGTCGAACGCCTGGTGGCCGCGGTCGCCGGTGGTGATCGCCACGCCGTTCGGCTCGCGGCTCTGGATGAACACGCGTGTCATCTCGCCGCTGCTCGGGTCGAGCGACTCGACGTAGACCACGTGCTGGCCCCCGGCGGTCTCGCGGAAGCTGCCGGGGCTGAACACCGAGAGCTGCGCCTGTTGCCGTGCGTGCGCCTGAAGCTCGGCTTGCAGCGCGGCGGCGTGCGGCGCCACCCACAACGACACGGCCGCGAGCAGCGCCGCGAGCGGCACGGCGATCGCGTACAGCGGCCGGTAGACCTCCAGCGGGCCGTAGCCGCAGGCCGTCAGCGCCACCATCTCGCTCTGCTGGTGCAGCCGGCCGAGCGTCAGCATGGTGCCGAGCAGCAGCGCCACCGGCATCAGCACCGGCAGGAAGCGGATCGACTGCAGGCCCAGCATCTGCAGGATCACGTCCTTGGTCAGCATGCCGTTGGCGACTTGCCCGAGATAGGTCGCGAGGCGGCTGCACAACACCACGGCGAGCAGCACGGCCAGTGTCGCCAGCGTCGCCAGCAGCAGTTCGCGGATCAGGAAACGGTCGATCGTCTTCAGCACGGGTATCCTTGACGTTACGCCCGCGGCGTTGCTACTACCCCAGGCACTGCGGCCGCGCGGCCCATGGCGCCCGCCCGGCCACCTGCGAACACTCTGGAGTCTCGAATGGAATTCTCGGTCAAGAGCGGCAACCCGGAGAAACAGCGCACCGCGTGCCTGGTGCTCGGTGTCTACGAGTCGCGGCGCCTGTCGCCGGCCGCCGAGCAGTTCGATGCCGCCTGCGACGGCTTTCTCGCGAACCTGCTGCGCCGCGGCGACCTCGAGGGCAAGGCGGGCCAGTCGCTGCTGCTGTTGCACAACCCGCACGCACCCCTGTGCGACCGCGTGCTCTTGGTCGGCTGCGGCCGCGAGCGCGACCTCGACGACCGCCGCTATCGCCAGACCATCGCCGCCGCCGCCAGCGCGCTGCACGACACCGGCGCCACCGAAGCGGTCTGCTACCTGAGCGACCTCAACGTCAAGGGTCGCGACACCGCATGGAAGGTGCGCCAGGCGGTCGAGGTGATCGAGGAGACGCTGTACCGCTTCGACGAGCTCAAGAGCCGCAAGGACCAGCCGCGGCGGCCGCTGAAGCGTATCACACTCTCGGTGCCGAGCCGACGCGAGCTCCCCGCCGGCGAGCAGGCGGTGCACGAAGGGCTGGCGGTCGCGGCCGGCGTGAAGCTGGCGCGCGACCTCGGCAACCTGCCGCCGAACATCTGCAACCCTGCCCACCTCGCCGAGCGCGCGCGGCAGCTCGGCCAAGCGTACCCGGGCCTGGCCGTGCGCGTGCTCGAGCGCGACGCGATGCAGGACCTCGGCATGGGCGCGCTACTCGCGGTGGCGCAGGGCAGCTCCCAGACGCCGCGGCTGATCGCGCTCGAGCACCGCGGCGGCGATCCCGATGCCAAGCCGGTCGCGCTGGTCGGCAAGGGCGTGACCTTCGACTCGGGCGGCATCTCGCTGAAGCCCGGCGCCGACATGGACCAGATGAAGTTCGACATGTGCGGCGCCGCCTCGGTGCTCGGCGTGATGGCCGCCGTCGCTGCGCTCGCGCTGCCGCTGAACGTGGTCGGCGTGATCGCCGCGGTCGAGAACATGCCGAGCGGCACCGCCGCGCGCCCCGGCGACGTGGTCACCAGCCTGTCGGGGCAGACGATCGAGATCCTGAACACCGACGCCGAGGGCCGGCTGGTGCTGTGCGACGCGCTGACCTGGACCGAGCAGATCTACGAGCCGGCGGCGCTGATCGACATCGCCACGCTGACCGGCGCCTGCGTGATCGCGCTCGGCAATCATCCGCACGGGCTGTTCAGCAACCACCCCCCGCTCGCGCACGACCTGCTCGACGCCGGCCGCCGCGCCTTCGACCGCGCCTGGGAGCTACCGCTGTGGGACGAGTACCAGGAGGGCCTCGACAGCAACTTCGCCGACATGGCCAACGTCGCCGGGCGTGAGGGCGGTGCGATCACCGCGGCGTGCTTCCTGTGGCGCTTCACCAGGAAGCTGCACTGGGCGCACCTCGACATCGCCGGCACCGCGTGGAAGACCGGCAAGGCCAAGGGCGCCACCGGGCGGCCCGTGCCGCTGCTGGCGCAGTACCTGCTCGACCGTGCCGCCACCGCGCGCGCCTGACGATGGCGCGCGTCGATTTCTATCTGCTGGCCGAGGCGGGCGAGCGCGCCCGCCTCGGTTTCGCCTGCCGGCTGGCCGAAAAGGCCCACGGCCTCGGCCACCGCCTGTACCTGTGCGCAGCCGACGCGCAGCAGGCACGCCGGCTCGACGAACTGCTGTGGACCTTCCGCAAGGGCAGCTTCGTGCCGCACCGCCTGGAGAGCGAGCGCCGCTCGGCGCCGGTGCTGATTGGCGCCGGCCCCCCGCCCGAAACCCACCGCGACGTGCTGATCAACCTCGGCGCCGATCTGCCACCCGGCTTCGACGGCTGCGAACGCATCCTCGAAGTCGTCGACCCCGCGCCCGAGGCGCTCGCCGCCTCGCGCAGCCGCTTCCGCGCCTATCGCGAAGCGGGTTGCTCGCTGGAGACGCATCGGCTGTGAGCGGGTAATGGGTCAACAGGGATGAAGCGGGCCTCGGCGTCTATCGTCGTCCGCAGCCGCCACTGGTGCAGGCTCAGGCACCGGGCCTGAGCCCGAGGACCACTTCCCACTTTCGCAGACCACGTCCGCTCCGGGCGGCGTCCCGCCGGGAGCGGACGCCCATCCGCCCCTGCCGCAGGCACCCTGTCACGATCGGTGCGATGAAGGTCTGTCTTTAAATCTCATATATCGAGATGATTTTTACTTTACTGCTCATTATTTTAGCTTCTGTGAGTGCCATCCCGCGCACCGACATCCGCCGCCGCGCGGCATCAGCGGCAGGCATCGCCGAGGCGATCCCGCCAGACCACGGGGAGACGACCGAAATGACCGTGCCGCACCCTGACCACGCGCATCGGACCCAAGGCCCGGCGCCCGCCTGTCTTTCCGGCCGGGCATGAGCGCTATGCCGGCGCCCGCGGGTCGATCGACGTCGGGCGGCGTCCCCGGGACGCAGGTGCTCGATCGCGCCATCGCCATCGTGCGCACGGTGGCCGAGCACGGCGGCGACGGGCTGAGCCTCGCCAGCATCATCGAGGCCACCGGGCTCAGCCGACCGACCGCCTACCGCCTGGTGCTCGGCCTCAAGCGCAACGGTCTCCTACGCGGCGGCGCGCGACGCGGCCACTACTGCCTCGGCTACGAACTGCTGGCGCTCGGCGCCCGCGCCGGCGACGGCGGCGGGCTGCGCCAGCTGGCGCGCCCGGCGCTGCTGCGGCTGGCGGAGCGCTTCGGCGACAGCTTCTTCCTGTTCGTCCCGGACGGCTACCACGCGCTCTGCCTCGAAGTGCAGGACGGCGACTATCCGGTGCGCAGCTTCACGCGCGGCGTCGGCGGGCGGGTGCCGATGGGCGCCGGCCAGGCATCGATCGCGATCCTCGCCTATCTGCCCGAAGCCGAACGCGAAGAGATCCTCGCGCGCAACGCGGTGCTGCTGAAACGCGACTACGGTCTCGAGCCTGAGGACATCGCCCGCGCCATCGCCACCGCCCGCGCACGCGGCTACAGCCGCGGCGCCGGTGGCCGCGCGCTCCCCGAGTACACCGGCCTGGGCGTGCCGCTGCTCGACGCCGCCGGCTATCCGGTCGCGGCCTTGAGCTGCAGCGCCCTGGCCTCGCGTCTGCCGGACGAGCGCTGCGCCGAGATGGCGCTTGCCGTGCGGGACGAATGCGAGCGCATCGCGCGCACGCTCGGCACCCGCCATTCCCGCTGAATCCCCCCACGCCCCGAACGGACAGACCACGATGCGCTCCCCGACCCACCCGCGCTACCCGACCCGCTGCGGCTGGAACGCCCTGCTGCCGCCCCGCGAGCCCCGCCCGGCACTGAGCGGCGACGCGCGGGTCCGCTACCTGGTGATCGGCGCCGGCTTCACCGGCCTCGCCGCCGCGCGGCGCCTGGCCGAGCTCGAACCCGAGGCCGCCATCCTGGTGCTCGACGCCGACGAGGTCGGCGAAGGCTCGTCGGGCCGCAATTCGGGCTTCCTGCTCGACGTCGGTCTCGGCAAGAGCGGCGAACCGGCGGCGATCCGCGCCGCTTCGCGGCTCAGCGCGTTCTACCGCCGGGGGCTGGACTGGCTGGGCGAGCTGGTCGAGCGCCACGGCATCGCCTGCGAGCTCGAGCGCATCGGCACCTACCGCGCCGCCGCGACGCCACGCGGCGAGGTGGAGCTGCGCGGCTACCTGCCGTTCCTCGACGGCGCCGGCATCGCCTACCGCCCCTACGATCGCGCCGGCCTGCAGCGGCGGCTCGGCACCGCGCACTACCGCTTCGGCTTCCACACCGAGGGCTGCACCATGGTGCAGCCGGCAGCCCTGATCCGCGGACTGGCCGACAGCCTGCCGGCCGGCATCACGCTGGCCGAACGCACCCCGGTCACCCGGCTGGTCAAAGGGCGGCCCTGGCAGGCGCACACGCCGCACGGCACGGTCCGCGCCGATACCGTGGTGCTCGCCAACAACGGCTTCGTCAAGTCGCTCGGCTACCTCGCGAGCCGGCTGGTGGTGATCTACACGTACGCCGGCATCACGCCCGAACTCTCCGAGCGTGAGCTCGCCGCCCTCGGCGAAGACCCTGCCTGGGGCGTGCTGCCGGCACACCGGCTCGGCACCACGCTGCGCCGCTGCGGCCGGCGCTTCCTGGTGCGCAGCCTGTACGCTTACGAGCGCGAACTCGACAACGCCCGGGGACGGGCGGCGCTGAGCGACAGCTTCCGTCGCCGCTATCCGCAGCTCGGACGCTGGGAGTTCGAGCATTTCTGGGGCGGTACCACCGCGTACACCCACAACGGCTCGCCGTGGTGGGGCCGGCTCGACGAGGGGCTGTACGCATCGACGGGCTGCAATGGCGGCGGCGTGGTCAAGGGCAGCATCCTCGGCCGGCTGCTGGCCGAGCGCATCGTCGGGCTGGCGGGTGCTGCCGATCCGAGCGCGGCCTTCGGACAGGCGAGCTGGATCCCGCCCGAGCCTTTGCGCACCGTCGGCTTCCACGTCGCCGCGGCCATCGGCCGCCGGCGGGCGGGCGACGAGTCCTGAACGCCGACCGGGGGCACTTCGACCCGCGCTCCCCGGGACTTTCCCGGTCATTTCCGAGCATCACGACCGCATCGAGGGAGGAGAACGACATGAACAAACGATCCATCCACCGGCTCGGCCTGGCCGTGGGCCTCGCCCTGCTCGCGTGCGCCAGCGCCCGGGCCGAGGTGCTGGACACGGTGAAGAAGCGCGGCGAGCTGGTGTGCGGCGTCAGCGGCAAGGTTCCCGGCTTCTCGGTACCCGATGCCCAGGGCGTCTGGACCGGGATCGACGTCGACTACTGCCGCGCGCTCGCCGCGGCGATCTTCGACGACCCGAACAAGGTGACGTTCCGCCCGGTGACCACCAACGAGCGCTTCACCGCGCTGCAGTCCGGCGAGATCGATGTGCTGGCGCGCAACACGACCTGGAGCTTTTCGCGCGACGTCAACCTCGGCCTCGAATTCGTCGGCACGCTGTTCTACGACGGCCAGGGCTTCATGGTGCGCCGCGACCTGGGGGTGAAGTCGGCGCGCGACCTGAACGGCGCCAGCATCTGCATCCAGACCGGCACCACCACCGAGCAGAACATTTCCGATTACTTCGCCGCCAACGCCATGAGCTACAAGCAGGTCGTGTTCGAGTCGGCCGACGAGGCGACCAAGCTCTACGACTCGGGGCGCTGCGACGTCTACACCACCGACACCTCGGGCCTGGCTTCGCGGCGCACCTCGCTGTCCAGGCCGGCCGACCACGTGATCCTGCCCGAGGTGATCTCGAAGGAGCCGCTGGGGCCGGCCGTGCGCGCCGGCGATCCGCAGTGGGCGAACATCGCGCGGTGGACGCTGTTCGCGCTGATCAACGCCGAAGAGCTCGGCGTCAGCTCGGTCAACGTCGACCAGCAGCTCGCCTCCAGGAACCCCGAGGTGCGCCGCCTGCTCGACGCCGACGAGGCGCTCGGCAAGGAGCGCTGGGGTCTCGACCGGGGCTGGGCCTACCGCATCGTCAAGCGCGTCGGCAACTACGGCGAAGTGTTCGAGCGCAACGTCGGCGAGAAGACTCCGCTCGGCCTGGCGCGCGGCACCAACCAGCAGTGGAGCAAGGGCGGCATCCTCTACGCACCGCCGGTGCGCTGAACCTCCGCCCCAGCCTTCCGCCATTCATCGCACGCGCGGGCGGCGATGCCCCCGGAAGCGGGGGTGCCGCCGCGCCGCCACCGTTCGGGGCGATCACCGACATGAACACGTCTTCGAGTTCCCTCGTCGGCGCGCTGCGCGACCAGCGCGTGCGCCAGCGCGCGATCCAGCTGGCGGTGCTGCTCGGGCTGGGCGCGCTCGGCGCCTGGCTCGCGCTGAACGCGGCGCACAATCTGCAGCGCTCGGGCGTCGCCTCGGGCTTCGGCTTTCTCGGCGACCGCGCGAACTTCGACATCAGCTTCACGCTGATCGACTACTCGCCGAAAGACACGTACGCGCGCGCTTTCACCGTCGGCTTGCTGAACACGCTGCTGGTGTCGCTCAGCGGCATCGTCGCCGCCACCGTGCTGGGCTTCCTGCTCGGCATCGGTCGCCTGTCGCGCAACTGGCTGATCGCGCGCGGCGCCGGCGCGGTCATCGAGACCGTGCGCAACCTGCCGCTGCTGCTGCAGCTGCTGTTCTGGTACACCGCGATCCTGGCGCCGCTGCCGCGCCCCAAGGACGCGATCTCGCTCGCCGGCATCGCCTTCCTCAGCAACCGCGGGCTGACGCTGCCGCGCGCCCTGCCCCAGCCGGGCTTCGCCTGGGTGGCCGCAGCGGCGGCGACCGCGCTGCTCGCCGCGATCGCCGTGCTCGTCTGGGCGGCGCGGCGGCGGCGCCTGAGCGGTCAGCGCTTCCCGAGCGGCCGCGTCGCAACCGCCCTGCTGGTCGGCCTGCCCGGGATCGCGCTGCTCGCGACCGGGATGCCGCTGGACTGGGATATTCCGCAGCTCGGCGCCTTCAACTTCAGCGGCGGCGTCACGCTCGGCCCCGAGTTGATCGCGCTGTGGCTGGCGCTGACGCTGTACACCGGCGCCTTCATCGGCGAAACCGTGCGCGCCGGCATCCTCTCGGTGCCGCACGGCCAGATCGAGGCGGCCCGCGCGGTCGGACTGTCGCGCCGCCAGGCGCTGTGGCAGGTCGTGATCCCGCAGGCGCTGCGCGTGATCATCCCGCCGATGACCACCCAGCACCTGACGCTGATCAAGAACTCCTCGCTCGCCGTGGTGATCGGCTTCCCGGACCTCGTCGCCGTGTTCGCCGGCACGGCCCTCAACCAGACCGGCCAGGCGGTGGAGATCATCGCGATCACGATGGCCGTCTACCTGTCGATCAGCCTGCCGATCGCCTGGCTGATGAACTGGTACAACCGCCGCGTGGCCCTGGTGCAGCGATGAGCCTCGAGACCGCTTACCTGAAGACCGACCGCCATCCGCCGCTGCCGCCCCCGGCCGAGCGCATCGGCGCCTGGGCCTGGGCGCGCGAAAACCTGTTCTTCTCGCCGTGGAGCTGTCTCGCCACCGCCGCGGCGCTGTTCGTGATCGTCTGGTTCGCGCCGCGGGTGATCGACTGGATGCTGCTCGATGCCGTCTGGGCGGGCAGCGACCGCAGCGCCTGCCTCGCCGCCGACGGCAGCCGAACCGGCGGCGCGTGCTGGATCTTCATCGAGCAGCGCCTGAGCCAGCTCGTCTACGGCTTCTATCCGCCGCCCGAGCGCTGGCGCATCGACGCCCTCGGCTTGCTGCTGGCCCTGCTGGTGCTGCCGGCGCTGACGACCGGCGAACGCCGGCTGGACCGCGCCTACCTCGGCGCCGCCGCCGCCGGCGCGCTGCTGGGCACGGTCGTCGGCGGGCCGGGCAGCGGCGCGCTGCTCGCGGCGCTGCCGCTGCTGCCGGCCCTGCTGCCGCGGCTGGGCCCGGCGCAGGGGTTGGCGCGCCGCGGCGACGCGATGGCGACCGGGCTGCGGCTGCTGGTCCCGCTCGTCGCGGCGGTCGCGGGGCACGCGC
>JBDHRG010000263.1:0-4555 GCA_039807445.1 Candidatus Competibacteraceae bacterium
CTCCCCACCCCCACCCCCGCCGCCACAGGCCGCGGGGGTTTTTGATCGGCGCATACCGTGCCGCAGCGCTTCTCCTCTTGTCTGTTCCCTCCATGCCGCGCCCCATGCGGCTCGCTTGCGCTGGCTGCGGCTGCAAGGGTACACGCACACCCCGTCCCGGGTGCCCGAACTGGTGCGCGCGCTCGGCGCCCCTGAGTTCGACAGTTAATGTCGAACTCAGGAAGCTTGGCCGCGCGCGGTGATCACCCTGACCGTCTACACGCTGAGCACCCAGGAGGGCTCTGAATCGGTGCGTGAACTGATGCTTTGTGTCGTGCTGCTGGCGCCGCTGGTCGCGGCCGCCGGTGCGTCGGGCGGCAAGGATTTGCACGACCCCACGCGCCCGCCCGGCTGCGGCTCGAGGCGGTGATGGTCGGCAGCCGCGAGCGCATCGCGGTGATCAACCAGCGCGTGGTGCGCGAGGGCGAGCGTCTCGAGGGTGCCCACCGTGCTGCGCATCGAGTCCGACCGCGTGACGCTGGCCGGCGCCGACGGCACGCCGCTCGAGCTCGCCTTTTCGAACGCGCTGCCCGCCGGCACGGGGCTGTTGCGATGACCGCGCCGCCTGCGCATCGGCGATCTGCTGGTGCAACACGGGCTGATCACCGAGGCGCAACTGGCGCAGGCGCTCGACGAGCAGCGTCGCAGCGGCCGTCGGCCCGGTTTCGCGCTGGTCGAGCTCGGCTTCCTCAAGGAAGACGAACTGCTGCAGTTCCTCGGTCGCCAGTTCGGCATCCCGGTGTTCGACCTGCGCTACCACCGCGTCGACGTCGCCGCCGGTCGGCTCCTGCCCGAAAGCCACGCACGCCGCTACCGCTGCCTGGTGCTCGAAGACCGCGGCGCCGAACTCCTGGTCGGCATGAGCGATTCGGCCGATATCTTCGCCTACGACGAGATCGCCCGCGCGCTGCGCCGGCCGATCGCGATCGCCGTGGTGCGCGAAGCCGACGTGCTGCGCGCGTTCGACCAAGTCTACCGCCCGGCCGATGCGATCGACAGCCTCGCCGAAGCGCTCAGCGAAGAACTCGGCACCGCCGACCACGGCCTCGATCGGCACCGCCAAGTCGGCGGCGATGGTCGTCAATACGTGGGTGCAGCTGAGCGGCGCCACGATCGCCGCCGACGACAAGAAGACAGTGAACGTCGATGGCCAGACCATCGAGATCACCAACAAGCTATCCGGCCAACATCACCGAGCTGGCCAAGGCTGCGGGCTTCGACACCAGCGCCAGCGGCGATTACGCCATCAGCGGGGCCAAGCTCCAACTCGGCAAGGCCAGCGATCCGAGCAAGTGTTACTTCTCGTACACCGCGCCGAGCGCGGCGGGCACTCAGCCGACCTACAGCTTCGTCAAGGGCAGCGGCGACGGTTCCACCGTCAGCGGCTGCTGAGCACAACAGTGGCGCGCGCGCGCCAAGCCGGCTTCACGCTGGTCGAGCTGGTACTGGTGATCGTCGTGCTCGTCCTCGTCGGTGCGGTCGGTGCCGGGCGCCTGTTCGATACCGCCGCGTCGATGCGGCGCTGCAGGGCGCGCGCGCCCATCACGCGGCGCGCAGCGGGCTCGAGTGGGGCGCGGCGCAGGTGGCCGGGCTCGATGCCTGTCCCGTGCCGGCGGCGTGGAGCAAGGCTGCGCCGCTGACGTTCCCCGACCCCGCGCTGGCCGGCTCCAGTGTCAGCATCGATTTCGACTGCACGGCGGCCGACGAGAACGGCGTTTCCCGGCCGATGGTCCGCATCCGCAGCGTCGCCAGTTTCGGCCGCCAGCCTGAAGCGGCGGACCACGTCGCGCGCGACCTGACGCTGCTGATCCGCCCCGGTACGCCCTGAACGGACGGGAAGGTGCACATGCAATCGAAGCCCACGGCGTCCGGGCGCCTGATGCTCTGCCTGGCGACGCTCGGACTGATGCTGCTCGCCGCCCCGGCGCTGGCCGGGAGCGGCGACGCCATCGCTTACGCCGGCTCGACCTCCACCGCGCCGGCCGGGCCGGTCGCCGAGATCAACCTGCAGCTCGGCCGCCTCGACAACCAGGCCAACCTCGACGAGGCGCTGTTCCTGGCGCAGCTGACCTTCGGCGGCGACGCTGAGGTCAGCATCACGCCGCCCGCAGGGGCGCCGACGGCGAGCGCCAGCGACGGCGCCACCCATGTCTGGTCGCCGGCGGGCACGGTGGAGCTGCCGCCGGGCGGTGCGGCGAAGCTCGAGCTGCGCCGTAGCCGGGCCGGCAGCACCACGCTCGGCCTGCAAGACATCTTCAGGGCCGAGGACAAGGGCAAGGTCGCGCTCGACCAGGTCGCCTCCGAGCGGCAGAAACAAAGCCTGAGCGAAACCGGCGTGTTCAGCCTCGTCGCCGCCGACGGCGACGGAGTCGGTGGCCGCTCGGCGCCGCTCGGGCGGATCTTCCCCGACCATATCCGTCTGACCGCGAGCAGCACCAGGGCCTGGTACGACCCGCAGGAGGCGGCCGGTGCGCAGGACGCGGGCTTCGTCTACCTGGGCAGCCGGCGCTCGGGCTGTCGGTGGCATTCGAGGCGCGCAACGCCGGCGGGCGGATCATCCGCAATTACCACGGCCAGGTGCGCTGGCGCCGGCGCAGCCGCGCTTCGTGCCGAGCAGCGCGGCGATCGAGGCGAGACGCCTGGGTGTGACCGGCGGCAGCGGCCGCCGCGACGATTACACCGGCACCTCGATGGTGGGCAGACCCTGGTCCTGGTGCCTCGAGGCCGCGGTCGGCGGCGCGTTCTCGGCTTACCACGGCCGGCTGGCGATCCTCAGCCAGCACGGCCCGGGAACCGAGCCGCTCGACTTACCGCTGCGCGCCGAGGTCTGGAGCGGCAGCGGTTTCGTGCCGAACGCGCGCGATCACTGCACCGTGGCCGGCGTGGGCGCCGACCTGGCGGTGCAGCCGCATCCGAGCCCGGATGGCCGCATCCCGGCCCCGGTGCCGAAGCTGCTCGACGGCGGCAAGACGGTCCAGGCCGGGCAGATGTGGCTGTGCTTCGCCTGCAGCAGCGGCGATCCGTGCCGCGGCTGCGCCGACGTCGAGCAGATCGCCGGGCGCCTGCCGTGGCTCGGCGCCGACTGGGACGCCCTCAGCGCCGGCGATCAGTCGGGACGCGGGCGCGCCAGCTTCGGTGCACGCGACTCGTCGAGCCGGCTGATCTACCGGCAGGAGAACTTCCGCTGAAGCGCTCGGCTAGCGCGTCAGCCGCGCGTACAGCCTTGGGAGTTCGCGCGGCAGTTGCGCCGGGTCGCGGATCAGCGTATAGCCGTGTGCGCCAAACAGGTGCGGCAGGTATTCCTCGGCGCGCTCGTCGATGGTGACGCAGAACGGCACCAGTCCGGCGCGGCGCGCCTCGAGCACCGCCATGCGCGTGTCCTCGACACCGTAGCGCCCCTCGTAGTGGTCGAGGTCGTTGGGCTTGCCGTCGGTGAGCAGGATCAGCAGCCGCTGCGCCGCCGGCTGCGCCAGCAGCAGGCTGGTCGCGTGGCGGATCGCCGCGCCCATGCGGGTGTAGTAGCCGGGACGGATGGCGTTGATCCGCCCGCGCACCGCTTCGCCGTGGCGCTCGGCGAAATCCTTGAGCACGTGGAAGCGCACGTGGCTGCGTCGGCGCGACGAGAAGCCGTACAGCGCGAAGCGGTCGCCGCCGGCGGCGAGGGCTTCGGCGAACAGGTGCAGGCTGTCGCGAATCACGTCGATGACCTGGCCGCGTTCGCCGATCCAGGCTTCGGTCGACAGCGACAGGTCGGCGAGCAGCAGGCAGGCGAGCTCACGCGTCGCGCCGCGGAACTCGCGGTAGAGGCGCGTCTCGCCTGCGCCCCGGCCGGCGGTACGCTCGGCGACGTGCGCGAGCCAGGCGTCGAGGTCGAGCTCGCTGCCCTCGGGCAGGCCGCGCTGCCAAGTGCGCTGCGGTTTCAGCGCCGCGAACTGCCGGCGCAGCTTGCGCGCGATCGGGGCGAGCGGCGCCGGCAGCTCGGGCGAGCCCGCCTCGCGCGCGATCAGGGGCTGCAGCCGGCAATGATCGGGCACCAGACGCTGGCGCTTCCAGTCCCACTCGGGCAGGCGGATGCCCTCGCCGAGCGGCAGATCGTCGTAGGCCGCGCCCGGCAAGTCGAGGTCGAAGCGCAGCTTCGAGGCCGGCGCCTCGCCGCGCGATACGCTCATTACCTCGAGGTCGTCGGCACGGCGCCTGGCCTCGGGGTCTTCGCTGTCGTCGGCGGTGCGGTCGAGCGGCAGGTACTCGGTCCAGCTGAACAGACTCTCGAGGCGGAAGGCGATCAGGCCGCTGCGGCCGTCGGGGTCTTCGACGCGCTCGGCGCGACGCTTGCGTGTGTCGCGCTCGCTGCGCCCGGCGCCGCCCTGTTCGGCGGCGGGATCGTCGCGTTCGGGCACCGGGGCCGCGCGCTGCGGCGGATCGGGGTGCAGCCACAGCGGCACCGGCCGCGGCGGGCGCGTCGCCGCCGGCAGCACCGCGACCGAGCCCGGTTCGCGCAGCGCCGCGCGGATCGCGC
>JBDHRG010000264.1:0-4548 GCA_039807445.1 Candidatus Competibacteraceae bacterium
GCCGAAGCTGGTGTTGCAGTAGCACTGCGTCGCGACCGCCCCCACGCCGGCCCTGGCGTAGGGGATGGTGACGCCGACGTTGGGGAACTTCGACTGCACGGCGATGCCGAGATCACCGTTGTCGGGGTCGAAGGCGACGATGGAAAAGGTCATGGCGGATCTCCCTGCGAAACGGAACTGCGACTCCGGTCGTCCCAGCTCAGCCCGCCAGCCGCTGCCCCAGGCGCACCGCGCTGCCGGCGCGGATCGCAGCCTCCCATTCGAGGCGGCCGTCGGCGAACAGCACGATCACGGTCGAGCCCATGTTGAAGCGCCCCATCTCGGCGCCGCGCGCGAGCTCGACGGCGGCGCTGCCCTCGGCCGGGTAGTCCCAGCGGCGGACCGCTTTGCCCAGCGGCGGGGTCACGGTGCCGGCCCACACGGTTTCCATCGAGGCGACGTTGATCGCGCCGACCAGCACCAGCGCCATCGGGCCGGTCTCGGTGTCCCAGATCGTCACGACGCGCTCGTTGCGCGCGAACAGCTCGGGCACGCAGCGCGTGGTCAGCGGCGACACCGAGAACAGCTTGCCGGGAACGTGCACCATTTCGCGCAGCGTGCCCGCCAGCGGCATGTGGATGCGGTGGTAATCGCGCGGGCTCAGGTACAGCGTCGCGAAGCGCCCGCCGCGGAACGGCGCGGCGCGCGCCGCGTCGCCGCCGAGCAGGGTGGTCAGCGAAAAGTCGTGGCCCTTGGCTTGCAGGATGCTGTCGTCGTCGATCCGGCCCGCCTGGCTCACCGCGCCGTCGGCCGGGCAGCACGCGCCGCGGGGGGCGAGCGGGCGGGTGCCGTCTTTCAGCGCGCGGGTGAAGAAGGCGTTGAAGTCCGGGTAGCTGTTCGGGTCGGGGTTCGCCGCTTCGCTCATGTCGACGCCGAAGTGACGGATGAACCAGGCGATCAGCGCGTTCTTGAACCAGCGGGTGCGCACGCGGGTCGCCGCGTGCACCCAGGCGGTGATCGTCGCCTGCGGCAGCCAGTATTGCGGCAGGTTGCGCAGGCGGTCGGACAGGGGTTCGGGGATGTCGTGCATCGGCGTCGGGCTCAGCGCTGGCCGTAACGGGCCTTGAGCTTCAGGAGGTCGGGCAGCAGCGCCTCGGCGTCGTGCGCGCCGGTGAAGATCGCGTGCAGCTTCGCGTCGGGGTCGATCAGGATCAGCGTCGACGAGTGGTCCATCGTGTACGATTCGCCGCCGCCCCCGGCGCGCAGCGCGATCACGCCGAACTGCCTGAACAGCTTGTCGAGCTCGGGCTGCGGCCCGGTCGCGGCCTGGAAGGCCGGGTTGAAGAAGCGCACGTAGTCGCGCAGCCGCTCGGGGGTGTCGCGCGCCGGGTCGATCGAGACCAGTAGCACGCCGACGTCCCCGGCTTCGCCGCGCTCGGCGAGCCTGGCCAGCACCCCGTTCAGATCGGCGAGCGTGGTCGGGCAGACGTCGGGGCAGTACGTGTAGCCGAAGTAGACCAGCGTCCAGCGGTCCTTGAAGCGCTCGGGGCCGAAGGCCTGGCCGTCCTGGTCGGTCAGGCTGAAGGGCAGCAGCGCCTGCGGCTCGGGGTAGGCGATGCCCTGGATCTGCGGCGGGGCCAGCGGTGCGGCGTCGCGGCTGCCGAGCCACAGCCCGGCGCCCAGCCCGAGCGCGCCGAGCGCCAGCACGAGGATTCCCTTGCGGGGCGACATGGAGAGCTTCTCCCGGTACGGACCAAGCGCGGCAGTGTAGCCGATTCCCCATCCCCCATCCCCGGTTATCATCGAGCGCTTTTCCGCGCACCCCGAAGGTCGAGACCGATGAGCGAGCAAGCCGCCCAGTCCCTGCACACGATCCGCGACTTCATCCGCTGGGGGGCCAGCCGGATGAACGAGGCCGGGCTGCACTTCGGCCACGGCACCGAAGACGCGATCGACGAAGCCGCGGCGCTGGTGCTGCACGCGCTGCACCTGCCGCTGCAGCTGCACGCCGAATACTTCGACGCCCGGCTGCTGCCCGAGGAAAAGGACGCGGTGCTGGCGCTGTTCGCGCGGCGCATCGAGGAGCGCATCCCGGCGCCGTACCTGATGCAGCGCGCCTGGTTCGGCGGCCTGCCGTACTACGTCGACGAGCGCGTTTTGATCCCGCGCTCGCCGATCGCCGAACTGATCGAGGCGCATTTCCGGCCCTGGGTCGAGCCCGAGCGCGTCAGCCGCATCCTCGACCTGTGCACCGGCTCGGGCTGCATCGGCATCGCCTGCGCGCACGCCTTTCCGCAGGCCGAGGTCGACCTGGTCGACATCTGCGAGGATGCGCTCGAGGTCGCGCGCATCAACATCGAGGACCACCAGGTCGAGGAGCGCGTCGAGGCGATCCGCTCCGACCTGTTCGCGGCGCTCGGCGCTCGGCGCTACGACATCATCGTCAGCAACCCGCCGTACGTCTCGGTCGAGGAGATGGAGGGCCTGCCCGAGGAGTACCGCCACGAGCCCGAGCTGGCGCTGGTGTCGGGCGACGAGGGGCTGGATGCGCCGCTCGAGATCCTGCGGCGCGCGCCGCAGTTCCTCAGTGAGCACGGCGTGCTGGTGCTCGAGGTCGGCAACGCGCAGTACGCGCTGAGCGAGCGCTTCCCCGAGGTGCCGTTCCTGTGGCTCGATTTCGAGCGCGGCGGCGAGGGCGTGCTGCTGCTGACCGCGCCCCAGCTGCGCGAGCATGCCACCGCCTTCGCCGCGGCTTGATCCGCATCAACGCGGCCCGCAGCGGTCGGGGGCAGCATCGGGCTGTCTCCGGCGCTGCCCGCTGTGCGTCTCCCTGCCCCCCCACACCCATGCCTGGTGCGGCGGCGCCGGAGCCTTTACGCTGAACCTGCCTGCGGCAGATCCGAGTCCGACCCCATGGATACCCAGATCGTCTTCGATCCGGCGCTGATCGCGAAGTACGACCAGGCCGGCCCGCGCTACACCTCGTACCCCACGGCGCCGCAGTTCCACGAGCGCTTCACGGTCGCGGACTACCGCGCGCTGGCCGCGGCGAGCAATGCCGTCGGAAAGCCGCTGTCGCTGTACTTCCACATTCCGTTCTGCGATACGGTCTGCTTCTACTGCGCCTGCAACAAGATCATCACCAAGAACCGCCGCCGCGCCTCGCCCTACCTCGAGCGGCTGCACCGCGAGATCGCACTGCAGGGCGCGCTGTTCGACCGCAACCGGCCGGTGGCGCAGCTGCACTGGGGCGGCGGCACGCCGACCTTCATCAGCGAAGACGAGATGCGCGAGCTGATGGCGGCGACCGCCGAGCATTTCCGGCTGATCCCCGACGGCGAGTACTCGATCGAGATCGACCCGCGCGAGGCCGACGCCGGCAAGATCGCGCTGCTGCGCCGGCTCGGCTTCAACCGCCTGAGCATCGGCGTGCAGGATTTCGACCCCGAGGTGCAGCGGGCGGTCAATCGCATCCAGCCGAAGGCGGTCACGCGCGCGGCGCTCGAGGCGGCGCGCGCCGAGGGCTTCCGCTCGGTCAGCATGGACCTGATCTACGGCCTGCCGCGGCAGACGCTGGCAAGCTTCGAGCGCACGCTCGACGAAGTGATCGAGCTCGGCCCCGACCGGCTGTCGGTGTTCAACTACGCCCACATGCCCGAGCTGTTCAAGACCCAGCGCCAGATCCGGGCCGAAGAGCTGCCCAGCCCCGCGGTCAAGCTCGAGATCCTGAAGACGGTGATCCGCCGCCTGACCGGCGCCGGCTACGTCTACATCGGCATGGACCACTTCGCCCGCCCCGACGACGAGCTCGCGCTGGCGCAAGCCGCGGGCACGCTGTACCGCAACTTCCAGGGCTACAGCACGCACGCCGATTGCGACATGGTGGCGATGGGCATCACCTCGATCGGCATGGTCGGCCCCTCGTACAGCCAGAACGTCAAGACGCTCGATGCCTACTACGGGCACCTCGACAGGGCCGAGCTGCCCGTCTACCGCGGCGTGCACCTGTGCGCCGACGACCTGCTGCGCCGCGACGTGATCATGCGCCTGCTGTGCAACTTCACGCTCGATTTCGCCGCCGTCGAAGCCGCGCACGGCATCGCCTTCGCCGACACCTTCGCGCCCGAGCTCGAGGCGCTCGCCGCCATGGCCGACGACGGCCTGCTGGCGCTCGACGGCACCGGCATCCGCGTGCTGCCGCCGGGCAGGCTCTTGATCCGCAACATCTGCATGGTGTTCGACGCCTACCTGCGCCGGGCGCAGGCACCGCGCTACTCGAAGGTGATCTGAACCGCCCCTGAAATTCTTGATTCCGGCACCGCGGGGGCGGAGCGCCCGGCACGGTCGGAAGCGGCATGCTCCACCCCACCCCATCCCTCCCCTTGCCAGGGGAGGGGGCTGATTTCACCCGATTTGGTGCAGGTGGTCCCTTCATCAGTTTGCGCGGGAAACCCCGGCCTTCAGGCCGGGGAGGGATAGCGCGGCGCCCGCAGGGCGCCTTCCTGTTCCCGCTCTCCTTTCTTCACGGTTAGATTTACACGGGACGCTATCTCCGTGTAACGTGTTGGC
>JBDHRG010000029.1:0-26834 GCA_039807445.1 Candidatus Competibacteraceae bacterium
AGTGAAATTTTGATTCATGCACCAACGCCATCCACAGGTGCTCGCCGTCGCCGAGCCGCTCGAGCGCTGGGAAGCCTGCTTCGTGCGCAACGCGCTGACCGTGCTGCGCCATCACCATCCGACGCTGCCCCTCGACCCGGAAGCGCTGACGCGTTTCCTGTACAGGGAAAGCGGCGAGCAGCAGTTCGTGCTGGCGTGTCTCGACCAGATCGGACATTGATCCGCGCTGCCGGGTTCGGGCACCCGCCATGGCCGATGCCCGCTCGTCGGGCCGGGCATCGGCGTTTGCAGCGCGGATCTACTCGGCCGGCTGGCCCTCGTGCTTGGCGATCGCCGCCTCGACCAGCTTCTGCAGCTCGCCGCTCTGGTACAGCTCGAGCGTGATGTCGCAGCCGCCGACCAGTTCGCCGTCGATGTAGATCTGCGGGAAGGTCGGCCAGTCGGCGTAGCGCGGCAGGTTCTGGAAGATCTCCATGTCTTCGAGCACGTTGACGTAGGCGAAGGGCTGGCCGGTCGCGGCCAGCGCCTGCGAGGCGCGCTGCGAAAAGCCGCACTGCGGGAACTGCGGGGTGCCCTTCATGTAGATGACGACCGCATTCGACTTCACCTGCTCGTCGATGCGCTTCAGGATTTCGTCCATCACTGCTTTACCTCGGGATGATGCGGCCGGGCGAGCCCGGCCTCTTGGAAACTCAGGCGCGGTTCTTCACCGCGTCGACATTGAGCTGCAGCCACAGTTCCAGCAGCGCGCAGTGCCACAGTTTGCTGCCTTGCAGGCGCGTCATCCAGCCCTCGGGCTCGGCCAGCAGCCGCTCGACGTAGGCGCGGTCGAACAGCCCGCGGCTGCGCGCGGCGCGCGAGCCGAGCACCTCGCGCATGAAGCCCAGGAATTCGCCGCGCACGTACTTCAGCGCCGGCACCGGGAAGTAACCCTTGGGCCGGTCGATCACGCCGTCGGGGATGCGCCCGCGTGCGATGCGCTTGAGGATGCCCTTGCCGCCTTCGGCCAGCTTCAGCCGCGGCGGCACCTGCATCGCCAGCTCGACCAGTTCGTGATCGAGGAAGGGCACGCGCGCCTCCAGCCCCCAGGCCATGGTCATGTTGTCGACGCGCTTGATCGGGTCGTCGACGATCAGCGTGGTGACATCCATGCGCAGCACGCGGTCGAGGTATTCGTCGGCGTCGGGCTCGGCCAGCAGGCGGCGGACGGTCTCGCCGGTGTGGTCGACGCCGCGGTATGCGGGTGTAACCGCCTGCAGGAACTCCTCGTGGTCGCGGTCGAAGTAGCGGCTGGCGAAGCGCGCCAGCGGCGCCTCGTCTTCGGCAGCGTGCATCTGCGGGTACCAGAAGTAGCCGGCGAACACCTCGTCGGCGCCCTGCCCGCTCTGCACCACCTTGACGTGCCTGGACACTTGCTCGGACAGCAGGAAGAACGCGACCGCATCCTGCCCGACCATCGGCTCGGCCATGCAGCCGACCGCCTCGGGCAGACGCTCGAGCACCTGTCCGTTCGGGATCAGGAACTTGTGGTGATCGGTGGCATAGCGCGCGACCACCTGGTCGGAGAACTCGAACTCCGAACCGCGCTCCTCGGGCTGGTCTTCGAAGCCGACAGAGAAGGTCAGCACGTGCTCCTTGCCGGCTTCGGCGAGCAGCGCCACCAACAGCGACGAGTCGAGTCCGCCCGACAGCAGCACGCCGACCGGCACGTCGGCGACCTCCATCCGCCGGCGCACCGCCGTCACCAGCGCCTGGTGCACCGCTTCGGTCCATTCGCCGTCCGAGCGCGGCTCGGCCGGGCGCACCGCGCGCAAGTGCCAGTACTGACGCACGCGCTCGCCGCCGCGGGCGTCGATCGTCAGCGTGGTCGCCGGCGCGAGCTTGCGGATGCCCTTCAGGATGGTGCGCGGCGCCGGAATCACCGCGTGCAGCGTCAGCTGATGGTGTAGCCCGATCGGGTCGATCGAGGTGTCGACGTCGGGCGCCTCGAGCAGCGCCTGCGAATTCGAGGCGAAGCGGAACGCAGCGCCGCTGCGGCTCCAGTACAGCGGCTTGATGCCGAGGCGGTCGCGCGCCAGGAACAGCACCTGCTTGCCCGCATCCCACAGCGCGAAGGCGAACATGCCGAGCAGGTGGCTGACGCAGTCTTCGCCCCACTCGGCGTAGGCTTTCAGGATGGTTTCGGTATCGCCATCGGAGACGAAGCGGTGCCCCTTCGCGATCAGCTCAGCGCGCAGCTCGCGGTAGTTGTAGATCGCGCCGTTGAACACCAGCACGTTACCGGTATCACGATCGACCATCGGCTGGTTCGAGCGCTCCGACAGGTCGATCACCGACAGCCGCCGGTGGCCGAGCGCGAGCGCCCCGGCCAGGTGCCGACCCTCGCTGTCGGGGCCGCGCCGCACCAGGCGCTGCAACATCCGCTCGAGCAGCGCCGGCTCGGGCCGGCTGCCGTCGAAGCGCAATTCACCGCAGATTCCGCACATGCCGCTTCCCGCCGATCATCTGGCACCGCACCAGGCGGTGTCGTTGCATTGTCACACCCCCGGGCATAGACTTGCCCGAGCTTTTTTCTAGGGTATTGCCCGCGCCTTCCGGGGGCAACACCGCGCCAGTTGCGGCGCCCGCCGCCGCACCAGCCATAGCAACAAGGAGAAACCGCGATGGTCCACGAGCTGCCTGCCCTGCCGTACGAGAAGAATGCGCTGGAACCGCACATCTCGGCCGAGACGATCGAGTACCACTACGGCAAGCACCACCAGACCTACGTCACCAACCTGAACAACCTGATCAAGGGTACCGAGTTCGAGAACCTGTCGCTCGAAGACATCGTGCTCAAGTCCTCGGGAGGGCTGTTCAACAACGCCGCGCAGGTCTGGAATCACACCTTTTACTGGAACTGCCTGAAGCCCAACGGCGGCGGCCAGCCCTCGGGCGCGCTGCTCGACGCGATCGTCAAGAAGTTCGGCTCGTTCGACGCGTTCAAGGAAGAGTTCACCAAGTGCGCCGTCGGCACCTTCGGCTCGGGCTGGGGCTGGCTGGTCAGGAACCCCGACAGCTCGGTCGAACTGATGAGCACTTCGAACGCCGGTACCCCGATGACCTCGGGCAAGACCGCGCTGCTGACCTGCGACGTCTGGGAGCATGCCTACTACATCGACTACCGCAACGCCCGCCCGAAGTACGTCGAGGCGTTCTGGAACCTGGTCAACTGGGACTTCGTCGCGGCACAGTACGCCGCCTGATCCAGGCGCAGCGTAGCAACACCACGGGCCCTCCGGGGCCCGTTCTCGTCAGCGCCATCGCCCGCGGCAGCGGCTTGCGCGGTTCCGGGCGAGCCGGTAGGCTCTTGGCTTTTCCCCCTGACGGCAGCCTTCCGGGCTGCCGTTCTGGTTTTGTGGCCGACGAGGAGCGTCACCGATGTCCGAGCCCGCGATGCCCACCTGTGCCCGCCTGCCGGTCGCCTTCGCGCGCGGCGAAGGCGTCTGGCTGATGGACACCGGAAGGCCGGCGAACGCGTCGCCCGCGTCGCTGCCGCGGTCGAGACCTTCCTGCCGGAACCGGCCACGGCGGAGCTGAAGGCCGCACGGCCCGGGTCGAGCCACGGTCCGGACCGGGCGCGGGAGGAGACCCCAAGCAATCATGACGATCAGACACTTCATCAGCCTGCTCGACTTCTCGAGCGAAGAGCTCGCCTACCTGGTCCGCCGCGCCTCGACGCTGCGCGCGCGCCATCGCGAAGGCCGGATCCACGCGCCGCTGCCGCACAAGGTGCTCGGCCAGATCTTCGAAAAGGCATCGACCCGCACCCGCGTCTCGTTCGAGGCCGGGATCGCCCAGCTCGGCGGCAGCTCGATCTTCCTCAGCCCGCGCGATACCCAGCTCGGCCGCGGCGAATCGATCGAGGATACCGCCAGGGTGCTGTCGCGGATGGTCGACATCGTGATGATCCGCGCCTTCCATCACGACACGGTCACGCGCTTCGCCGCCGCCTCGCGCGTGCCGGTGATCAACGGCTTGACCGACCGCGAGCACCCGTGCCAGTTGCTCGCCGACATGCAGACCTGGACCGAGCACCGCGGCGACATCCGCGGCAAGACCGCCGCCTGGATCGGCGACGGCAACAATATGTGCAACAGCTACATCAGCGCCGCGGCACGCTTCGGCTTCCGCCTGCGCGTGGCATGCCCCGAAGGCTACGAGCCCGACGTCGCACTGCTCGCCGAGCATGCCGACCGCGTCGAGCTGGTCCGCGACGCGCGCGAAGCGGCCGTGGGCGCCGACCTGGTCACCACCGACGTCTGGGCCAGCATGGGCCAGGAAGAAGAGCAGCACATCCGCGCCGCGGCCTTCGCCGGCTTCCAGGTCAGCGCCGAGGTGATGGCGCAGGCGGCCAGGGATGCGCTGTTCCTGCACTGCCTGCCGGCGCACCGCGGCGAAGAAGTCACCGCCGAAGTCATCGACGGCCCCGCGTCGCGCGTCTGGGAGCAGGCCGAGAACCGCATGCACGCGCAGAAGGCGCTGATGGAATTCCTGCTGCTGGGGCGGCGCGAAGACTGAGCGACGGCATCGAAGACCCGCGTAAGCGATGGCCGGACGCGGGCCTTTTTGCTACCTTGGCCGCGGCTGCGCGGAACCCGGCTGGAGCCGGTTCCCGGTTTCGTCACGAGGCCGTTCCGGGCTCCGCCCGGGGGACGGGTGCATGAAAGAGTATGTCCTGATCCTGATCAGCACGGTCCTGGTCAACAACTTCGTGCTGGTGAAGTTCCTCGGCCTGTGCCCGTTCATGGGCGTGTCGAAGAAGGTCGAGACCTCGATCGGCATGGGTCTGGCGACCGCCTTCGTGCTGACGCTGTCGTCGGTCAGCACCTACCTGGTGCACCGCTATCTGCTCGAGCCGCTCGGACTCGCCTATCTGGACACGATCGCCTTCATCCTGGTGATCGCGGTGGTGGTGCAGTTCACCGAGATGGTGGTGCACAAGACCAGCCCGCTGCTGTACCAGGTGCTCGGCATCTATCTGCCGCTGATCACGGTCAACTGCGCGGTGCTCGGCGTCGCGCTGCTGAACCTCCAGCAGCACACCACGCTGGTGCACTCGGCGCTGTACGGCTTCGGCGCCGCGCTCGGCTTTTCGCTGGTGCTGGTGTTGTTCGCCGCGCTGCGCGAGCGCATCGCGGCGGCCGACGTGCCGACGCACTTCCGCGGAGCCGCGATCGCGCTGATCACCGCCGGACTGATGTCGTTGGCCTTCATGGGCTTCTCCGGCCTGGTGCGGGACTGAGATGCTGATCGCGCTGCTCGCCTTCGCCGGGCTCGCGCTCGCTTTCGGCCTGCTGCTCGGCTTCGCCGCGGTCAAGTTCCGCGTCGTGGGCGACCCGCTCGCCGACAGGATCGACGCCGTGCTGCCGCAGACGCAGTGTGGCCAGTGCGGCTTTCCCGGCTGCCGACCCTATGCCGAAGCCATCGCCAGGCGTGAAGCCGACATCAACCAGTGCCCGCCCGGCGGCCAGGCCGGCGTCGACGCGCTGGCCGAGCTGCTCGGCGTCGAATCCAAGCCGCTCAGCGCCGAGCACGGCGTCGAGAAGCCGAAGATGCGGGCGGTGATCGACGAAACCACCTGCATCGGTTGCACGCTGTGCATCCAGGCCTGCCCGGTCGACGCGATCCTCGGCGCCGCCAGACACATGCACACGGTGATCGCCGCCGAGTGCACCGGCTGCGAGCTGTGCCTCGCGCCCTGCCCGGTCGACTGCATCGCGATGGTCGAGATCGCGCCGACGGCGTCGACCTGGAAGTGGCCCGCGCCGCGCGACCCGTCCGCGGCCGACGCGGCCTGAGCCGGAACGCCGGGCGATGCCGCTGCTGAACACGCTGGCGCGCCTGTGGCGCTTCAACGGCGGGCTGCATCTGCCCGGGCACAAGCACGAATCCACCGCCCGCCCGATCGAGCTCGCGCGCTGGCCGCACGAGCTGGTGCTGCCGCTGGCACAGCACCTCGGCGCTGCCGCCAAGCCTGTGGTCGCGATCGGCCAGCGCGTCAACAAGGGCGAGCTGCTGGCGCAGCCGGAGGGTCATGTCAGCGCCGCGCTGCACGCGCCGACCTCGGGCAGCGTCGCTGCGATCGAGCCGCGCCCGAGCGCGCACCCCTCGGGCATCCCGACCCCGGCCATCGTACTCGAAGCCGACGGCCGCGACGCCTGGACCGAGCGGCTGCCGGCGCCGATCGAAGACAGCCTGAAGCTCGATCCCGCCTACCTGCGCCAACGCGTACGCGAAGCCGGCATCGTCGGCCTCGGCGGTGCGGCTTTCCCGAGCGCGGTCAAGCTCGATCCGCGCGGCGCGATCCGCCTGCTGGTACTGAACGCCGCCGAGTGCGAGCCCTACATCAGCTGCGACGAGATGCTGATGCGCGAACGCGCGCGCGCGGTGGTCGGAGGCCTCTTGATCATGCGCCGCGCGCTCGGCGCCAACGACTGCATCATCGGCATCGAAGACAGCAAACCCGAAGCCTTCGCGGCGCTGAGCGAAGCGCTGGCGCAGTTCGGCGACGACGCCGAAGACGTGCTGCTGCAGCAGGTGCCGGCGCTGTATCCGAGCGGCGGCTCGAAGCAGCTGATCCGCCTGCTGACCGGTATCGAGATCCCGCGCTCGGGACACGCGACCGACGCCGGCATCCTCTGCCACAACGTCGGCACCGCCGCCGCGGTGCACGATGCGATCGTCGAGGGCCGGCCGCTGATCTCGCGCATCGTCACCGTCACCGGCGCAGGCGTCGCCGCGCCGCGCAACTTCGAGGCGCTGATCGGCACCCCGGTCGACGCGCTGGTCGAGCAGGCCGGCGGCTACACCGACCGGGCCGAGCGGCTGATCATCGGCGGACCGATGATGGGGCTGGCGATTCCGCACGGCGGCGTACCGGTGACCAAGGGCATGCAGTGCGTGCTGGTCGCCTCGCGCGCCGAGCTCGCGCCGCCCGAGCCGGCGATGCCGTGCATCCGCTGTGGCGAATGCGTCAGTGTCTGTCCGGTCGATCTGCTGCCGCAGCAGCTGTACTGGCACGCGCGCGCCCGGGAATTCGACCGGGCGCAGGCGCTGCACCTGTTCGACTGCATCGAGTGCGGCTGCTGCGCGGCGGTGTGCCCGAGCCACCTGCCGCTGGTGCAGTACTACCGCTACGCCAAGACCGAGGTCCGGGCCACCGAGCGCAGTCAGCAGGCCGCCGAGCAGGCGCGAAGCCGCCATCAGTTCCGTCTGATGCGTCTCGAGCGCGACAAGGAAGCGCGCGCCGCGAAGCTGAGGCAGAGGAAGGAGACGCTCGCCGCCGAAGCCGCCGCAAGCGGTGCGCCGGAAGACCCGAAGAAAGCCGCGATCGCCGCCGCGCTGGCGCGCGTGCAGGCGAAGAAGGCGGCGCAGCAGGCCGCCGCTGCCGGCAAGGCCGACGAGCCGGCGGACTGACATGCGCTTCGCCATCGCGACCTCCCCGCACGTCCACACCGGCACCAGCGTCGCGCGCGTGATGCGCCGCGTGCTGTACGCGCTGGTGCCCGGCATCGCGGCGATGGTCTGGGTCTTCGGCCCCGGCGTGCTGGTGCAGCTGGCGCTCGCCAGCCTCGCCGCGCTCGCGTCGGAGGCGCTGGTGCTGGCGCTGCGGCGCAAGCCGCTGGGGCTGTTCCTGGGCGATTGCAGCGCGCTGGTCACGGCCTGGCTGCTGGCGCTGGCGCTGCCGGCGCTGGCGCCGTGGTGGCTGGTCGTGCTCGGCACCGGCTTCGCGATCGTGGTCGCCAAGCACGTGTACGGCGGGCTCGGCTACAACCCGTTCAACCCGGCGATGATCGGTTACGCCGTGCTGTTGATCTCGTTCCCGCGCGAGATGAGCACCTGGACCGCGCCGCGCGAGCTGCTGGCGCACACGCCCGGCTTCGCCGCCAGCCTGGACCTGATCTTCGCCGGCGGCGCCGTGCCCGAGCTCGACGCCGTGAGCTCGGCGACGCCGCTCGATACGCTGCGCACCCGGCTCGACCTCGGCTACCCGCTCGGCGAGACGCTGGCGGCGCCGATCTTCGGCGTCGTCGGCGGTACCGGCTGGGAGCTCGCGACGCTCGCCTTCCTCGTCGGCGGGCTGTGGTTGTGTGCCAAGCGCACCGCCGACTGGCGCATCCCGGCCGGCATGCTGGGCGCGCTCGCCGTGATCGCCACCGTCTTCTGGCTGCTCGACCCGGCGCGCCATGCCGCGCCGTGGTTTCACCTCGCCAGCGGCGCCGCGGTCTACGGCGCGTTCTTCATCGCCACCGACCCGGTGTCGGCCAGCACCACGCCGCGCGGGCGGCTGATCTACGGCGCCGGCGTCGGCCTCCTGACCTACGTGATCCGTATCTGGGGCGGCTACCCCGACGGGGTGGCCTTCGCGGTGCTGCTGATGAACATCGCTGCGCCGACGATCGACCACTACACTCCGCCGCGGGTGTTCGGCGCACGCAGCAAGGACGGCCATGACTGAGCTCGGCCGCAGCATGGCCCGCAACGCCGCCGTCCTCGCCGGCTTCGCGCTGGCGAGCGTCTACCTCGTCGCGCTGACGCATCGGCTGACGCGCGACACCATCGCCGCGCATGAGCAGGCCGCGCTCGAGACCACGCTGAATGCGCTGGTGCCGGCGACGCGCTACGACAATGCGCTGACCCGGGATACACTCCAGGTCGGCGACCGCACCGCCTTCGGCACCGAGGCATCGGCTACCGTGTACCGCGCGCGCAAGGCCGGGCAGCCGGTCGCGCTGCTCGCGACCGTGACCGCGCCCGACGGCTATTCGGGGCCGATCCGACTCTTGGTCGGCGTCTGGGCCGACGGGCGCCTCAGCGGCGTGCGCGTGCTGGTGCACAGGGAAACGCCCGGGCTCGGCGATCCGATCGAGGCCGAGCGCTCGAACTGGATCTTCGGCTTCGACGGCCGCAGCCTCGGTGAACCGCCCGTGGTGGCCTGGCGGGTGAAGAAGGACGGCGGCGAGTTCGATCAGCTCACCGGCGCGACCATCACGCCGCGGGCGGTGGTCAACGCGGTGCGGCGCTTCCTCGAGTACGAGCGCGCGCACCGCGCCGCGCTCTACGCAGCGACCGAGGCAAAGCCATGACGCCGCTGGGCGAAATCTTCAGGAGCGGCCTGTGGCACAACAACACCGGCCTTGTCGCGCTGCTCGGGCTGTGCCCGCTGCTCGCGGTATCGGGCTCGACGGTCAACGGCCTGGGGCTGGGGCTGGCGACGGTGTTGGTGCTGAGCTGCACCAACCTGATCGTGTCGCTGATCCGCAGCCTCGTGCGCCCCGAGGTGCGCATCCCGGTGTTCGTCACCGTGATCGCCTCGACCGTGACCGCGGTCGAGCTGATGATGCACGCGCTGCTGCCCGAGCTGCACAAGGTGCTCGGCATCTTCATCCCCTTGATCGTCACCAATTGCGCAGTGCTCGGCCGCGCCGAAGCCTTCGCCTCGAAGAACCCGCCGCTGCGCGCCGTGGCCGACGGCTTCGCCACCGGGCTCGGCTTCGCGCTGGTGCTGGTGGTGCTCGGTGCCGCACGCGAGCTGCTCGGCCAGGGCACGCTGCTCGCCAACGCGCACATCCTGCTCGGCGAATCGGGCCGCGGGCTGACGCTGCATGTGCTCGAGCATTACCGCGGCTTCCTGCTCGCGCTGCTGCCGCCGGGCGCCTTCATCGGCCTGGGACTGATGATCGCCGCCAAGAACGCGATCGACGCCCGCGCCAGGCGCCGCGCGGCCGCGCAAGCGCTCGCCGCCCGGTCGACGCACGTGCCGGGTGCCTGATACGTTGAGGTACCGGTACCCTCCTCCTTGCCCCGCCATATGAACGCCGAGAAACGCCACGCGATCTTCGCCCGCCTGCGGGCCGCCAACCCCGCTCCGACCACCGAGCTCGAGTACGCGAGCCCGTTCGAGCTGCTGGTGGCCGTGGTGCTGTCGGCGCAAGCCACCGACAAGAGCGTCAACAAGGCCACCGCCCGGCTGTTCGCGGTCGCCAGCACCCCGGCGGCGATCCTCGCACTCGGCGAAGACGGCGTGCGCGAGCACATCAGGACCATCGGCCTGTTCAACAGCAAGGCCGCCAACCTCATCGGGCTGTGCGCGCAACTGCTCGAGCGCCACGGCGGCGAAGTGCCACGCGACCGCGCCGCGCTCGAAGCGCTGCCCGGCGTCGGCCGCAAGACCGCGAATGTGATCTTGAACACCGCGTTCGGCATGCCGACGATCGCGGTCGACACGCACATCTTCCGCGTCGCCAACCGCACCGGCATCGCCCCCGGCAGCAACGTGCGCGAAGTCGAAGAGCGGCTGCTGCGCGTGGTGCCCAGCGAATTCCGCCACGACGCCCATCATTGGCTGATCCTGCACGGCCGCTACACTTGCACGGCACGCAAGCCGCGCTGCGGCGCGTGCCTGATCGCCGAGCTGTGCGAATATCCCGACAAGACCGGAAGCCACTGAATGTTCGGAACCGACCGCAAGCAGCTGCGCCGCTACTACTGCGAGGTCTGGCGCAAACGCCGGGCGGGCGAAGCGCTCGAGCCGCTCGAGACTCTGATCGCCGACGTGATCGCCGAGCACCCCGAGTACCAGGCGCTGATCGCCGACCCCGATCGCGCCGAGGATGCCGAGTTCACCCCCGAGATGGGACAGGGCAACCCCTTCCTGCACATGGGCTTGCATCTGGCGATCCGCGAGCAGGCGCAGACCGACCGCCCGGTCGGCATCCTCGGCCTGTACGGCGAGCTGTGCCGCAGGCTCGGCGCGGCGCACGCGGCCGAGCACCGGATGATGGAAGCGCTCGGCGAGACGCTGTGGGAAGCGCAGCGCTTCGGCACCGCGCCCGACGACCAGGCTTACCTCGAGCGGGTGCGCCGCCTGCTCGGCCGCCCCTGACCACCTCGCTGCGGGACAGGACGCCGCGATGGCCAGCGCCGAGACCCTGACCCCGCTGCTGGCGCGCTGCGCGCTGCGCGACCGCGCCGCGTTCGAAGCGCTGTACCGCGCAGCGTCGCCGCAACTGTTCGGCATCGTGCTGCGTATAGTCCGTGACCGCGAGCTGGCGGCCGACGTGCTGCAGGAAGCCTTCGTCAAGATCTGGCAACGCGCCGGCGACTTCCGCCCGGACATCGCCGCACCGATCACGTGGATGGGGGCGATCGCACGCAACCAGGCGATCGACGCGGTGCGGCGGCCCGAACATCGCCTGGTCGATCCCGAGCCGGTCGAAGCGCTTTACTGGCTCGCCGACGACAGCGCCGGACCGGCCGAGCAGACCACAAGGGCGCTCGAGGACGAAGCCTTGCACCGCTGTCTCGAACGCCTGCAGGGCATGCAGAAGCGGGCGATGCTGCTCGCCTGGTTCAACGGCATGACGCACGAAGAGCTGGCGGTGCACCTGGCGACGCCGCTCGGCACGGTCAAGTCCTGGCTGCGGCGCGGGCTGATGCGGCTGAAGACCTGTCTGGAGGAGCTGTGAGGTACCGCGATCCCGAGCTGTGCGAGCTGCTCGCCGCCCAGTACGCGATGGGCACGCTGGGCAGCCGCGCGCGCAGGCGCTTCGAAGGGCTGCTGCCGGGCCGCCCCGACCTGCGCCGCCGCGTGCAAGCCTGGGAAACGCGGCTGCCCGAGCTGATGGGCACGCCCCCCGCAGTCGCGCCGCCGCCCGAGGTCTGGGCCGGGTTGCGCCGGCGGCTGTTCCCGTGCGACGCGCTGAAGCTCGCGTTCTGGCGCGGCTGGGCGGCAACCGCGAGCCTGGTCGCTTGTGCCTTCGCGCTGGTGCTGGTGCTGGGCCGCGAAGCCGAAGTCCCCGCTTACGTCACCGTGATCAGCAGCATGCAGAGCCAGAAGCCGATGTGGCTGGTCAGCGCCTCGCCGGAGATGGACCGGCTGTACGTCAAGAGCATGCAGGCGATGGACATGTCGCCCGAGATCGGCTGCGTGCTGTGGATCAAGCCCGAGGGTTCCGACCGCGTCTACGCGCTCGGCAAGCTGCCGTGGCGCGGCAACGACGGGATGCTCGAGGTCGAGCGCGCGATGCGCCCGATGCTGAAGGGCGAGCTACTGGTCACGGTCGAGCCGGTCGGCGAGCGCATGCCCGAGACGCCCTCGGTCGCACCCGGCTACGCCGGACAGTGGATACCGATCAAGCTCTGAAGCGCATCAGAACGCTTCCTCCCAGCTCTTGCTGAGGCGCATCGCGCAGTTGATCAAGCCGACCATCGAGTAGGTCTGCGGAAAGTTGCCCCACAACTCGCCGGTCTTCCAGTCGAGGTCTTCCGACAGCAGCCCGAGGGGGTTGCGCCGCGCGAGCAGCTTCTCGAACAGCTCGCGCGCCTCGTCGTGGCGGCCGAGCGCGGTCAGCGCCTCGACGTACCAGAAGGTGCAGACGGTGAACGCGGTTTCGGGCGTGCCGAAGTCATCGGGCACCTGGTAGCGGTACAGGAAGTCGCCGCAGCGCAATCCGTGGCCGATCGCGTCGACCGTCGCGGCAAAGCGCGGATCGTCGGCGGCGAGGAAGTCGAGTTCGTGCAGCAGCAACAGCGAAGCGTCGAGGTCGGCGCCATCGAAGCTCGAGACGAAACAGCCGAGCGCCTCGTTCCAGGCGTGCGCGCAGATCGTCGCGTGCATCGCATCGGCATGGTGCTGCCAGTCGCGCGCGCGATCCTCGAGACCGAGCACCGTCGCGATCTTGGCCAGCCGCTCGCACGCGGCCCAGCACATCACGCTCGAGAAGGTGTGCACGTGCGCCTTGGTGCGCAGCTCCCACAGCCCGGCGTCGGGCTTGTCGTACACCGCGAGCGCGCGCCGGCCGAGGGCCTCGAGGCGCTCGAACAGCGCCAGGTCGCCGGGACGGGCCAGACGGCGGTCGAAGAAGGCGTGCGTCGCGGCGAGCACGACACTGCCGTAGACATCGTGCTGCACCTGCAGATAAGCCTCGTTGCCGATGCGCACTGGCCCCATGCCGCGGTAGCCGGACAGCGCCGGCGCCTCGCGCTCGGTGAGCTCGGCGTTCAGCGTGATCGCGTACAGTGGCGCCAGATCGCAGACGTCGCAGGTGCCGACGATGTTGGCGATGTAGCCGAGATAGTCCTCCATGGTGTCGGTGACGCCGAGCCGATTCAGCGCCTGGATCACGAAGTAGGCGTCGCGCAGCCAGCAGAAGCGGTAGTCCCAGTTGCGCCGCGAATGCGCTGCCTCGGGGATCGAGGTCGTCAGCGCGGCGACGATCGCGCCGGTTTCCTCATGGTTGCAGAGTTCGAGCGTGATCGCGGCGCGGATCACGGCGTCCTGCCACTCGAACGGGATCGACAGCGCCCGCACCCAGCCGCGCCAGTGCGCCAGCGTGCGCTCGAGGAAGGCGCGCGCCGTCTCGTCGATGTCGGCGGTGAAGCTCTCGTCGGCGCCGAGGATCAGCGTCACCGTGCGGTCGAGGAAGAAGGGCGTACGCTCGAGCGCGTACGACAGCGGTGCGTCGGTGGTCAGCCGCACCGTCTGCGAGGGACCGACGAAGCGCGCATGGTTCGAGCCGCGCGTGATGCGCGGCTCGAGCGCGCCGTCGTCGAAGCGCGGCGCAACGCGCACGCGGATGCGCGGTCGGCCGGACAGTGGCGTGACCCGGCGCACCAGCATCGGCGGGCGGTACATGCGGCCGAACTGCCCGAAGCGCGGTGCGAAGTCGACGATCTCGACCGTGGCGCCATGCGCGTCGCGCAGCACCGTGCGCAGCACCGCCGAGTTCCGCAGATAGGCCTGCTCCGTGCTGACACAGCCATCGAGCTCGACGGCGAAGTCACCGCCGTCGGCCGCTGCATCGCCATCAAGCAGGCGGCAGAACAGGGGGTCGCCGTCGAGGCGCGGGTAGCAGCACCAGACGATACGCGCGTACCGGTCGGCCAGTGCGGCGAGCGTGCAGTTGCCGATGACGCCCAGATCCAGATCGGCCATCACGAGCCTCCTTCACGGTTGAGTCGAGGATGGACTTGGTGCTCGAGCCAGACGCGCACCGCGGCCGGCGAAAGCAGGTGCGCGTGCGCGGCGCCACCCGGCAGCGGCAATCCGACCCGCACGCTGTATCCGCCGAGGCGGTTGACCGCGGCGAAGCCGGCCTCGTCGGTGAGGTCGTCACCGACGAATACCGGCCGGCGTCCGGCGAACGGCGGATGCGCCAGGAAACGCTCGATCGCCCTGCCCTTGTCGACGCCGCTCGGCAGCAACTCGTAGACGGCTTTGCCGGCGAGCAAGCGGTAGCCGGATCCGAGCCGTGCCAGCGCGGCCAACGCGGCGGCATGCGCCGCATCGGCCGCCTGCGGCGCCCCCCGGTAGTGCAACGCGAGCGCGTGCCCCTTGCGCTCGAGCAGCGTGCCGGGCGTGGCGGCGACGAAGGCTTCGAGCCACGCCGCGGCCGGCACCAGGGTGGCATCGGCCGATGCCGCTGCGACGGCGCCGGCCAGCCGCCATTCGGCGCCGTGGCTGCCGGCGGCGGGGAAGCGGTACGGCGCGAACAGCCGGTCGAGAGCCTCGAGCGTGCGGCCGCTGACCAGCGCCAGCGCGCCGTCGAGCGCCGCACGCAGGCGCTCGAGCAGCGCCGGCAGCGCCGGCTCGACCACGACCGCATCGGGGTGCTCGGCCAGCTCGAGCAGCGTACCGTCGACGTCGAGGAACAGGGCCCAGGGAAGCGGGCCGTCCGGAATCGGTGCATGCATCGTCGGGACCTCGGCTAGCGCTCGGGTGCGACCGCCGCCATGCGTCCGAGCAGGTGATTGCGCTTGCGGTGCCGGGCGGCGTCGAGCAGCATGCGCCCTGCCCAGCGGTAGACATTGTTTTCCTGCACCATCGCGCGCATCAGCCGCATCCGCTCGCGCTGCTCCTCGGGCGGCATCGTCAGCGCCTCGTGCAGCGCTCGGCTCATGCCGGCGGCGTCGTAGGGGTTGACGAGCAGCGCCTCCAGCAGTTCACGCGAGGCGCCGGCGAAGGTGCTGAGGATCAGGACGCCTTGTTCGTCTTCGCGCGCGGCGACGAACTCCTTGGCCACCAGGTTCATGCCGTCGTGCAAGCTGCTGACCACGCAGACGTCGGCGGCACGGAACAGCCGGAACACGTCCTCGGGGCCGTGATGTTCGGCCAGCAGCTCGATCGGGCGGTAGCCCTCGCGGCCGAAGCGCGCGTTGATCTCGGCGGCGAGCGCCTCGGCCTCGTCCTGCAGCTGGCGGTAGGCCGGCAGCTTGCTGCGCGTCGGCGCGGCGATCTGCACGAAGGTGAAGCGGCCGATCCAGCGTGGCTCGCGTTCGAGCAGTGCCTGCACCGCGAGGAAGCGGTCGAGGATCCCCTTGGTGTAGTCGAAGCGCTCGACGCCGACGCCGAGGCGGATGTCTTCGGGCAGGCCGAGTTGCGCGCACACGGCGCGCCGGCACGCGTCGACCGGGAGCTGGCGCACGAGCGCCGATGGCGGCCATTCGATCGAGATCGGGTAGCGGCGCACCAGCGTGGTGTCGCCCCGGTGCCGGACGGTCGACTCTTCGTGATCGATGCGGCTCTCGAGGCAGCGGTCGACCGTCGCGAGGAAGTTGTTGCAGTGGAACTGCGTGTGGAAGCCGAGGATGGTGCTGCCGAGCAAGCCGCGCAGCAGCTCTTCGCGCCAGGGGCAGATGCCGAAGGCTTCGGCGTTCGGCCAGGGAATGTGCCAGAAGGTGACGATGGTCGCTTCGGGCAGGCGCTCGCGGATCATCCGCGGCAGCAGCGCGAAATGGTAGTCCTGCACCAGTACGATGGGCTGCGGATCGTGCGCCTCGGCGAGCACCGCGTCGGCGAACTTGCGGTTCACCGCGACGTAGCGCTGCCAGTCGCCTTCGCGGAAAACCGGACGGACGAAGGCGAGATGGCACAGCGGCCACAGCCCCTCGTTGGCGAAACCGTAATAGAAGCCCTCGAGTTCGTCTTCATCGAGCCAGACGCGGCGCAGCGTGTAGGCGGGATCGTCGGGCGGCACCGCGAGGCGGTCGTGCGCGTCGACGGTTTCGCGGTCGGCGTCGCCGCTGCCGTACGCGATCCAGGTGCCGGCGCAGGCGCGCGTGACCGGCTCGAGCGCCGACACCAGCCCGCTGGCCGGGCGCTCGACCGTGATGCCCTCTGCACCGTGCTCATGGCTGTAGGGCTCGCGGTTGGACACCACGATCACCTGCGAGCCGGCCAGATCCTGCTGCAGAATCCCGGCCAGCGACTCGGGCGACCAGCTCTGACGACCGTCGTCGCCGAGGCCGCGATCGGACTCGAGTGCGCGCAGCAATTGGCGAATCTCGCGCACCACCGGTGCCATGTCCGGGGGCGCCGTCTGCGGGGGGGGCGTTCCGGGCACTGGCGGCTGCAGGCTCGCACGTACCACCTTCAGCCAGTCGCGCAGCGTGAAGCGTGCCACCAGCACCGTGGCCGCCGAGATCAAGCCGGCGAGCACGATCAGCGCGCCGACCAGGTAGAGCAACACACGCGTGCTGCGTGTCTCGATGAAGCCGAGGTCGTGCAGGACCACCAGCCGGCCGGCGTCAGCCGGCGCGAGCGGAAAGCCGCCGATCAGCCGTCGGCCCGTCGGCCCGCGGTCGATCGCGAACGCGGGATCCTCGTGCGCGTCGACCGGGGCGCAGGTGAAATCGCGCGGCATCTTGGCGCCGGCGTAGAGCAGCACGCCGTCGGCGGTGCAGTAGCCGAGCGCGAGCAGGCGCTCGTCGAGCGCGATGTGATCGAACAGCGCGCGGATCGCCGGGCCGTCGCCGCGCGCGATCAGCTCGGTCAGCGTGTCCTGGATCGAGTTGAACACCAGCTGCGAGCGCGCTTCGACGTCGTGCTCGAACCAGCGCGTGATCAAACCGTCGACCAGCGGCGCCAGCGCGACCGCCATCACGGCGAACACCGCCAGCAGCGCGACGATGAAGCGGGTCGTCATCCGCATCGAGACGTCCTGTTGCGGCGAAGTATCGGTGCCGCTGCCGCACGCAAGCGCTACGCGGCACCTTTTTCAGCCTTCCCGAAACACCCGGTCGAATCAAGTCTCGTCGGACGGCTCGAACAGTCCGATCACGTTGCCGTCGAAGTCGAGTACCTGGGCGAAGCGGCCGTGGCCGGGCACGAGGGTCGGCGCCACGTGTGCCCGCGCGCCGAAGCTCAGCGCCCGCGCGAGCGCGGCCTCGAGCCCCTCGGACACCTGCACGTGCACCAGCACCGCCTCGCTCGGCTGCACCGTCTCGACCTGGTGCAAGCCCACCTGCGTGCCACCGCCCTCGGGCACGTACAGCCGATAGTGGCGGCTGTGCAGCGCGAAGCGCCAGCCGAACAGCCCCTCGAGCAGTGCCGCCGCCCGCTCGAGCCCGGTGACGCGCCACTCGACGTGCGAGACGAATGGGACGAGGCTCGAGGCACGAGGGGCGAGGCACGAGGAATCGGCGTCATCCTCGCGCCTCGCGCCTCGCGCCTCGGACCTCATCGCGCCACCTCGGCGCGGAACGCGAAGCGCCCGTCGAGGATCAGCTCGAGCGCGTCGCCCGGGTTCAGCGGGCCGACGCCGGCGGGGGTGCCGGTCAGGACCACGTCGCCCGGCAGCAGCGTGAAGTGGCGCGAGATGTGCGCGATCAACGGCAGGATCGGGTACATCATCTGCGTGGTGCTGCCGTGCTGGCGGCGCACGCCGTTGACGATCAGCGCGAGCTCGGCCGCCTGCGGTTCGGGCAGCGCTTCGGGCGGGACGAAGGGCGACAGCGGGCAGGCGCCGTCGAAGGCCTTGGCCAGCTCCCAGGGCTGGCCCTTGGCCTTCAGCTCGGCCTGCACCTCGCGCAGCGTCAGGTCCAGCGCCAGGCCGTAGCCGGCGACCGCCGCGCGCGCCTGCGCATCACTGGCGTCCTCGAGCCGCGCACCGATCAGCACCGCGAGCTCGAGCTCGTGGTGGCAGCTGCCCTGCCCGGCCGGCAGCCGCAGCGGCGCATCGAGCCCGACCACCGCGGTCGAGGGCTTGATGAACAGCAGCGGCGCCTCGGGCACCTCGTTGCCGAGCTCGCGCACGTGCTCGAGGTAGTTGCGGCCGATGCAGACGACCTTGCCGACCGGCAGCCCGAGCGGCCGACCGTCCAGAGTGCGGTGCTGGTATTCCATCGCTGCCCCTTCTCGCTTCGGGTCCGCCGACTCTAGCGGAGAGGCCCCCGCGTGCCAATGCGCGGACGCGTCAGCGACGGCGGCGCCTCGCCAGCATCATCAGCCCGGACAGCAGCAGCGCCAGCGGTCCCGGTGCCGGAACGGGCGTCGCCGCCGGCTGGAACCCGTCGGCTCGCGCAGTGAGCTGCAGCTCCCAACCGTTCATCAAGAGACTCGGTTTGGTGTAGCTCAGCGTCAGCACCTCGCCGTCGAACGTGCCCTGCAGCGAAGGCGCCGAGAAGTCGACCCAGATGATGCAGGCACAGAAGGTGCCCTCGGGCGGCCACGGCTGGGGCGCCGGGAAGGCGCCGTCGGCGATCAGGAAATCGCCGGCCGGGAAGCTGAACTCGCCGAGCGGGCCGTCGCCGACGGCATGCACGTCGAGGTTGCGGAGCCTGATCCAACCCGCTTCGAGCTCCACATCGAAGCGCCCGGCGACGCTGGTCGAGCCGCTGACCGATTCCCAAACCCAGACAGGGATACAGGACGATCCGCCGTGCCCGTCGGCGTCGGTCCGGGTAACGCAGCTTTCGCGCTGCACCATCGCGGTGTAATTCCAGCGGCTGGCGCCCTCGTCGACACGGAACGGCATGGCCGAGGCCGGGACAGCGAACGCAGTGCCTGCGAACACCGCGGTTGTCATGAGCATCGTCTTGACGGACATCGCGAATCCTTTCCCGCGAGCAGGGGCGTGGCACCCGATGGTGGTGCCTGACCGCTTCAGCAAATCGCATGCCAAGATTGAATCCGGTTGGTACGGCAAGGGCTTGCGAACGGAGTGCAGACCGGCACCGCGGGCAAGCGTAAAGAATCCTGACAGGAACAGTGCCGGGGCTGGTCAGGTATCGCGCATGCGCCACGCGATCGCGCCGTCGGCGTCGAGCACGCCGTGGCGGATCAGCCAGTCGCGAGCATCCTCGGCATCGTCGGCGAACCAGGCGCCGGCCGAGCCGAGGCGGAAGCTGTAGCCCCAGGCGTCCATGTCGGCCAGCGCACGGGTGCGGCCAAAGCCGGTCAGGTGATCGGCGAGCAGGATCTGCAGGTAGCAGACGCCGTTCTCTTCGTCGTAGCCGCCGCCGGCGTCGGTGTGCAGCGCGACGCGGCGTGCGGGGTCCATGCAGATCCAGTGGCAGGCTTCGTGCAACACCGAGTGCACCGGCGTGTCGCCGCGAACCATCAGGCGGTTGCCGATCAGCCCGGCCTCGGGTTCGCCGAACCAGCTCCCCGGGATGGACTCGCCGTCGGGGACGCGCTCGACACCGATGCCGAAGCGCGCGAGCAGCGCCGCGAGCGGCCCGAAGCCGAGCTCGGCGCTGTTGAGGACGGTGTCTTCGGCAGAGGGCATGTGCAGAGCTGGGTCGACGGTCCGGGCCGGGCGATTGTCGCCGAGCCCGGCCGTCGCTGCCAGCTCACGCACGCCAGAACGGCTTGCGCACTTCGTGCGCTGCCTCGAGCGGGTCGAGGCCGAGGTCGGCGAGCAGGTGCGGATCGAGCCCGGCCAGCGCCTGGCGGTGCTGGTAACGCTCGAGCCAGAGGTTGAGCCGTTCGACGATCCCGCCCGCACGCTGGCCGGCGTTCCGGTCCAGACGATCCGCATTTCTCATGGCATTCATCGCTGTGCTCCGCTGCATTGGTCCATCGATGCGTGTATTGTCGGGACTTCGCTGCGATCGCACAAACCATTAGATTTCATGCAAGCCATGATTTTTACGCATAACCGATGAGCCACCGCCCGCTGCCGCCGCTGAACGCGCTGCGCGCCTTCGAAGCCGCCGCACGCCACGCGAGCTTCACCCGCGCCGCCGCCGAGCTGTTCGTGACCCAGGGCGCGATCAGCCGCCAGGTCAAGGCGCTCGAGGACGAGCTCGGCCAGCCGCTGTTCCGGCGCCTGGCGCGCGGGCTCGAGCTGACCGCTGCCGGGCGCACGCTGCTCGAAGCCACCGACGCCGCCTTCGACGCGCTCGCCGCCGCGGTCGCGCGGCTGAAGGCGCCGCCGCCGTACCTGGCGCTGAAGGTGATGCCGACTTTCGGCGTGCGCTGGCTGATTCCGCGGCTGGCGCGGCTGCAGATCGAGCAACCGGACCTGTCGGTGCGGGTGACGACGGTGTGGCACGGCGCCGGCGACGAGTCGGGCCGCGACGCCTACGATGCCAGCGTCGGCTTCGGCCAGGGCGACTGGCCCGGTTGCGGCGCCGACCTGCTGCTGCTCGAGCACCTGGTGCCGGTGTGCGCGCCGGCGCTGCTGAAGGGGCGCAAGCCGCTGCGCGCGCCGGTCGACCTGGCGCGGCAGACACTGCTGCACCCGAGCGTGGACCACGCCGACTGGCGACGCTGGCTCGGCGGCGTAGGCGTGGCCGGCGTCGACCCGGACCAGGGGCAGAACTTCGACACGATGGAGACGACGCTGGCCGCCGCCGCGGCCGGCTACGGCATCGCGATCGGCGCCTACGAGCTGATCCGCAACGAGCTCGCCGCCGGGCTGCTGGTGATGCCCTTCGGGCCGATGCTGGTCGAAAGCGGCGGCTACTACCTGATCTACCCGCCCGAGCGCCTCGCCGACCCGCGCTTTGTGCGCTTCCGCGACTGGCTACTGGCCGAGGCGGTAGCGCAGGCGGCCGCGGCCAGGCCCGCTTGACACGCTCCGACGCACCTCGAGCGCGCGGCTCGACGAGAGCGCGGTCGGCGAACGGATTCGCGGCTCTGATAGACTCGGTGAACCAACTTGGTCCAGCCGGAGAGGGCTATGCAACAGGTCAATATCCACGAAGCCAAGACCCACCTGTCGCGCCTGGTTGAAGCCGCAGCCCGGGGCGAAGAGATCGTCATCGCCAAGGCCGGCAGACCCCTGGCCAAGCTGGTGCCACTGCAGACCAAACCGGCCGAACGGCGCCAGCCGGGCATCCTGAAGGGCAAGGGCCGGATTGCCGACGATTTCGATGCACCGATGACTTCGGAGGAATTGGCGATCTGGTACGACTCGCCGCTCGTTCCTGACGACGGCACCGAAAAATCATGACGCTGCTGATCGACACCCACATTCTGATGTGGTGGGTTTTCGACGATCACCGTCTATCGTCCACGGCGCGCAGGCTGGTTGAAGATCCTGGCAATCGGATCGTCGTCAGCGTGATAAGCCTCTGGGAAGTGGCCATCAAGAACGGCAAGGGCAAACTCGAAGTCGACCCAGCCGAGCTGATGGCTGCGATCGATACAATGGGCTTCCCGGTACTCCCCGTCGAACCCCGCCATGTTTCGACCTACATGCAACTGCCCGCGTATCACGCTGACCCTTTCGACCGCATGCTGATCGCCCAGGCTCTCACCGAGCCGTCGCGCTTGCTCACCCACGACACTGCGCTCGTGCGTTACAGCGAGCTCGTCACGCTCGTCTGAGCCTCCTGGAAAAACCCGTCACGTGACGCTCTCGGGACGATTCGGAGGAGCTTGCGGTGCAAGCCGCCGGCCGAGGATCGCGAGGTCGCGCTCGATGCCGTCGAGCTCGGCGACCGCCGGAAGCCAGCCCCAGCGCTCGAAGCCGCGCGAAGCGAACAGTCGCAGGCTCGCCGCGTTGTGGCCGAAGACGAAGGCGAGCAGCGTGCGGATGCCGCAGGCCGGCGCGCGCTCGAGCGCCGCATCGAGCAGGCGCTTGCCGACGCCCTGTCCCTGGCGCGCGGGGTCGACGTACAGCCCGAGCTCGACGGTAGCAAAGTACGCCGGGCGGCCGTAGAACGAGTGCAAGGACACCCAGCCGGCGATGCCGGCTTCGTCCTCGGCCACCAGCAGCGGTCGGCGCACGGGGTCGAAGTCGCGGAACCACGGCCGTCGCGCCTCGACGCTGACCGGATCGGTGTCGGCGGTCGCCAGGCGCCCCGGGATCGACGCGTTGTAGATCGCGACCACGGCCTCGAGGTCGGCTTCGAGCGCGTCGCGGACGATCATTCGAGCACCTCGACCGCATCGCCGACGCGCAGCCCCCCCACCTCGGGCACATGCACCAGGTTCTGACCGAAGTACACCTTGCCGTCGATGCGCCGGTAGCCGGCCAGCGTCCGCAGCAGCCCGGGCGGCGATCCGGTCTGGCCGGTGTCCGGGTCGATGCCGGGGATCGCGCAGCGCGAGCAGGGCTTGACCACGTGCAGCACCGTGTCGCCGACGCGCAGCCGCTTCCAGCCGTCTTCGGCGTGCGCCGCGCAGCCCTCGACCACCAGGTTGGGACGGAAGCGGATCATCTCGACCGGCGCGTCGAGGCGGCGGTTCAGTTCGTCGAGCGAGGCCTGCGAAATCAGCAGCAGCGGAAAGCCGTCGGCGAAGCCGACCTGCGCGCCGCGCGGGTCGTAGCGCACGTCGACCGCGCGCTCGAACTCGGGGCCGACGCCGACCAGCCGCGCCTCCACGCCGAGCAGCGCCGACAGCCATTGCGCCGCTGCATCGCCGGCGTCGCGCGCCAGCACGCGCGTGCCCCAGACCCAGGCGTTGCGCGCCCGCCAGCTCAGACTCGCGCGCTCGACCACGCACCCGCCGTGCCCCGACGCACCGAGGCGCAGCACGCCATCGGTCTCGATGGCGCGGATCAGCACCATGCGCGGGTGTTCGCGCTGGCTCAGGAACCGGCGCTCGGCGGCGTCGACCACCATCCAGCGGCGGTCGCCGACGGCGCCGTAGCGGTCGAGCCCGAGCGACTCGACCGCGTGGCCGCGGCAAGACTTGACGGGGTAGCGGTACAGCGCGGAAATGCGCAGCTCGGACATCGCAGTGCGTCCTTTGCGGAAAGCGGACCGGCACTGTACCGGTGTCGACCGCGGGCCGCCAGACCGCCGCCGGCAGCGCTTCGGCGAGCGTGCCCGGATCGGACGTGCGCGCGCGCACGTCCGATCCGGGTTGAGCTCAGGCCTTCCTGCCGATCAGCTCGATCGGGTAGCCATCCGGGTCCTCGACGAAGGCGATGATCGTGGTGCCGGCGTGCATCGGCCCCGCTTCGCGCAGGATCTTGCCGCCGCAGGTGCGGATCGCCTCGACCGCCCGGTGGACGTCGTCGACCTCGAGCGCGATGTGGCCGTAGCCGCTGCCGAGCGCGTAGCTGGCGACACCCCAGTTGTAGGTCAGCTCGATCTGTGCACCGTGCGGGTCGTCGGCGAAGCCGAGGAAGGCCAGCGTGAACTGGCCCGCCGGGTAATCCTGGCGGCGCAAGAGCTTCATGCCCATCACCTCGGTGTAGAAGGCGATCGAGCGCTCGAGGTCGCCGGTGCGGAGCATGGTGTGCAGGATGCGCATGGGCTGGGTCCCCGGGTGCGAGGAGCGCGTTCCGAGTGAAGAAGCCCCGTCGGGCCGGCGGGGCCACGGCAAGGCTTCTGGCTATCGAAAATTGTCCCGGCGGAGCGACTCGGAACTCGGGCCTCGCTCCTCGGACCTTGCGTCAGCGGCGGCCCTTGCTCGCGGCGATGCGCATGCGCAGCGCGTTGAGCTTGATGAAGCCCTCGGCGTCGGCCTGGTTGTAGGCACCGGCATCGTCTTCGAAGGTCGCGATCCTGGCGTCGAACAGCGAGTCCTCGGACTTGCGGCCGACCACCATGACGTTGCCCCTGTACAGCTTGACCCTGACCACGCCGTTGACGGGCTCCTGCGAGGCGTCGATCATCGCCTGCAGCAGCTTGCGTTCGGGCGACCACCAGTAGCCGTTGTAGACCAGGCTGGCGTAGCGCGGCATCAGCTCGTCCTTCAGGTGCGCGACTTCGCGGTCGAGCGTGATCGACTCGATCGCGCGGTGCGCCTTGAGCATGATGGTGCCGCCGGGGGTTTCGTAGCAGCCGCGCGACTTCATGCCGACGTAGCGGTTCTCGACCAGGTCGAGGCGGCCGATGCCGTGCTTGCCGCCGAGCTTGTTGAGTTTGGCCAGGATCTCGGCCGGACTCAGTTCTTCGCCGTCGATCGCGACGATGTCGCCCTGGCGGTAGCTCAGCTCGACGTACCTGGGCTTGTCCGGTGCCTTCTCGGGCGAGACGCTCCAGCGCCAGATGTCTTCCTCCGGCTCCCACCACGGATCCTCGAGGTTGCCGCCCTCGTACGAGATGTGCAGCAGGTTGGCGTCCATCGAGTACGGCGACTTCTTGCCGCGCTTCATCTCGACCGGGATGGCGTTCTTTTCCGCGTAGGCGAGCAGCTTCTCGCGCGACAGCAGGTCCCACTCGCGCCACGGAGCGATGATCTTGATGTCCGGCTTCAGCGCATAGGCGCCGAGCTCGAAGCGCACCTGGTCGTTGCCCTTGCCGGTGGCGCCGTGCGACACGGCGTCGGCGCCGGTCTCGTTGGCGATCTCGACCAGGCGCTTGGCGATCAGCGGGCGCGCGATCGAGGTGCCGAGCAGGTATTCGCCCTCGTACAGCGCGTTCGAGCGGAACATCGGGAACACGAAGTCGCGTACGAACTCTTCGCGCAGGTCGTCGATGTGGATCTCCTTGACGCCGAGCGCCTGCGCCTTGGCGCGCGCCGGCTCGAGCTCCTCACCCTGACCGATGTCGGCGGTGAAGGTCACCACCTCGCATCCGTAGGTCTCCTGCAGCCACTTCAGGATCACCGAAGTGTCGAGGCCGCCGGAGTAGGCCAGCACGACCTTCTTGACGTTGGACATGAATCTTCCTCTTGCGCGGACGTGAACGCGCGCGCCGTGCGGCGCGCAAGCGGGCAGCTTATGCCATTGCCGGACGAGGTCAAGGCGAGCCGCCGGTACGCGGCGCTCAGCGCCGCACCTCGAGCGCCCGGCGCAGATCGAGCGGCTGGTCCTGCGAGCGCTCCAGATCGAGCTGATCGAGGCAGAAGGCCAGGAACTCGTCGAGCACCTTGACCGCGCGCGCCACGTCGCCCTCGGCCAGCGCATCGAGCAGTTCCAGGCGCTCGCGGGTAGCGCAGTAGAGGCTGCCCGGCGACTTGTACATCGCGCTGATCAGCAGCGCGCGCGTCACCAGCTCGCGCGCGTACTGCGTCAGGACGCGGTTGCCGGCCAGCTCGACCAACTCGACGTGGAAGGCCGAGGTCAGCCGCATCCACTCCTGGTAGTCGCCGGCATCGAAGGCTTCGCGCTGCGCCTCGACCAGCGCGCGCAGGCGCTCGAGGTCGCGCGCCGTGATCCGCCCGGCCACCTGCGGCAGCACGCCGCACTCGAGCACGCGCTGCGCCGAGTACACGTCGCGCGCATCCTGCACCGAGGGGCTGGCGACGGTCGCGCCGCGGTTGGGCGTCAGGTCGACGATGTGGTCGTGACCCAGGCGCAGCAGCCCCAGGCGCACCACGTTGCGGCTCAGCCCGAACAGCTCGGACAGCTCGGCTTCCTTGAGCTTGGTGCCCGGCGGCAGCCGCCCGGCCATCACCGCGGCGAGTACGGCGTCATAGATCTTGCGCTCTTCACCCTGAAGCGCACCTTTCGGAGCGGACCTGGCCATGGAGCCCTCACGCTGGATACGTCGGATGCCGCACGTTGTACACCATCCCCCCGCAGCGCGCGAAGGCTCCGCTATACTGCCGCGCTACCCGCGTCGACCGCCGAGACCGCCGAACCATGCGCATCACCCTGACCCGCCCCGACGACTGGCACCTGCACCTGCGCGACGGCGAGGCGCTCGCCACCGTCGTGCCGCACAGCGCGCGCCAGTTCGCCCGCGCGATCGTCATGCCCAACCTGAAGCCGCCGGTCGCCACGGTGGCGCAGGCGCTCGCCTACCGCGAGCGCATCCTCGCGGCGCTGCCGGCAGGGACCGGATTCGAGCCACTGATGACGCTGTACCTGACCGACCGCACCGACCCGACCGAGATCGCCAAGGCCAAGGGTTCGGGGCGGGTGTTCGCGTGCAAGCTCTACCCCGCCGGCGCCACCACCAACTCGGACTCGGGCGTCACCGATGTGCGCCACGTCCACCCGGTGCTGGCCGAGATGGAGAGGCACGGGCTGCCGCTACTGGTGCACGGCGAAGTCACCGACCCGGCGGTCGACATCTTCGACCGCGAAGCGGTGTTCATCGAGCGCGTGCTGACGCCGCTGCGCCGCGACTTCCCCGGGCTCAAGGTGGTGCTCGAGCACATCACCACCCGGGACGCCGCCGACTACGTGCGTGAAGCCGATGCCGGACTCGGTGCGACGATCACCGCGCACCACCTGCTGTACAACCGCAACGCGATCTTCCAGGGCGGGATCCGGCCGCACTACTTCTGCCTGCCGGTGCTCAAGCGCGAGACGCACCGCCAGGCGCTCGTCGGCGCGGCGACGTCGGGCTCGTCGAAGTTCTTCCTCGGCACCGACAGCGCGCCGCACGCGCGCGGCGCCAAGGAATCCGCCTGCGGCTGCGCCGGCTGCTACACGGCGGCGTTCGCGCTCGAGCTCTATGCGGAAGCCTTCGAGGCCGCCGATGCGCTCGACAGGCTGGAAGGCTTCACCAGCTTCCATGGCGCCGACTTCTACGGCTTGCCGCGCAACACCGGCCAGGTGACGCTCGAGCGCACCGAGCAAGCGGTGCCGGCCGGCTACGACTACCTCGACGAGGCGCTGGTGCCGCTGCGCGCCGGCGAGCGGCTGCGCTGGCGGATGGTGGAATAAGGCGCGAGGCGCGAGGCGCGAGGCGCGAGGCGCGAGGCGCGAGGCGCG
>JBDHRG010000030.1:0-26705 GCA_039807445.1 Candidatus Competibacteraceae bacterium
CCGCGCGCCGCGGCGAGCGCGCCCGAGGCGCCGGCGCCGGCGGCGCACGAGGCGGCCGAGGCGCCCGCCGAGCCGGCCCAGGCGCCGCTGCCGGCGACGCTGCGGGTGCAGCCGGCGCGTGGCGAGGCGGGGGTGCCGATCGCGCTCGAGCTGAGCCTCGCCGAAGGGCTCGAGGCGGCGAAGCTGCGGGTCGTGATCGGCGGCTTGCCGATGGACGCCAGCCTGTCGGCGGGCAGCCGCGACGACAAGGGGCGCTGGGTGCTGGACGCGACGGCCATGCCGGGGCTGATGCTGCACCCGGGAGTCCCCGGCAACTACACGCTGCTGATGCGCACCGAGCCGCGCGAGGGCAAACCGCCGGGTGGCCCCGTCGCCGAAACCGCGCTGGCGGTGACGGTGCTTGCGCCTGCGGCGCTGCCGGCGGAGCCGGCGAAGCGCCAGCCGGCACCGGCCGAGCTGCTCGATAATGGCCGCCGCGCGGTCGCGCTCGGCGACATCGCGGCGGCGCGGGCTTACTTCGAGGCGGCGGCCGGGCAAGGCGATGTTGCGGCGATGCTCGAGCTCGCCGCGAGCTACGATCCGGCACGCAGCAGCACGGGGGGACCCGGCGGCGTTGAGCCCGATCCGCTGAAGGCGGCCGAGTGGTACCACCGCGCGGCCAAGGCCGGCGCCGGCGAGCCGGCCAAGGCGGGCCTCGACGGCTTGCGGGCCTGGCTCGCGTCGGCGCGTGCCGGCCTCGACGAAGCCCGGGCACAGGCGCTCGGCAAGCTGCTCGAGCCAGGCGAATAGCTTCAGCCGCCTGCCGCCGGCTCGGGCCGGGCTTCGGGCGGCGCTTCGGGTTTCGGCTCGGGTTCGGGCTTGGCCGCGGGTTTGGCTTCGGGCTTCGGCTCCGGCCTGGCTTCGGGTTTGGCTTCGGGTCTGGGCTCGGGCTTCGGCTCCGGCCTGACTTCAGGCTTGGCTTCGGGCTTCGGCTCCGGCCTGGCTTCGGGTTTGGCTTCGGGCCTGGGTTCGGGTTTCGGTTCCGGCCTGGGCTCCGGCTTCGGGGCTGGCTTGGCCTCGAGGGCCGGCTTGCCGTTGGCGGGTGGCTTGGGGGGTTCGGCGTAGGCATTGGCCTTGGCCGGGTTGGCGTCCAGCCAGGCTTGCGCCGGCGCGAAGCGCGTCCAGCCGGGCAGTTGCGCGGCAAGGCTGACTTCGCGCCACTTCGGGTGGCGGCCTGGCTGGCGCAAGCCCTCGAAGCGCTCGAAGAAGCGCTCGGCGAAGCGCGCCAGCCGCGCGTACTGCGGGCTCTTCGGCGCGTGCCTGAGCGTCACCAGCACCGCGCCGGTCGCCAGCGTGGCGACCTCGTCGCCGCCGGCGATCAGGTTCGGATAGTCGGCGCGCGTCAGCTTGGCCGGCAGGTAGCGCTCGAGCATCGCCGCCGGCAGCTCGAGGCTCAGGAAGTGCAGATCGTCCTCGGGGCGCACGCGCTGGAACAGCGGTACCGGTTTGCCGGCGACGTAGGCCAGGGCGCTGATCTCGCCGCTGCGCAGCTTGTCGAGCGCGGTGACCGGATCGAAATGCGTGAACTCGACGCGCAGGCCGAGCGCCTCGAACACGGCACGCGCGCTCAGCGCGGTGCCGCTGGTTTCGGTGTCGATGTTGACCTTGAGCCCGGCGAGGTCGCCGAGGCGGTTGACGTGGCCGCGGACCAGCAGGTGAAATTCTTCATTATAGAGCTTGGCGATGTAGGCCAGGCGCTGTTCGAGCCGGCGCGGTTCGGGCTGGCGTTTCATCGCTTCGAGCGCGTCGAGTTGCACCAGCGCCAGGTCGACGCCGCGCAGCCCGAGCAAGTCGCGCACGTTCTGCACCGAGCCCCGGCCGAGCATCGGCAGCACGCGCACGTCTTCGCCGTCGAGCACCGCGGCGAGGTCGGCGGCGATCCGCGCATAGGTGCCGGCGATGCCGCCGGCCATCACGCCGTAGATCTCGGGGCCGGCCGGCTGCGCGGGGCGCGCCGCCGGCTTCGCCGGGGCCGCGTCGGCCGACGGCAGGCATGATCCCGCCAGCAGACCCGAGGCCAGCAGGCAGGTTCGCAGCAAGCGAAGCATCGTGGAGCGTCTCCTGTGGTCATTCGCTACGGGGGGCCGCCAGCCAGTCGAGCAGCGGCCGCCAGGCTTCGGGTTCGCGCCCGGCGCGGCGCGCCGGCAAGTCGAACAGCGTCAAGCCCTCTTGCGCCAGGCGCACGTAGAGCTGGGTCTCGTGCAGGCGGGCGGGTACCGGCAGGCCGCTGGCCTGCACGAAGTCGTCGAGTCGGCGCGCCGACAGCGTCCGCTCGCGCACGCGCATGCCGACCAGCGCCGGCACGCAGCGGCCCTTGCGTACGCGCTTGGCCTCGGCGAGCAGCTCGAGGAAATCGGCGCCGGCGTCGAGGTCGAGCGCCGAGGGCACGAGCGGGATCAGGAGCCGGTCGGCGTGGCGCAACACCGCCTTCAGCCGCTCGCCGTGCAACCCCGCCGGGGTGTCGATCATCGCGAGCTCGAAGCGGCCGCCGGCTTCGAGCGCCGCCTCGTCGTCGCGCGCCGCGATGGCGGCGATCGCCGGCAGCACCGGCGGGCGTCGTGCCAGCCAGCGCAGCGCGGACTGCTGGCGGTCGAGGTCCAGCAGCGCGGTGCGCCGGCCGGCGCGGGCATAGTGGCCGGCGAGGTTGACCGCCAGCGTGGTCTTGCCGCTGCCGCCCTTGGGATTGGCGATCACGATGGTTTCCATCAGTCTGCGCCCTTGTTGTTATCCGCGGCGTGCACGTGCGGCCCGGTCCGCGCCGGATTCTAGCCGAAACCGCCGCGCCGGCAGCGCCCCGCCGCGCTGGCCGACGGGCCGCGCCCGGCGCTAAAGACCTGCCGGGCGGTGCCGATACCCATCAGTCGAGGATGCACGATCGCCCCGAGCCGAGGCGCGGGGGCACGCCCCGCTACCGGGACGGCGTCCGCTCCAGCAGAGGATTGATCGAATGGATGAGCTTGACGATATCGTCAGGGAGTTCCTGACTGAGAGCCGCGAGAACCTCGACCGGCTCGACAACGAACTGCTCGTGCTCGAGAGCACGCCGGACGACCGTGACACGCTCTCCAGCATCTTCCGTACCATCCACACGATCAAGGGCACGTGCGGCTTCCTCGGCTTTTCGCGGCTGGAGGAGGTCGCGCACGTCGGCGAGAACCTGCTGTCGAAGCTGCGCGACGGCGAGATACGCCTGAACGCCGAGCGCACCAGCGCGCTGCTGGCGATGGTCGATGCGGTGCGGGCGATGCTCGGCACGATCGAGCGCAGCGGCAACGACGGCGTCGAGGATTATGCCGGGCTGACCGCCCGGATCGCGCAGCTGCAGAGCGATGCGCCCGGTGCCGCGCCGGCCGCCAAGGCCGCGCCAGGGGTGAAAGCCGGCACGATCGGCGAGATCCTGGTCAAGCAGAGAGCCGCGACCGCGGAGCAGGTCGCTTCGGCGCTGATTCGCCAGGGCGAGGGCGATCCGCGCCACGTCGGCGAGATCCTGGTGCAGGAAGCTGCGGTGCCGCCCAAGGCGGCGGTCGAGGCGCTGAAGACGCAGCAGCAGGAGGGCGCGAGTTGCTGCTCGAGTGCGAGCGCGCGCTCGCCGCCGAGGCGGCCGCGGCGCTGCTGCTGATCGATCCGGCGGAAGTCGGCGAGCAAGAGATCCACGACACGCTTGCCGAGCTGATCAACATGGTCGGCGGCAACCTCAAGTCGCTGTTACCGCAGCCGAACGATCTGGGTCTGCCGCAGGTCGGCGGGGTGCCGGGCGAGGGCTATCCGGTCCGGGTCGGGCTGATGTCGCAGGACCAGCCGCTGTGGGTGTCGCTGCGCGGCGCCGGCGCGTGAATTTTCGGATCGAGCCGTGCGCGGGGGCTGCGCCGGCCAGAGCGAGGATAGAGGAGGCAAGCATGAAAGTACTGGTAGCCGACGACAGCAAGGCGATGCGTAGCATCGTGGTGCGCACGCTGCGCCAGGCTGGGTTCAGCGGCCTGAAGATCATCGAGGCCGAGAACGGTGCCCAGGGGCCGGAGATGGTGCGCAGCGAAGCGCCCGACGTCGTGATCTCCGACTGGAACATGCCGCAGATGGACGGCCTGGAGTTCCTGCAGGCGCTGCGTGCCGAGGACAACGACGTCCCGTTCGGTTTCGTCACCACCGAAGCGAGCCCCGAGCAGCGCGCCACGGCCGAAGCCGCGGGGGCGGCGTTCCTGATCTCCGAGCCGTTCACCGACGACGACTTCCGGCGCCACCTCGAGGATTACCTCGACTGACTGCCTCCGTGCCCCGATTCCCTCCGGAGGGAGGGCTTCGGGGGCGGCAGGCCGACCGATTTTTCCAGAAGAACATCGCCATGTTGCAACTGCCTTCGGCCGACGGCGTCGCGCGGCTGCTGTCGGGTCTGCTCGGCCGCCCGGTCGAAGCGAGCGCGGGCAAGCGCGAGGACGGCAAGCTGACGATCTGCGGTCTGTACCACTCGGGCGACAGCCAGAACGTCGCCGTACTGGCGATGGATGCCGCCCTCGGTGGCTACGCCGGTGTCGGCCTGATGCTGATTCCGGTCGCCTCGGCCGAGGAGCAGATCGGCAGGGACGCCTCGAGGAGGACTTGCGCGACAACTGCGCCGAAATCCTGAACGTCTGTTCGCGGTTATTCACGTCCAACGACCAGCACCGCGTGACGCTGACCGGCACCTGCTTCGCCCCCGCTGCGCTGCCCGAACAGGCCCGTGCGCTGCTCGCCCGTGGCGAGCGCCTCGAGCTGAGCGTCGACATCGACAAGTACGGCACCGGGGCGATGGTGCTGGTGGTCGCCGGCTGATCGCGCGATCCGATACGTGGCGCCGGGCGGGTCAGGCCACAGGCTGCAACCCGCTCGGCGAACGACTGCGCATTCGGTTCCATCATCCCTCGTTGAATTCCTGCTCGGTGACGAAGAAGTCCGGGTCGATGAACTCGATGAAGCGCTTCGCCTGCGGCGACAGGAACTTGCCGCGGCGCATCACCACGCCGTAGGTCCGGCGCGGGAAGTACTGGCCCAGCGGGTGCGCCGCGAGCCGATCGTCGGGGGTCAGGCAGATGCCGCTGACGATCGAGATCCCGAGCCCCATCGCCACGTATTTCTTGATCACCGCCCAGCCGCCGGCCTCGAGGCGCACGTTGAGCCGCAGGCCCTGGCTCTGGAAGGCCAGCTCCACCATCGACAGCGTGACCAGGTGCCGCGGCGGCAGGATGAACTCGTAGGGAGCGATGTCGGCCAGCGTGATGCCGCTGCGCCTGGCCAGCGGGTGGTCGAGCGGCGTGATCAGCACCTGGTCGAAGGCGTAGATCGGCTGGTAGTCGATGTCGTCGGGCGCGTCGCGGAACGAGCCCACCGCGAAATCCACTTCGTCTTCGCGCAGCAGCGCCAGCCCCTGGCGGCCGGGGACGTTGTGGAAGCGCACGCGGATGCCCGGGTGCTGCGCGACGAAGCGGCTCACGATCTCGGGCAGCAGGTACAGGATCGTCGATTCGCCGGCAGCGATGTTGAGCTCGCCCGACTCGAGGCTGCCGCGCTGCGCCAGGAAGGTCTCGGTCAAGCCGTCCAGCCCTTCGAGCAGCGGCAGCGCCAGCTCGTACAGCGTATGCCCCTCGGGCGTCAGCCGGATCTTCGGTCCGCGGCGCTCGAACAGCGTCACCTCCAGCTCGCGCTCGAGCGCCTGGATCTGCAGTGACACCGAGGGCTGGCTCAGGAACATGCGCTCGGCGGCCTTGGAGATGCTGCCGGTCTGCACCGCGTAGCAGAAGCCGCGCAATTGCTGCAGGCGATTGTGCTTGTAGTAGTGCCGTCCGATCGGCGTGCTCACGTCGCTTGCTCCGCAACAATCATAGATTATGTGAATATCAAAGATTGATGAAATAGGCTTGTCAAATGCTGCATAGCCGCATTAGACTGCGGAAAAATTTCTCGTAGCGCGATTGTATTTCGCAATACGAAATAACAGGGCGATGACTCGCAAAACCAAGCGTCGGAGGCATGAGCACCATGGCAGAACAGATCGCTCCCGGGGTCGAGTTCCTCGGCGAACTGAAGCCCGAGTACCGCGACATCCTGACGCCCGAGGCGCTGGCCTTCATCACCGAGCTGCAGCGCCGCTTTGGCGCCGAGCGCGAAGCGCTGCTGGCCAAACGCATCGAGCGTCAAGCGGCGATCTCGGCAGGCGCCTTGCCCGATTTCCTGCCCGAAACCGCACACATCCGCGAAGCCGACTGGACCGTCGGCCCCATCCCGGCCGATCTGCAAGACCGCCGCGTCGAGATCACCGGCCCGGTCGATCGCAAGATGATCATCAACGCGCTGAACTCGGGCGCGAAGGTGTTCATGGCCGACTTCGAGGACTCCTCGACGCCAACCTGGGCCAACCTGGTCGAGGGCCAGCTCAACGTCCGCGACGCCTACCGCCGCACCATCAGCCTCGATGCCGGCGGCAAGCACTACCGCCTCAACGACACGATCGCGACGCTGATGGTGCGTCCGCGCGGCTGGCATCTGCCCGAGAAGCACGTGCGCATCGACGGCAAGCCGATGTCGGGCTCGCTGTTCGACTTCGGCCTGTGCTTCTTCCACAACGCCAGGACCGCGCTCGCCAACGGCAGCGGCTCGTACTTCTACCTGCCCAAGCTCGAGAGTCACCTCGAGGCGCGGTTGTGGAACGCGGTGTTCAACTACGCCCAGGATGGGCTCGGCATCCCCCGTGGCACGATCAAGGCGACGGTGCTGATCGAGACCATCCTCGCCGCGTTCGAGATGGACGAAATCCTCTACGAACTGCGCGATCACATCGTCGGCCTCAACTGCGGCCGCTGGGACTACATCTTCAGCTTCATCAAGAAGCTCCAGGCGCATCCCGAATTCTTCATGCCGGATCGTGCCCAGGTCACGATGACCCGCCACTTCCTGCGTTCGTACTCGCGTCTCTTGATCCAGACCTGCCACCGGCGCGGTGCATACGCGCTGGGCGGCATGGCGGCCTTCATTCCGGTCAAGGACGATCCGCAAGCCAACGCGACGGCGTTCGAGCGCGTGCGTTCGGACAAGGAGCGCGAGGCCGGCGATGGTCATGACGGCACCTGGGTCGCGCATCCGGGCCTGGTGCCGGTGGCGATGGACGTGTTCGATCGCTACATGCCGGGCCCGAACCAGCTCGACAAGCGCCTCGAAGATCTGCGCGTCACGGCCAAGGATCTGCTGACCGTGCCGGAAGGCAATGCCACGGCCGGAGGGCTGCGCGTCAACGTCGGCATCAGCCTGCGCTACATGGAAGCCTGGCTGCGGGGCAACGGCTGTGTGCCGATCCTGGGGCTGATGGAGGACGCTGCGACAGCGGAAATCTCGCGCGCCCAGATCTGGCAGTGGATCCACAATCCCCGGGGCGTATTGTTCGACGGCCGCCGGGTGACGGCGGAGCTGTTCCGGGAAGAGCTCGCCCGCGAGCTGGAAGCCATTCGCAAGGAACTGGGCGAGGACGCGTTTGGTGCGAGCAAGTTCCCGCTTGCCGCCGAGTTGCTGGATCGCATCTCGACGTCCGAGAAATTCGAAGACTTCCTGACGACACTGGCGTACGACTACGTCTGAGTCTGTCCGGAAAGCGCTTGTTGGTGTGTGAGTCGAGCCTTAGGAGAGGAACCCCGTAATGCCGCATCTGAGCCTTGAGCAGCTGAAGCGCGACTGGAGCGAGAATCCGCGCTGGAAGGGCATCACCCGCCCGTATTCCGCCGAAGAGGTGGTGCGCCTGCGCGGCACCGCCGGCGTCGAGCACACCCTGGCGACCAAGGGTGCCGAGAAGCTCTGGCGCTACCTGCAGACCGAGCCCTTCGTCAACGCGCTCGGCGCGCTGACCGGCAACCAGGCGATGCAGCAGGTCAAGGCCGGGCTGAAGGCGATCTACCTGTCGGGCTGGCAGGTGGCCGGCGACGCCAACTTGGCCGGGGCGATGTACCCCGACCAGTCGCTGTACCCGGCCAACTCGGTGCCGGCGGTGGTCGAGCGCATCAACAACACGCTGATGCGCGCCGACGAGTTGCACCACGCCGAGGGCGACGACTCGATCGACTTCTTCCAGCCGATCGTCGCCGACGCCGAAGCCGGCTTCGGCGGCGTGCTCAACGCCTTCGAGCTGATGAAGGCGATGATCAAGGCCGGCGCCGCCGGCGTGCACTTCGAAGACCAGCTGGCGTCGGTGAAGAAGTGCGGCCACATGGGCGGCAAGGTGCTGGTGCCCACGCGCGAAGCGATCGAGAAGCTGGTCGCCGCGCGCCTGGCGGCCGACATCATGGGCGTGCCGACGCTGCTGGTCGCGCGCACCGACGCCGAGGCGGCCGACCTGCTGACCTCGGACGTCGACCCCAACGACCAGCCGTTCTGCACCGGCGAGCGCACCGTCGAAGGCTTCTACCGCACCAAGCCGGGTCTCGAGCAGGCGATCTCGCGCGGCCTGGCTTACGCGCCATACGCCGACCTGATCTGGTGCGAGACCGGCAAGCCCGACCTGGCCTACGCCAAGGCGTTCGCCGCGGCGATCCACGCCAAGTTCCCGGGCAAGATGCTGGCCTACAACTGCTCGCCGTCGTTCAACTGGAAGAAGAATCTCGACGACGCCACGATCGCTAGGTTCCAGCGCGAACTCGGCGCGATGGGCTACAAGTTCCAGTTCATCACGCTGGCCGGCTTCCACAGCCTGAACTACTCGATGTTCAACCTGGCGTACGGCTACGCGCGCGAGCAGATGAAGGCGTTCGTCGAGCTGCAGGAAGCCGAGTTCACCGCCGCCGACAAGGGCTTCACCGCGGTCAAGCACCAGCGCGAGGTCGGCACCGGCTACTTCGACAGTGTGACGCAGACCATTCAGGGCGGGCAGTCCTCGACCGTCGCGCTGAAGGGCTCGACCGAGGAAGAGCAGTTCCACTGAGCTCGCGACCGTACGATGTCCCCTGCCCGGCGGCCGCGAGGCCGCCGGGTTTTTCGTCGTCGGTGCGATCCGGCGGCGCACGCGGCGCTGGCGGAAACCCGGTGGGTTCCGTATATCTAAAGGCATGGTCGGCGCGGGGTCCGCATCGGCCGGTTGGTCGCAGGCTTCCCGGTTGTTGGCGCAATGGCACACGAGCATTCTTCGCAGCACGGCGATCACGGTCTGGCAGTCGAGAAGGCGCGTCCGGAGCTGAAGCCGCCGCGCATGTACAAGGTCGTCCTGCTGAACGACGACTACACGCCGATGGAGTTCGTGGTCCTCGTGCTCGAGCACTTCTTCGGCATGGACCGGGAGCGGGCCACGCAAGTCATGCTCCACGTCCACACCCGCGGGAAGGGGGTGTGCGGCGTCTATACCCGCGACATCGCGGAAACGAAGGTGGCACAAGTCAACGCGTTCGCACGCAACCATCAGCATCCGCTGCTGTGCACCATGGAAGAAGCCTGAACCGCTCTGACGACGAGGTTTCGCATCATGCTGAGCAAGGAACTGGAGTTTTCGATCAATCTCGCGTTCCGCGAGGCGCGGGATCGACGGCACGAATTCATGACCGTCGAACACCTGCTGCTGGCCTTGCTCGACAACCCGGCGGCGGCCGAAGTGCTGCGCGCCTGCGGCGCCAACATGGACAAGCTGCGCGCCGAGCTGGCCGCCTTCATCCGCGAGAGCACGCCGGTGCTCGCTGCCGATGACCCGCGCGAGACGCAGCCGACGCTGGGCTTCCAGCGCGTGCTACAGCGCGCGGTGCTGCACGTGCAGTCCTCGGGCAATCGCGAGGTCACCGGCGCCAACGTGCTGGTGGCGATCTTCGGTGAGCAGGATTCGCAGGCGGTGTACTTCCTCAAGCGCCAGGACATCAGCCGCCTCGACGTGATCAACTACATCTCGCACGGCATCTCCAAGGTTTCGGACGAGCACGACAGCCCGAACGTCTCGGGCAACGAGGAAGAGGGCGGCGAGCCGGCCAGCGGCCGGCCGCTCGACAATTACGCGGCCAATCTCAACGAAATGGCGCGCCAGGGGCGCATCGACCCGCTGATCGGCCGCGACGACGAGGTCGAACGCACCGTGCAAATCCTGTGCCGGCGGCGCAAGAACAACCCGCTGTTCGTCGGCGAGGCCGGCGTCGGCAAGACCGCGATCGCCGAAGGGCTGGCGCGGCTGATCGTCGAGGGCAAGGTCCCCGATGTGCTGCGCAAGGCGGTGATCTATTCACTCGACCTCGGCTCGCTGGTCGCCGGCACCAAGTACCGCGGCGACTTCGAGAAGCGGCTGAAGGCGGTGCTGGCGCAGCTGCGCAAGGAGCGCAACGCGATCCTGTTCATCGACGAGATCCACACCGTGATCGGTGCCGGCGCCGCCTCGGGCGGCGTGATGGATGCCTCCAACCTGATCAAGCCGGCGCTGGCCTCGGGCGAGCTGCGCTGCATCGGCTCGACCACGTACCAGGAATACCGCGGCATCTTCGAGAAGGACCGCGCACTGGCGCGCCGCTTCCAGAAGATCGACGTGCCCGAACCCTCGGTCGAGGAGACCTGGCAGATCCTGAAAGGGCTGAAGTCGCGCTTCGAAGAGCACCACGACGTCAAGTACGCCCCCAAGGCGCTGCGTGCCGCCGCCGAGCTGTCGGCGCGCTACATCAACGACCGCCACCTGCCCGACAAGGCGATCGACGTGATCGACGAGGCCGGCGCCTCGCAGCGCCTGCTGCCGGTCAGCAAGCGCAAGAAGACCATCGGCGTCGCCGAGATCGAGGCGATCGTCGCCAAGATCGCGCGCATCCCGCCGAAGAGCGTGTCGGCCTCCGACAAGGACACGCTGAAGAACCTCGAACGCAACCTGAAGCTGACGGTGTTCGGCCAGGACCCGGCGATCGAGGCGCTCGCCAACGCGATCAAGATGGCGCGCTCGGGGCTGGGCAACGAGCAGAAGCCGATCGGCTCGTTCCTGTTCGCAGGCCCCACCGGCGTCGGCAAGACCGAGGTCACGCGCCAGCTGGCCAGGGTGCTCGGCATCGAGCTGATCCGCTTCGACATGTCCGAGTACATGGAGCGCCACACCGTGTCGCGGCTGATCGGCGCGCCGCCGGGCTACGTCGGCTTCGATCAGGGCGGGCTCCTGACCGATGCGATCCTCAAGCACCCGCACGCGGTGCTGCTGCTCGACGAGATCGAGAAGGCGCACCCGGACGTGTTCAACCTGCTGCTGCAAGTGATGGACCACGGCACGCTGACCGACAACAACGGCCGCAAGGCCGACTTCCGCAACGTGATCATCGTCATGACCACCAATGCCGGCGCCGACCAGATGGAGCGCTCCGGCATCGGCTTCACCACCGACGACCACAGCGGCGATGCGCTGGAGGCGGTCAAGCGCCTGTTCGCGCCCGAGTTCCGCAACCGCCTCGACGCGATCATCCAGTTCCAGCCGCTGGAGCCGGCGACGATCGGCCACGTGGTCGACAAGTTCCTGATCGAGCTCGAGGCGCAGCTCGAATCCAAGGGCGTGACGATGGAGGCGAGCGAGACGGCGCGCGCCTGGCTGGCCGAGCGCGGCTACGACCGCAAGATGGGGGCGCGGCCGATGGCGCGGGTGATCCAGGAGCAGATCAAGAAGCCGCTCGCCGAAGAGCTGCTGTTCGGCCGGCTCGCGCACGGCGGGCACGTGCTGGTCGAGGCCGCGGACGAAGGGCTGGTGCTGGAAATCGTCGAGTCGAGCGCCGTCGCCGACGCGACGTCCTGACGCAGGGTGCGGTGTCCGTCGCAGTCGGCCCCGTGCGAGGCAGGCTGCGACCGCCGTGGTCAACTCGAAACGGGATCACGAATTCGCCGGGAGCGAATTCGGAGGCCTCGCAGAGGCGGCCCGCAGGGAGCAAGGCAGGAGGGCCCGCTCACGAATTCGCCGGGAGCGAATTCGGACGCCTCGTAGAGGCGGCCCGCAGGGAGCAAGGCAGGAGGGCCCGCTCACGAATTCGCCGGGAGCGAATTCGGACGCCTCGTAGAGGCGGCCCGCAGGGAGCAGGGCAGGAGAGCCCTGCTCAGCGCCCGCGGTAGGTGATGCGGCCCTTGCTCAGGTCGTAGGGGGTCAGCTCGACCTTGACCTTGTCGCCGGTCAGGATGCGGATGTAGTGCTTGCGCATGCGCCCGGAGATGTGTGCGGTCACAACGTGGCCATTCTCCAGCTCGACGCGGAACATCGTGTTCGGCAGGGTCTCGACGACCGTGCCTTCCATTTCGATATGGTCTTCTTTCGCCATCGCTGATCTCGTGGTCTTCGCCGGTCGGACACCGGCCATGATGCGGCGCGACACCTTAACGAAAACGCTGCCGCGCAGCAAGTTGGTGGCATCGGCGCCTCAGCCCGCGTACGGATTCCCGGGCGGCTCGCGCCACTCGCCGTCGCGGAACACTTCGCACGGCCGGAAGCGCGTCTTGTAGCGCATCTTCGCCGCTTCGGCGATCCAGTAGCCGAGGTACACGTGTGCCAGGCCGCGCGCGCGCGCCTCCTCGATCTGCCACAGGATCGCGTGCGTGCCGAGCCCGCGCGCTTCGAGCCCGGGCTCGTAATAGGTGTAGACGGCCGACAGCCCATCGCCGAGCACGTCGACCACCGCGACCGCGACCAGCCGCCGCTCGAGCCGGAACTCGGCGAGGAAGGTGCGCCCCCAGCTCGAGCGGATGAAGCCGAGGTAGCTCTCCGGGGTGGCGTCGTCCATGCCGCCGTCGAGGTGGCGCGCAGCCAGGTAGCGCTGGAACAGTGCGAAGTGGTCTTCGCGCAGCAGCGGCTCGAGCCGGCTCACCGTGAGGTCAGCGTTGCGCGCCCAGGTGCGCCGCTGCGCGCGGTCGGGCGCAAAGCGCGCCACCGGGATGCGCAGCGACTGGCAGGCGCGGCAGGCCGGGCAGCGCGGCCGGTAGACGTGTTCGCCGCTGCGGCGGAAGCCCTGGCGGGCGAGCGCCGAGTACAGCGCGTCGTCGACCGCCTCGGGGTCGGCGACCAGGTTGCGCGCGAGCCGCCCGGGCAGGTAGCTGCACGGGTGCGGGCCGGTCAGGAACAGGCGCAGGCTGGCCAGTTCGGGATGTGGCGCGGTCATGGCGCGATGCCCTCCTCGTGAGTCCAGGGGCCGGGGGGCAGGGGCCGCTCGACCTGCGCGCGCAGCAGCGCGAGGAACGCCGTGCGCGGCAGGCTCAGCGCGCCGAGGCTGGTCAGGTGCGCGGTGGCGAGCTGGCAGTCGATGAAGCCGAAACCCCGATGGTGGAGATAGCGCGCCAGCTGCACCAGCGCCACCTTCGAGGCATCGGCCGCATGCGAAAACATCGATTCGCCGAAGAAGGCGCCGCCGATCGCGACACCGTAGAGCCCTCCGACCAGTGCGCCATCACGCCAGGTCTCGACCGAGTGCGCGTAGCCGAGCGCGTGCAGCCGCGCATAGGCTGCGCGCATCTCGGGGGTGATCCACGACTCGGGGGCGCCGGGGCGCGGTGCGGCGCAGGCGTCGACGACGCGCTCGAAGGCGCGGTCGAAGCTGAGCGTGAAGCCGCCGTTGCGCAGCCGCTTGGCCAGGCTGCGCGAAACCTTGAGCGCGTCGGGGAAGAATACCGTGCGCGGATCGGGCGACCACCACAGGATCGGCTGCCCCGGCGCATACCACGGGAAGATGCCGCGCCGGTAGGCGGCGAGCAGGCGCCGCGGCGTCAGGCTGCCGCCGACCGCGAGCAAGCCGTTGGGCTCGACGAGCGCCGACTCGGGGTCGGGGAAGTGTTCGCCGCGTGGGTCGAGCCAGGCCAGCGGCGGGCTCATGCGGGGGCCTCGCGGTAGGGGCCGCGCGCGGCGAGCTCGTGCGCGTAGGCGCGCACCGCGGGCCGCTCGCGGGCGAGGAAGGCGCCGATCGCGGCGCGGAAACGCGCATCGGCGATCCAGTGCGCCGAGTGCGTCAGCGCCGGCAGGAAGCCGCGCGGCACCTTGTGCTCGCCCTGCGCGCCGGGCTCGAAGCGCGCCAGGCCGCGCGCGATGCAGTGCTCGAGCCCCTGGTAGTAGCAGGCTTCGAAGTGCAGCGCATCGAAGCTTCCGGCCGCGCCCCAGTGGCGGCCGTACAGCGTCGTGCGACTGGCGAAGCTGAGCGCGCCGGCGAGCGGTCGCCCGTCGCGGCAGGCGAGCACCAGCAGCACGCGTTCGGCCAGCGCCCGGCCGACCGCTTCGAAGAACGGCAGCGTCAGCGTCGGATGCCCGCCGCGGCGGGCGAAGGTATCGCGGTAGAAGCGATGGAACGCACGCCACTGCGCCGGCGTGACCGCATCGCCGGGCAGTGCGCACAGCTCGAGCCCGGCTGCGCGCACGCGCCGGCGCTCCTGGCGGATGTTCTTGCGCTTCTTCGCGGTGAGGCTGTCGAGGAAATCGTCGAAATCGCGGTAGCCGCGGTTGTGCCAGTGGAACTGGCAGCCGAGGCGGGGCAGGGCGCCGGCGGCCTCGAGCGCCGGCAGTTCGGTGGCTTGCGGCAACAGCCAGTGCACCGACGAGCAGCCGAGCTCGGCGGCGAGCTCGACGGCGCGCGTCGCCAGCGCGCCGCCGAGGGCGCCGGCATCGGTGCCCTCGGCGAGCAGTAGCCGCTGGCCGGTGGCCGGCGTGAACGGGATCGCCGACACCAGCTTGGGGTAATAGCTCGAACCGTGGCGCCGGAACGCCTCGGCCCAGGCCCAGTCGAACACGAACTCGCCGTAGGAGTTGGTCTTCAGGTACAGCGGGCAGGCGCCGCACAGCCGGCCGGCGGTATCGTAGGCGGCGAGATGATGCGGATACCAGCCGCTGGCCTCGCCCAGGCAGCCGTGCTCCTCCAGCGCCGCGAGGAAGGCGTGGTCGAGGAACGGATCGGCGTCGCGCACCAGCGCGTTCCACTGCGCGGCGGGCACGTCGCGCAGCGCATGCAGGGTTCGGATCTCGATGCTCATGGAGAACGGCCCGGGCTCGCCGGCGGCTCGGGCGGCGCGCGCGGCAGAGGCCTCAAGCCTAGAGCGTCGCGCGTGCCCGGGGAAGCCCTGCAGCGGCTGCCCCGGGTGGCGACGCTTTGCCCCGTGATGCGATGAGTGGGAGAATGCGCCCGGCGCGGGGCTCCGCCGCGCGCGGCTCCCCATCGGCTTCCAGGGTTCAGGCGGCTTTGGCTCAGGCACGCAGAAAGAATGTGACGCCCGCGGGCGTCAAGATCGTCCGGCATCTCGGCTACGGCTTGCGCGAGATCGGCTTCCTGCTGCTGGCGGCGGTTGCCGTGTTCCTGCTCTTGTCGCTGGCGTCGTTCACGACCGCCGACTCGGCATGGACGCACACCGCCAGCGACGGCAAGATCGGCAACCTCGGCGGTGTCGCCGGCGCCTGGTTCGCCGACATCGCGCTGTACTTCTTTGGCTACGTCGCCTTCCTGATCCCGCTGGCGATCGCCTATGCCGGCTGGACCGTGTTCAAGCGCAATGCGCTGACCGAGCTCGACGCCGAGATCGTCGTGTTCCGCACCGTCGGCTTCCTGGTCACGATCGGCGCCGGCTGCGGGCTGGCTTCGCTGCTGCTCGTGCCGAAGGCCGGTTTTCTGCACGGCAACGGCGGCGGCATCGCCGGCGACATCGTCGGCGAGGGCCTGGTCGGCGCGTTCAGCTTCTACGGTGGCACGCTGTTCCTGCTGGCGCTGTTCCTGGCCGGTGTCACGCTGGCTTCGGGGCTGTCGTGGCTGGGGCTGATCGACCTGCTCGGCCGTGCCTGCTGGGAGCTGCTCGCCGCCCTGGGACGGCTCGCCGGCGCGCTCGGCGGGCGCGTGCTCATCGGCCGCGACGCGCCGGCCTCCGCAGCCGACCAGGCCGAGCAAGCCGCCGAGGGCAGCCGCCGCCGCGCCGAGCCCGAGCTCGGCGAGCTGGCCACAGCGGCGCCGGTGCCCGAAGCCGAGCCCGACGCTGCCTTGCCGCGTTTCAGCGCCCGCGAAACCGCGCCCGCGGTCGAGCCGCCGCGGCCGACCGCGGTGGCAGCCGTCGCTGCTGAGGACGAAGCTGCCACCGCCTTCGACGCGAACGATGCCGCGCCCGCGGCCGAAACCGCGTCGACCCGCGGGCGCGTCGAGCCCGCGTTCGAGTCCGAACCGGCGCCGTGGGAGGCCGGCGACGAAACCGGGCCGGTCCGCGCGCCGCTCGAGCCGCCGGCGCAGGGCACGCGCATCGAGCTGCCGCTCGCGGTGCTGTCCGGCGACGCGGACGACGATGACGACGCCGAGCCGCTGCCGGCCTTCGCGGCGACGCGCGTGCTGCCCGAAGCCGAGCTGGTGCTCGGCGGCGGCGCGGTGCGGTCCCGGGATGCCGATCCTGCGCCGCCCGCCAAGGCGGCGCCCGCCGCATCGCGCCCGCCGCAGCCGGGCTTGAGCGAGCGCGCGCACGCGGCGCTGTTCGAGCCGAAGCCGCGCCCGGTGCCGCTCGACCCGATCCCGCCGCTCGAACTGCTCGACCTGCCGCGCGAGCGGGCCGCGGGCTACACGCCCGAAGTGCTCGAGGAGATGTCGCGCCAGGTCGAATCCAAGCTCGCCGAGTTCAACATCGACGTCGCCGTGGTCAACGTCGAGCCGGGGCCGGTGGTCACGCGCTTCGAGCTCGACCTGGCCCCGGGCGTCAAGGTCAGCCAGATCACCAGCCTGGCCAAGGACGTCGCGCGCGGGCTGTCGGTGGTCAGCGTGCGCGTGGTCGAGGTGATCCCGGGCAAGTCGGTGATCGGCCTCGAGATCCCCAACAAGCGCCGCCGGATCGTCCACTTGCGCGAAGTGCTCGAGTCGTCCGCCTACCAGACCTCGAGCTCGCCGCTGACGGTGACGCTCGGCCACGACATCGGCGGGCGGCCGATCGTCGGCAACCTCGCCAAGATGCCGCACGCGCTGGTCGCCGGCACCACCGGCTCGGGCAAGTCGGTCGCGGTCAACGGCATGCTGATCAGCATGCTGTACAAGGCCACGCCCGAGCAGCTGCGGCTGATCCTGATCGACCCGAAGATGCTCGAGCTGTCGATCTACGAAGGCATCCCGCACCTGCTGTCGCCGGTGGTCACCGACATGAAGGATGCCGCCAACGCGCTGCGCTGGTGCGTCGCCGAGATGGAGCGGCGCTACCGACTGATGGCAGCGCTCAAGGTGCGCAACATCGCTGGCTTCAACAAGCTCGTGCACGAGGCGATCGCCACCGGCGAGCCCATCCCCGATCCGCTGTGGAAGCCCGAAGACACCTTCGCCGACGAGGCGCCGTTGCTCGAACCGCTGCCGTACGTGGTGGTGGTGATCGACGAGCTCGCCGACATGATGATGATCGTCGGCAAGAAGGTCGAGGAGCTGATCGCGCGCCTGGCGCAAAAGGCGCGCGCCGCCGGCATCCACCTGATCCTGGCGACGCAGCGCCCCTCGGTCGACGTGATCACCGGCCTGATCAAGGCCAACATTCCGACCCGCATCGCGCTGACGGTGGCCTCGAAGATCGATTCGCGCACCATTCTCGACCAGATGGGTGCCGAGCAGTTGCTCGGCCACGGCGACATGCTGTACCTGCCGCCGGGCACCGGCTTCCCGCAGCGCGTGCACGGCGCCTTCGTCGACGACCACGAGGTCAACGCCGTGGTCGAGTACCTGAAGCAGACCGGCGAGCCCGCGTACATGGACGGCATCCTCGACGAGCCGATCGACGGCGGTCCGGTGTTCCCCGGCGATCCGCTGGCCGCCGGCGAGGGCAGCGGCGAGGGCGACCCGCTCTACGACCAGGCGGTGCGCGTGGTGCTCGAGAGTCGCCGTGCCTCGGTGTCGGGCATCCAGCGCCGGCTGAAGATCGGCTACAACCGTGCCGCGCGCCTGGTCGAAGAGATGGAGATCGCCGGCCTGGTCGGCCCGCTTCAACCCAACGGCAGCCGCGAAGTGCTGGTCGGCACGCCGGCCGAGGGCTGAGCGAACCCGGCGCGGTGCCCGCGGTCGTAGTGCGGGCACCCGCACGCCTTCACCGGAGAACCCATGCCGCACACCCTGCTCAAGTCCCTCGCGCTGCTCGCCGCGGCGACGCTGACGCTGCCGGCGGTCGCCGAAGTGTCGGTGCAGCGCTATTTCCGCGAGCTGAAGTCGCTCGACGCCGACTTCGCGCAGACCGTGATCGACGCCAACGGCCGCGTCGCGCAGAACAGCGCCGGCCACATGCTGATGGAGAAACCCGGCCGTTTCCGCTGGGATTACGCCTCCCCCGGCGAGCAGACCATCGTCGCCGACGGCCGCAGGCTGTGGCTCTACGACCCGGGGCTCGAGCAGGTCACGGTGCGCAAGCTCGACGATGCGCTCGGCGCCACGCCGCTGGCGCTGCTGTCGGGGGCCGCGCCGATCGACCAGGCTTTCCGCGTCGGCGCGGCGGTCGAACGCGACGGGCTGGTGTGGTTCGAGCTGACGCCGAAGCAGATGCAGGGCGACTTCCGCGTCCTGCGCGTCGCCTTCCGTGCCGAGGAACTGGCTGCGATCGAATTCGAGGACGCCTTCGGCCAGCGGACCCGGATCGACTTCAGGACGCTGAAGCGCAACGGCCCGGTCGACGCCGACAAGCTGCGCTTCACGCCGCCGCGCGGCGTCGACGTGATCGGCGAAGCGCCGTGACGGTGGCCGAGCGTCAGGGTGTGCCGCCGATGGGCGACGCAGACCGCGACGCGATCCGCCCGCTCGCCGACCGGCTGCGGCCGCGTACGCCGGCGGAGGTGGTCGGCCAGGCGCACCAGTTCGCGCCGGGCAAGCCGCTGCGCAAGGCGATCGAGGAGGGCCGCCCGCACTCGATGGTGCTGTGGGGACCGCCCGGCACCGGCAAGACCACGCTGGCGCGGATGCTCGCCGAGCACGGCGACGCGCACTTCCTGAGCCTGTCGGCGGTGCTCGCCGGCGTCAAGGACGTGCGCGAGGCGGTCGCCGGAGCCGAGCGCGTCTGGGCGCGCGAGGGCCGGCGCAGCGTGCTGTTCATCGACGAGGTGCACCGCTTCAACAAGGCGCAGCAGGACGCCTTCCTGCCCTTCGTCGAAGACGGCACCGTGATCTTCGTCGGCGCCACCACCGAAAACCCGAGCTTCGCGCTGAACAATGCGCTGCTGTCGCGCGCGCGCGTCTACGTGCTCAAGCGTCTCGAACCCGAAGACCTCGAGCGCCTGCTGTCGCGCGCGCTGGCCGATGCGGCGCACGGGCTCGGTGGCCGCGGGCTGGTGCTCGATGATGCCGACCGGACGCTGCTGGCGCGCGCCGCCGACGGCGATGCGCGCCGCTGCCTGACGCTGCTCGAGCTCGCCGCCGAGCTCGCCGGGACCGGCGACCTGCACGCCGCGGTGCAGGAGGTCGTGCGCGACGGCGTGCGCCGCTTCGACAAGGGCGGCGACCTCCTCTACGACCAGATCTCGGCGCTGCACAAGGCGGTGCGCGGCTCGGCCCCCGACGCGGCGCTGTACTGGCTGTGCCGGATGCTCGACGGCGGCTGCGACCCGCTGTACATCGCACGGCGCGTGGTGCGCATGGCGAGCGAAGACATCGGCAATGCCGATCCGCGCGCGCTGCGCCTGGCGCTCGATGCCTGGGAAACCGCCGAGCGCCTCGGCAGCCCGGAAGGCGATCTGGCGATCGCGCAGGCGGTGGCGTACCTGGCGTGCGCGCCGAAGAGCAATGCCGTATACACGGCGTTCAAGGCGGCGATGGCCGACGCCGGCGCCAACGGTACGCTCGAGGTGCCGGTGCACCTGCGCAACGCACCGACCCCGCTGATGCAGGCGCTCGGCTACGGCAGGCGCTACCGCTACGCGCACGACGAGCCCGAGGCGTACGCCGCCGGCGAGACGTATTTCCCCGAGGCGCTCGGCGAGCGCCGCTACTACGTGCCGGTGCCGCGCGGGCTCGAGATCCGCATCGGCGAAAAGCTCGCCCACCTGCGCAGCCTCGACCGCAAGGCGCGCGGCGATTCCCCATCTCCTCGTCGCGTATAATCGCTGGCCTTCGCGCCGGCGGTGCCGGCATAAAAAGCAAAACCCGGAGACCCCGAATGCTCGATCCCAAGCTGCTGAGAACGGATCTCGAGGCGACCGCTGCCCGGATCGCCCGCCGCGGCGTTGCGCTCGACGTGGCGCGCATCGGCGAGCTCGAGGCGCGGCGCAAGGCGCTGCAGGTGCAGACCCAGGAGCTGCAGAACGAGCGCAACAGCCGCTCGAAGGCGATCGGCAAAGCCAAGGCCGAGGGCGAAGACATCGCCCCGTTGCTGGCCGAAGTCGCCGACCTCGGCGACAAGCTCAAGGCTGCCGAAGACGGGCTCGGCGAGCTCCAGACCGAGCTCGAGGCGATCTACCTCGGCATCCCGAACCTTCCCGACGCCTCGGTGCCCGACGGCGACGACGAAACCGGCAACGTCGAGCTGCGCCGCTGGGGTACGCCGCACGAATTCGAGTTCGAGCCGCAGGACCATGCCGATCTGCTCGACGGGCTGCTCGACTTCGACGCCGCGGCGAAGCTGACCGGTTCGCGCTTTTCGGTGCTGAAGGGGCCGCTGGCGCGGCTGCACCGCGCGCTGACGCAGTTCATGCTCGACCTGCACACCGCCGAGCACGGCTATCAGGAGGTCTACGTCCCGTACATGGTCAACGCCGCCTCGCTGCGCGGCACCGGTCAGCTGCCCAAGTTCGAGGAAGACCTGTTCAAGCTCGCCGGCGAGCTGCCGTACTACTTGATCCCGACCGCCGAAGTGCCGCTGACCAACTTCGCGCGCGACGAAATCCTCGAGGCCGATACACTCCCGCGGCAGTACGTCGCGCACACGCCGTGCTTCCGCTCCGAGGCCGGCTCGTACGGCAAGGATGTGCGCGGGCTGATCCGTCAGCACCAGTTCGACAAGGTCGAACTGGTGCACCTGGTGCGGCCCGAGGATTCCTTTGCCGCGCTCGAGCGCCTGGTCGGCCACGCCGAGGAAGTGCTGAAACGCCTCGACATCCCGTACCGGACCGTGGTGCTGTGCACCGGCGACATGGGCTTCGGCGCAGCCAAGACCTACGACATCGAGGTCTGGCTGCCGGGGCAGGGCAGGTTCCGCGAGATCTCCTCGTGCAGCAACATGACCGATTTCCAGGCGCGGCGGATGCAGGCACGCTGGCGCAACCCCGAAACCGGCAAGCCCGAGCTGCTGCACACGCTGAACGGCTCGGGGCTCGCGGTCGGGCGCACCCTGGTCGCGGTGCTCGAGAATTACCAGCAGGCCGACGGCAGCGTGGCCGTGCCCGAAGTGCTGAAGCCGTGGATGGGCGGGATCGAGACGATACGCCCCTGAGCGCGGACCGCAAGCGGCCGGCCGTGCACCGGCGGGCATCGGTGTGCCGAATGCGCCCTTTTACAAAACCGCGCCGAGTGTGGAACGATGGCGGGTCCTGGGGGCGGCGGGAAACGGGAGATGAAACGACTGCTCGGAGCCTTGCTCGCGACGCTGACGATCGCCGCCGCGGCCGACGAGGTCGAGACGCGACTGCAGCGCGGACTGGATGCTTATCGCGGTGGGCGCTACGCCACGGCGCTGGAAGAGCTCGCGCTTGCCGCCGGCGGCATCCAGCAGCGCCTCGGTGCCGAGTACCGCGCGCTGCTGCCGGCACCGCCCGCCGGCTGGGATGCCGATGAAGCCGAGGTACGCGCGCTGACCGCGCCCGGCGCCGGCGTGCAGCTGAGCCGCCGCTATTTCCGCGAAGAAGAAGAACTCGCGCTCGAGATCAGCGTCGACTCGCCGCTGAGCGCCGGACTCGGCCTGCTGCTGACCGATCCCAAGCTGCTCGCCGCCGATCCGGCGGCCAGACCCTACCGGCACGGCGACTACCGCGGGCTGGTGCGGCGCAGCGGCGACGAGCTCGAGCTGTCCTTGCTGATCGGCGAGCGGCTGTTGCTGCGCCTGAGCGGCAGCAACCTCAAGGAAGACGGCGTACCCGAACGCCTGCTCGGCGCGATCGACTTCGCCGCGCTGAGCCGCAAGCTGCTCAACTGAATCGCCTCGATCACCGTCAACAGCAGGTTGCGCTCGGCGGCGAACCTGATCTCGCCGGCCTGGTGCAAGCTTTCGCCGAGACGCGCGAACTCGTCGTACAAGCGGCCCAGCGTGGCCTCGAGGCGGCGGCGTTCGTCGTCGAAGGTCGCGTAATCGGTCCCGACGCGCTCGAGCAGCACGCACCAGGCACCGAGCGGGGACGACGGCGGGGGCCTCCGGCAGACCGAGTCGGGCGAAATGCTCTCGCAGCTGTGGATGCATCGGTTTGGCGTGTCGAGGAAGGGGCCGGCGCGCGGGCGGTCCGCTGGATTGATGCAAGCATATCGGAAGCGGACTTTGGGTACCAAAATTCCAAATAGGAATTTAAATATTGAAAAAAGGTAGTTCATGAATATATGGCCGCAGTGCTAGTTTCCCCCAGATTCGCGTGCGACCCCGGACCCCCGGAAAGAAGCCGTGCCCAGCCTCAGGTGTGCCAGCGCATGTACCAGTACGATCACTACGATCAGACCCTCGTCGACCAGCGCGTCGCCCAGTATCGCCGCCAGGTACAACGCTATCTCGCCGGGCAACTCAGCGACGACGAATTCCGGCCGCTGCGGCTGATGAACGGCCTGTACCTGCAGACCCACGCCTACATGCTGCGCATCGCGATCCCCTACGGACTGCTGGCTTCGCGCCAGCTGCGCATGCTGGCGCAGATCGCGCGCAAGTACGACAAGGGCTACGGCCACTTCACCACGCGCCAGAACCTCCAGTTCAACTGGCCGAAGCTCGAGGACACGCCGGACATCCTCGCCGATCTGGCTTCGGTGCAGATGCACGCGATCCAGACCAGCGGTAGCTGCGTCCGCAACGTCACCACCGACCACCTCGCCGGCGTCGCCGACGACGAGCTCGAGGATCCGCGCCCCTGGTGCGAGATCATCCGCCAGTGGTCGACGCTGCACCCCGAGTTCTCGTTCCTGCCGCGCAAGTTCAAGATCGCGGTGTCGGCGACCGCCGAAGACCGTGCCGCGGTGCAGGTGCACGACATCGGCGTTTACATCGTGCGCAACGAGGCCGGCGAGCCCGGCTTCAGAATCCTGGTCGGCGGCGGGCTGGGGCGCGGGCCGGCGATCGGCGTGGCGATCCGCGAGTTCCTGCCGTACGAGCACCTGCTGTCGTACCTCGAGGCGATCCTGCGCGTCTACAATCAGGAGGGCCGTCGCGACCACCTCTTCAAGTCGCGCATCAAGATCCTGGTCAAGGCGCTCGGTGCCGAAGAGTTCACCCGCCGCGTCGAAGCCGAGTGGAGCCTGATCCGCGACTCGGCGCTGCGCCTGCCCGAAGCCGAGATCGAGCGCATCCGCGCCTTCTTCACGCCGCCGCCTTACGATCCCGCAGCCGCCGAAGACACCGGCTTCGAGGCACGTCTGGCCGAGGACAAGGCCTTCGCGCGCTGGGTGCGGCGCAACGTGGCCGGCCACAAGGTCGCCGGCTACCGCAACGTGTTCGTATCGCTGAAACCCTTCGGCAAGGCGCCCGGCGACATCAGCGCCGAGCAGATGGAGGCGCTCGCCGAGCTCGCCGATCGTTACGGTTTCGGCGAGGTGCGCAGCACGCACACGCAGAACCTGTTGCTCGCCGACGTGCGCCAGGGCGATCTGTACGCGCTGTGGCAGGCGCTCGAGGCGCAGGGGCTGGCGACACCGAACATCGGCACGCTCGCCGACATCATCGCCTGCCCGGGCATCGACTATTGCAGCCTCGCCAACGCCTATTCGATCCCGGTGGCGCGGGCGATCCAGGCGCGCTTCGAAGATCTCGACTACCTGTACGATCTCGGCGACCTGCGGCTGAACATCTCGGGCTGCATGAATTCGTGCGCGCACCAGCACGTCGGCCACATCGGCATTCTCGGCGTCGACAAGAACGGCGAGTCCTGGTACCAGATCACGCTCGGCGGCAGCTCGGCGAACCAGGCATCGCTCGGCGAGGTGATCGGCCCCTCGGTCGCGCAGGACGAAGTGCCCGGGGTGATCGAGAAGCTCGTGTCGGTCTACGTCGAGCGGCGCTTCGAGGACGAGCGCTTCCTCGACACCGTTCGCCGCATCGGCATCGCGCCGTTCAAGGAGCGCGTGTACGGCGCAACCAAGGCCAAGCGCAAGGAGGTAGCGTGATGGCGCGCCGGATCATCAAGGGTCGCCGGATCGTCGACGACGCCTGGCGCCATGTCGCCGACGACGAGGCGCTGGGGCAGGGCCCGGTGATCGTCAGCCTGGCGCGCTGGCAAGCCGAACGCGAGCTCCTGGCCGGCCGCGACGAGGCGCTGGGGCTCAGGCTGCCGAACACCGCCAGGCTCGATGCGATCGCTGCGGACCTCGCGCGCTTTGCGGTGATCGCGATCGAGTTCCCGGTGTTCAAGGACGGCCGCGGCTACACGCTGGCACGGCTGCTGCGCGAGCGCCACGGCTACGCGGGCGAGCTGCGCGCGGTCGGCGACGTGCTGCGCGACCAGCTGTACTTCATGGCGCGCGCCGGCTTCGACGCCTTCGAGGTGCGCGCCGACAAGTCGATCGAGGAGGCGCTCGAGAGCCTGGACGACTTCAGCGTCAACTACCAGGCTGCCGCCGACCAGCCGCTGCCGCTGTACCGCCGGCGCTGATCAGCCGAAACCGAGCCCGCCCGGGGAAGAGGCCCGGGCGGGCCGGTTCTCGGGATAAAGCTCAGCCCCCGCTCCAGGGGTGAACCTGGAAATAGGCGAGCAGCGCCACGCCGAGCGCGATGCGGTACCAGGCGAAGGGCACGAAGCTGTGGCGCGAGACGTAGACGAGGAACAGGCGCACGACGACGAAGCCGCTGGCGAAGGCGGCGGCGAAGCCGATGCCGAATACCGGGGCGTCGGCCAGGCTCAGCTGGGCCCAGTCCTTGTACAGGCTGTACAGCGTCGCGGCGAACATCGTCGGGATCGCGAGGAAGAACGAGAACTCGGTCGCCGCGGTGCGCGACAGTCCCGACAGCAGTCCGCCGACGATGGTCGCGCCCGAGCGCGACGTGCCCGGGACCAGCGCTGCGCTCTGCGCCAGCCCGACCATCAGCGCGCGCTTCCAGCACAGCGCGTCGACGTGCGTGACCGCCGGCGGCGCGGCGCGGCGTTCGACCCAGAGGATGACGATGCCGCCGACCACCAGCGCCGCGGCGACGCTGACCGGGTTGAACAGGTGCGCCTTGATCGCCTTGCTGAACGCCAGGCCGAGCGCGGCCGCCGGCACGAAGGCGATCGCGAGGTTCAGTACCAGGCGGTTGGCGGTGCGGTCGCGGCCGAGGCCGCCGAGCACTTGCGCGATGCGCGCGCGGTAGTACCAGACCACGGCGAGGACCGCGCCGAGCTGGATGAAGATCTCGAAAGTCTTCGCGCGCTCGCCGGTGAAGCCGAGGAAATCGGCAACGATGATCAAGTGGCCGGTGCTCGAAATCGGCAGGAATTCGGCCGCGCCCTCGACCAGGCCGAGAATCAGGGCGTGCAGCAGCAGGATGTCCAATGCGGTTCCTCGATACGGATTCGGAAGGTTCGAGCGCGCCATTCTAGCCGCTAGCCGCGGCAGGCCAAACGCGACCGGGGAGGTCCGGGCTCAGTCGTCAGTGTAACGCGTCATCTCGAGGTAGCCGTGCCCGCGCAGCGGGCCGCGGGGATCGTGGCCCTCGACCGTGACCGCGCCTTCCCAGTAGCGCGTCGACAGCGCCATCTCCTGGTCGGCGAGGCGCGGCAGCACTGCGAGTTCGAGCCCGGCGGCGGGGACGCGCACGCGCCAGCGCGCCGGGTAGGCGTCGCCGCTGCGCGGGCTGAGCCAGCGGCCCTCTGGCTGGAGCGCGAAGTCGTCGACTGCGAGCGGGATGGCGGCGCCGTCGGTGCCGACCAGCACCCCCTGGCTGTGCGGGTCGGTGCCGCCGCCGCGGCGGCGTAGCCGGTACAGCATCAGCTCGCGGCCGTCGTCGAGCTGCAAGGCGAACCAGTCCCAGCCGGTCTGTTCGGGACCGAGCGCGCTGGTGCTCCACTCGCGGTCGAGCCAGCTCTCGCCGGCGACGGCGAACGCGGCGCCGCCGACCTCGATCCGGCCGTGCGTCGCCAGCCGCGGCACCGAGTAATAGTACGAGGCGTTGCCGGGCTCGGCGCTCTTGCGGCTCAAGCCCCGTTCGCCTTGCAGCACCACCGGCTTGCGCGGCTCGAGCACCAGCTCGAGCGCGACGCCGGCTTCGGCGGCGTGCAGCCGCCAGCGCCCGTCGGCCTCGCCCTCGGCGCGCCAGTCCTCGAGCCAGACCCGCAGCGGCGCGGCTTGCGCGCCGGCCAGTCCGAGCGCGGCGCGCGACCAGCGCTCGAAGGCATGGTGACGGCCGGCGGCGGGATCGCTGAGCGCGAAGTGACCGAGATAGACTTCGTGCGCGCGCCAGGCCGAATCCGCCGGCGGTGCGGCAGGCGCCAGCGCGACGCGGAACAGCGTCAGTTGGTAGCCGAAGGCGCGTCCCGCCACGGTTTGCAGGTTGCCGGTGAAATACCACCACTCGGTGCGGAAGCCCGGATGCGGACCGTGGTCGGCGGGGAAGGTGAACGCGCGTGGGGCTTCGGCGCGCGCGAAGCCGGCCGCCGCCGCGCCGCCGAGCGCCCGCGCGACCGGGCGTTC
>JBDHRG010000031.1:0-26511 GCA_039807445.1 Candidatus Competibacteraceae bacterium
GCCTCGGCCAGCGCCTGCTGCAAGCCCGGCAGCCAGACCGGCGCCTCGGCGTCGGGCTCGGCGTGCACCTCGGCGCCAGCAGGGTCTTCGTCCTGCGCCTCGCCGACCGCCGGCGGCACGCCCGTTTCGGCCGCCGCCGATGCGGCACCCGTGGCGCCGGCGAGCAGCTCGCCGAAGTCACCGTCGGCGGCCTCCGCCCGGTCGCGCCCGCCGGCCTCGCGCACCTGCGCCGCGGCTCGCGCCAGGTTCAGATCGATCGGGGGCATCTCGTTGGCTCTCCTGGTCGGTGCCGCCGGGGGATGGGGAATGGGGGATGGGGAATGGGGAATGGGGAATGGGGAATGGGGAATGGGGAATGGGGAATGGGGGGCGAGTGTAGCCTCACCCCTCATCCCTCATCCCCATTCCTCATCAGGCGGCGCAGCGCGAACTCGTCGGTTTCGGCCTGCTCGCGCCGCGCCAGCACCTGTTCGTGCTCGCGACGGTAGCCGTCGATCACGCCATCGAGCGCGCGGGTGCGCGCGCGCGTCGCCGCCCAGGCCTTGCGCGCCTGTTCGACCTGCGCCGCGAGCAGCGACACCTGGCCGTGCAGTTGCTCGAGGTTGGCGTCGAGGTTGCAAATGAACGCGGTGTAATCCTGCGCGCGGCGTGCCGACAAGCCGGCCTGCCCGTCCTGCTGGAAGCGCTGCATGTAGTCGAAGCGGAAGGCGCGCAGCTGGTCGAGCTTGCGCCGCTCGGCTTCGAGCCGCGACTTGCTCTGCACGTAGCGCGCCGCCGCATCGCTCTCGTGGTTGCGTGCCACCTCGACCGCCGGTTGCAGCCGCCGGATGCGCTCTCTCATCGCCGTCCCCCCTCGAGCACCGAAGCCAGCGCGTCGAGGCACTGTGCGAAGGGGACGCTGTCGTCGATGCTCTGCATCAGGAACTCCTTCAGCCGCGGATAGAAGCGGATCGCCTCGTCGATGCCCGGGTCCGAGCCCGGCGTGTAGGCACCGACGTTGATCAGGTCGCGGTTCTGCGCGTAGGTCGACCACAGCTGCTTGAAGCGCCGCGCGCGCGCCTGGTGCTCGGCGTCGGCCACCGCCGGCATCACCCGTGACACCGATGCCTCGATGTCGATCGCCGGGTAGTGCCCGCTCTCGGCCAGGCGGCGCGACAGCACGATGTGGCCGTCGAGGATGCCGCGCGCGGCGTCGGCGATCGGGTCGTTGGTGTCGTCGCCTTCGGCGAGCACGGTGTACAGCGCGGTGATCGAGCCGCCGCGTTCGTCGTTGCCGGCGCGCTCGACCAGCCCGGGCAGGCGGGCGAACACCGAAGGCGGGTAGCCCTTGGTCGCCGGCGGCTCGCCGATCGCCAGCGCGATCTCGCGCTGCGCCTGGGCGTAGCGCGTCAGCGAATCCATCAGCAGCAGCACCTGTCTGCCTTGGTCGCGGAAGTACTCGGCGATGCGGGTGGCCAGCGCCGCGCCGTGCAGACGCTTCAGCGGCGGGTCGTCGGCCGGCGCCGCCACCACCACCGCGCGGCGCATGCCTGCTTCGCCCAGGATCTCCTGGATGAACTCCTGCACTTCGCGACCGCGTTCGCCGATCAGCCCGACCACGATCACGTCGGCATCGGTGAAGCGCGTCATCATGCCGAGCAGCACCGACTTGCCGACACCGGTGCCGGCGAACAGCCCCAGGCGCTGGCCGCGACCGACCGTGATCAGCGCGTTGATCGCGCGCACGCCGACATCGAGCGGCTCGCGGATCGGCTTGCGCGTCAGCGGGTTGATCGCGCGTCCCGACAGCGGGTGCGGCCGCACGCCGAGCGGCAGCGGCTTGCCGTCGAGCGGCCGACCGCTGCCGTCGAGCACGCGCCCGAGCAGGTCGTCGCCGAGCGGCACACGGCTGACGCCGCCGGTCGGCACCACGCGCGCCTGCGGCATCAAGCCGTGGATCGGGCCGCTCGGCATCAGGAACACGCGCCCGCCGTCGAAGCCGACCACCTCGGCCTCGACCGTCGCACCGCCCGGGCTGACCACGCGGCACAGCGCCCCGACCGGCGCCACGCAGCCGCTGGCTTCGAGCGTCAGGCCGACGATGCGCGTCAGGCGCCCCTCGACCACCGGCCCCGGGGCGTGCGCCACGCGCTCGCGCCGCAGTCGCAGCCGCTCGGCCAGGGTCCGTTCAGCCGCGCTCACCGTGCGCCTCGGCGTCGGTGTCGCGCTCGCCGCCGAGCAGCGCCGCGACCACCGCGTTGATCCGCGCCTCGACCGTCGCGTCGATCGCCGCCGGGCCCGCCTGCGCGCGGCAGCCGCCGCGCTCGAGCGTCGGGTCTTCGACCACGCGCAGGCTGCCGGGCGCCGAATCGAGCACGCCCAGACCGCGCACCAGCTGCGCATCCTGCGGGTGCAGCGACAGCACCACCTCGATGCCGCTCGCCGGCAGCAGCGCCAGCGTTTCGCGGATCACCGCCACCACTTCGCCGGGCGAAGCCTTGAGCTCGCGGCGGATCAGCCGCTTGGCGATCGCGATCGTCAGCTGCACCAGTTCGTGCTCGACCTCGGCGTCGAGCCCCGCCAGCGGCCGGGTCAGCGCGTCGAGCAGGGCGTCGAGCTGCGCGCGGCGCTCGGCGAGTTGCTCGTGCAGGCGACGTTCGGCTTGCGCCATGCCCTCCTGCAGCCCCTGGCGCAGGCCCTCGTCGCGACCGCACCTGAAGCCCTCTTCGTGCCCCTGCGCCAGGCCGAGCGCGTGCCCCTCGGCCTGGCCGGCGGCGAAGCCGTTCTGGTAGCCCTCTTCGTGCGCGGCGTGCTCGATCGCTTCGATCTCCTCGAGCGTCGGCGGCGTCGGCACCGGTTCGGACTCGGCCGGGCCCGCGGGCTCGGGCACCGCCGGCGCGCACTCGACGTCGGGCAGGTGCCAGCGGCGCACCTCGCCGAGCGCGTCGCGGTGCAGGATGCGGGTCGACGGCAGGGCGTCAGACATACTGGTCGCCGCCGGTCGCCAGGCTCAGCTCGCCGGCCTCGGCCATGCGCTTGGCCACGGTCATGATCTGCTTCTGCGCGCTCTCGACGTCGGCGATGCGCACCGCGCCCATCGCCTCGAGGTCGTCGCGCATCATCTCGGCCGCGCGGCGCGACATGTTGCGCAGGATCTTTTCGCGCACCGGCTCGTCGGCGCCGCGCAGCGCGAGCAGCAGCGTCTCGGAGGAGATCTCGCGCAGCAGGTTCTGGATGCCGCGGTCGTCGGCCTCGAGCAGGTGCTCGAACACCACCATCAGGTCTTCGATCCTGCCGGCCAGCGCCTCGTCGAGCACCTTGAGCTTGTCCATGATCGCCGGGGCGATCTCGCCGTCGAGCTGGTTCAGGATTTCGGCCGCGCGCTTGGCGCCGCCGACCTTGAAGCTCGAGGCGGCATCGATGTTGCGCATCACCTGGCCCTCGATCACCGCGTTCAGCTCGCCGAGCGCCATACTCGGCACCGAGTCGAGTGTCGCGACGCGCATCACCACGTCGTAGCGCATCTCGGGCGGCAGCAGCGCCAGCACTTCGGCCGCCTGCGCCGGCTCGAGGTACGACATCACCAGCGCCACCACCTGCGGGTGCTCCTTGCGCAGGCCGGTGGCCACGGCCTTGGAGTCCATCCACTTCAGCGCCTCGACGCCCGGCGAGCCGTCGGCGTTGAGGATGCGCTCCATCAGTCCCTTGGCCTTGTCGCGGCCGACCGCGCGCACCAGCACATTGTGGATGTACTCGTGGTTCTCGACCCCCATCGAGGTCAGCTCGACCGACTTGCGGTTGAACTCCTCGAGCACTTCGCTGACGCGCTGGCGGTCGACGCCCTTGAGCCCTGCCATCGCCGCGCCGATGCGGTGCAGGTCGCGCGGCTCGAAGTAGCGCAGCACTTCGGCGGCCCACTCCTCGCCGAGCGCCATCAGCACCACGGCGGCGCGGTCGACGCCGGCGAGCGACGGGTTCTGGTCGAGCATCGACATCGGTTCAGACCTCGGCGTTCTCGGTTTCGGGCAGCAGCAGTGGGTCCGGCGCGTCGAGCCAGGCGCGGATCACCTGCACCGCGCGCTTGGGGTCTTCGGCGACCAGCCGGCGCGCCGTCTCGAGCCGCTCGTCGAGCTTCGCCGCGGCGTCCGAGGGCAACTGCGGCACCGCCCCGACGCCGTAGCCGGCCAGCATCAGCCGGTCTTCGGCCAGCTCGCCGACCCCCTGCTCGGCGGCATCCGGCAACGCCGGCAGCCGCTCGCCGCCGCTCAGCGCCGGCGCCGGTGCCGGCGGCTCCGGCAACAGCCGCTTGACCGCCGGGCGCGCGACCCAGAGCAGGAAGGCCAGCGCGACCAGGCCGCCGATGCCCCACTTGACCAGCTCGATGAACCAGGGCTGCTGCCAGAACGGCCCCAGGTCGGGGAGCACGGTGTTGTTGGCAAAACTCGCATTCATCACGTTCACCGTGTCGCCACGTCGGGCATCGAAGCCGACCGCCTCCTTGACCAGCGCGGTGATGCGGTCGAGCTCCTCCTGGCTGAAGGGGGTGCGCGCACCGTCGACCAGCTTGTCGTCGAGCAGCACCGCCACCGACAGCCGGCGCACGCTGCCCGGTGTCGCGCGCACGTGGGCGACGCGCTTGTCGAGCTCGAAGTTGCGCGTGTGCTCGCGCCGGCTGCGCACGCCGCGCGAGCCCTCGGCGACCTTCTGCGCCTCGGTCTGCGCCAGCTGGCCCGGCTGCCCCCCGGGCTGAGCCGTCTGGGCCGCCTGCCCCGGGGCCGCCGGCGGCTGGCCCGCCTGCGCCGGTGCGCCGGGCGCCTGTTCGGGCGCCGAGGCCACGCCGGGCGGCTGGTTCGACAGCGCGCCGGGGATGCCGACCGGCTCCGGCCGGCCGTTGACCTCTTCCATCAGCTGCTCGCTGCGCACCATGCCGGGTTCGCGCCGGGGGTCGAACGACTCGGTGGTTTCTTCGCGGTTGTCGAAATCGAGGTCCAACGCCGCCTGCGCGCGCAGCCGGCCGACGCCGAGCAGCGGCGTCAGCAGGTCTTCGACCCGGCGCACGGTGTCGGCTTCCATGCGCTGGCGGTAATCCATCTGGTCCATGTTCATGCCGAGCGCCGAGCCGGCGGGCCGGGTGAGCAGGTTGCCGGCCTGGTCGACCACCGACACTTGCTCGGCTGGAAGCCGCGGCACGCTCGACGACACCAGGTGCACGATCGCCGCCACCTGGCCGCCGTCGAGCACGCGCCCCGGCGCGAGCTGCACCAGCACCGAAGCCGAGGGCGGCTGGCGGTTGCGCACGAACACCGACTCCTTCGGGATCGCCAGGTGCACGCGCGCGTTGGCGACCGCGCCGATGCTCATCACCGAGCGCGCCAGCTCGCCTTCGAGCGCGCGCTGGTAGCGCGCGTTCTCCATGAACTGGCTGACGCCGAAACCGTTGTGCTGGTCGAGCAGCTCGAAGCCGTTGGTCGCGCCGCGCGGCAAGCCCTGCGCGGCGAGCTTGAGGCGCGTCTCGTGCACTTTGTCGGCCGGCACCAGCAGCGCGCCGCTGGCGCGGTCGACCCGGTGCGGCACGTTGGCCTTGGCGAGCGCCTCCATGATCTGCCCGGCTTCGTTCTCGGGCAGGCCGCGGTACAGCGGCTGGTAGTCGGGCTCGCCGGCCCACAGCACCAGCGCGACGATCACGGCCAGCAGCCCGACCGTGCCCGCGATCACGCCGTACAGCACCGGCCCCGGCGTCGACAGGCGCGCCTTCAGCGCGCCCGGATCGAAGCGCGGCGGTGGCGCGTTCAGGGTTTCCTCGGCCACGGTGTGCTGTCCCTCGCCTTCAGACCGGCATGTTCATGATGTCCTGGTAGGCCGCCACCAGCTTGTTGCGCACCTGCAGCGTGGCCTGGAACATCAGTCGCGACTTCTGCTGGTTGATCATCACCTCGGGCAGATCGGCCTTGCCGTCGCCGAGCTCGAAGGCGCGCGCGAGCCGGCCCGCTTCGAGCTGCTGGGCGTTGACCCCGGCGAGCAGACCCTTCAGCGTCGCGGCGAAATCACCCTCGCCGGCGACCGGCGCCGTCGCGCCACCGGCGGCCCGGACCGCCATCACCCGCATCGCCCCCAGCATCGGTTCGGCGCTGATGTCGCTCATCGTCTGCTGCCCCTCGGCAATCGGTTCAGGTGGCCCGCTCGAGCGCGGACGCATCCTGCGCCGCGCCAGCGCCCGTCCGCGCCAGCGCCTGGCGCAGCGTCAGCGCCAGCCGCGCCTGCGCCAGCGCCTCGGGCGTGCGCACCTCGCCGGCCAACCGGCCCAGCGCCTCGGCCAGTCGCTCCAGCGGCTCGAGGTGCGCGGCCAGGCTCGACGCGCCCTCGGGGGCGCGGGCGCGCTTGAGCAGCTCGAGGTCGGCGTGGATACGGTCTGGATTCAACACGGCGCTCACCGCAGGGTTCTGATCGACGAACGCCATGCAGCAATATTCGTGCCACTGAATCGGGACAACGGTGCATCAAGGGCTTGCGGACGCGGCACCGGCCGCGCCGGGAATCCGGCGCCGCGCAAGCGGGGCGGGGTGTCGGATTGTCGTCGCCCGCTGGCGAGGGATGGGGGATGGGGGATGGGGGATGGGGGATGGGGGGGGGGGGGGGGGGGGGGGGGGGGGGGGGGGGGGGGGGGGGGGGGGGGGGGGGGGGGGGGGGGGGGGATGGGGGATGGGGAACGAGTGTAGCCTCATCCCTCATTCCTGCGAAGAATCGTCGTCGCCGCGCAAGCCGTACTTGCGGATCTTCTCGACCAGCGTGGTGCGGCGCATCTTCAGCAGCGTCGCGGCGTGTGCGACCACGCCGTGCGCCTCGTCGAGCGCGCTCTGGATCAGGCGGATCTCGAGCTCGGCCAGATACTGACGCAGGTCGAGCCCGCCCTCGGGCAACAACACCTGGTCGCCGACCTCGGGCAGCGCCTGCACCGGCTCGCAGTGCTGGTCGAGCACCGGCGACACGTGCTCGGGGATCTCGCGTGCACCTTCGCGGAACTTCGGCGGCAGGTCGGGCACGTCGACCACGCCGTCGCCGCGCAGGATCGCCAGCCGCTCCATCAGGTTCGCCAGCTCGCGCACGTTGCCCGGCCATGCATACCCCGCCAGGCAGCGCATCGCCGCCGGCGTGATCGCCAGCCGCACGCCGCTCTGCGCCTCCTGGCGGCGGATCAGGTCGTCGATCAGCAGCGGCAGGTCGCCGATCCGCTCGCGCAGCGGCGGCATCTCGATCGGGAACACGTTGAGCCGGTAATACAGGTCTTCGCGAAAGCGGCCGTCGGTGATCAGTTGCTCGAGCTTGCGGTGCGTCGCGGCGACGATGCGCACGTCGGCCTGGATCGCCTTGTTGCCGCCGACACGCTCGAAGCTGCGCTCCTGCAGCACGCGCAGGAGCTTGACCTGCATCGCGAGCGGCATGTCGCCGATCTCGTCGAGGAACAGCGTGCCACCTTCGGCCAGCTCGAAGCGCCCGCGCCGTGCGGTGATCGCGCCGGTGAAGGCGCCCTTCTCGTGGCCGAACAGCTCGCTCTCGAGCAGGTTCTCGGGGATGGCGCCGCAGTTGACCGGCACGAACGGCCCCTTCTGCCGCGCCGAGTGATAGTGCAGATTGCGCGCCACCACTTCCTTGCCGGTACCCGACTCGCCGAGCACCAGCACCGTCGCCTCGGTCGGGGCGACGCGCTCGATCAGGCTGCGCACCGCGGCGATCGGCCGGCTCTGTCCGACCAGCACGCGGAACAGCTCGGGGTGGCGGCGCGGCTGGCGCGGTGCCGTCTCGGCGACACTCCGGCGGAACTCGGCGATGCGCATCATCAGCTGGTTCAGCGCGCCCTGGCGGAACGGCCGGTACAGGCGCAGCATGCCGAGGTGGTCGAACGCGGCGGGCAGCGGCGCCGAATCGTCGTCTTCGACGACCACGATCGGCAGTTGCGCCAGCCGCCCGCGCGCCTCGCGCGCACGCGCGAGCAGCGCCGCGTCGTCGCCGCCGCGGCCGAGGTAGAGCTGCGACAAGCCGCGTGGGTCGATCGCTTCGGCGAGCTCGGCGGCGGCGACGATCGCCGCGTGCTGCTCCGTGAACTCGAGGATCGCCAGCAGCTCGCGCGCGCGCGCCGCGTCGGCGTCGACGATCAGTATCGATGCGGGATTCACTCGGAAAACGCCTCCTGCGGAGTCCCCGGCCCGGGTAAGGATATGCGCACTCGCGGCAGCATGGGGACCGGCGGCAGGAACTCTAAAAAGGCGACCAAGATACCACCGTGGCGAGCGCCGGCGCCATTCTGTGGTTCATCGACGATGCGCCGCAGCCGAGCGCCGCCGCACGCGAAGTTCTGACCGATCCGGACACGACCCCGCTCCTCAGCACGGTGAGCGTCTGGGAAATCGCGATCAAGGTGAGTTCGGGCAGGCTCCGGTTCGGAGACGACGTTCGGCAGGCACCCGCTCACCAGCAAGCGCAAGCGGCATGCGCCCTGATGCGCTCGTCGCGCGTCACCAGCCGCGCCCCGGCGACAATCGCCTCCGCCACGATCAGCCGATCGAAGGGATCGCGCGTCCAGTCCAGCGCCAGCGCAGCCGTCACGATCCCGGCCAGCGGCACCGTGCTGCGCTCGAGCCCGATATCGCTCGCCAGCGCAGCGACGATCTCGCCGGGTGTCGGCCGGATACGGCCGATTTCGCGCAGGTAGCCCAGCTCCAGCTCGACCAGCGGTGAAATCCGCAGGCGTCCGGTTTCGATCGCTGCGACCGCGGCCGGCGACAGCTTCTCGACCAGGCCGTCGTGGAGCCACGCCACGACGTGGGTATCGAGGTGGATCAATCCAGGTTGCGCGCTTCGTTCCACTGCGCCGTCTCCGCATCGACCAGGGTATCGGGGTCACCGACGATCCCTTGGCGGCGCGGCAACCGGGCAAGTCGCGACGGCCGCTGCTCGGGCACGAGCAGCAGGCGCTGGCCGTTGCGCTCGAGCTCGACCGGCTCGCCGGTTTCGAGGATGCGGTCGACGATCCGGTACAGATCCTTGCGCAGCGCGGTCAGGGTATAGGTTTCCACGGCAGCCGGCTCCGACGACGTACGTATCGACGATCATAGCGTACGCCGGCATCGGGATGCCGGGCGCGGTGGTGCGTGGCACGAGCGCCCGCCGGCTTCCTTGCCGAAACCGTGGCAAGATCACGATCCGACATCCCCAGCCACGCGCGTGCGCGGAGCTGACGACCATGCCGATCATCAGCCAGTTCCTCGGCATCGTGATCTACATGTAACTGGCGCGACCACGCGCCGCCGCATTTCCACGCCTTTTACGGCGAGTACGAGATCACCGTGACCATCGAGGGTGGCGTGGTTCAGGGCCGGTTTCCGAAGCGGGCGCTACGGCGCCGTGCTCGAGTGGCTCGACCTGCACGCCGATGAGCTGCTCGACAACTGGCGTCTGGCACAGGCCGACAAACCAGTAAATAACCCGCGACTGAAAGGCGGCTGTTCGCGGCGATACCGGCTCAGCCCTCGCCGTACGCGCCGCGGGCCTTGCGCCCGGCGGCGATCCGGGCGAGCTGGTCGGCGGCTTCGCGGCGGCCGGCGTCGGCGAGCCGGCGCGTCTGCGTGTCGAGCTCGAGCAGCGTGCCGCACAGCGCCTGCAAGGCCGCCGCGTCGAGCCCGGCCGGCGGCCAGGCGGCGAGCAGCGGCTCGCGGCGCGAAACCAGCACCTCGAGCCCTTCCCAGTCGCCCTGCGCCGCCGCCTCGAGCATCGCGCGGCTCGCCACCAGCAGTTCCTCGGCACCGGCGTTCAAGCGATCGCGTCCCAGGCGGACTTGATCTCGCCGAGCAGCCCGGCGACCTCGTCGAGCATCGCGGCGTCGGCGCCACGGTGGGCCTCCATCAGCCGCCGCTGGGCGTAGTCGTACAGCGCGTCGAGGTTGGCGGCGAGTTCGCCGCCGGCGCCGAGGTCCAGCCCGTCGCGCAGCCCGCCGACGATCGCGATCGCCTTGCTGATCGCCTCGCCGCGCGCGCCGATGTCGCCGCGCGCGAGGCAGCCCCTGGCCAGCGCGATGCGCTCGAGCGCACCCTCGAACAGCATCTGGATCAGCCGGTGCGGGCTGGCGCCGGCCGCGTCGGCGTCGGTCTTGATGGCCTGGTACTGGCGCAGTGCCGCTGCGGTGTTCATCTGTTGCGTTCTCCGGTGAAGGGGTATGGGGAATGGGGAATGGGGTAGTTGCTCCTTGCGCATCACCCATTCCTGATCACCCGGTTCGTCACTGCTTGCCCTTGCCACTCCAGGCGTCGATCTGCTGTTGCAGGAAGCCGCTGGTCGCGTTGAGCTGACTCATCGCCTTGTCCAGCGCGATGAACTGCTTGCGGTAACGCGCCTCCAGCCTGGTCAGACGCTCGGCGAGGTCAGTGCGCTGCTCCTGGATGCTGCCCACCTCGTCGCTCAGCGTCTGCGTGCGCGTGTCGAACTTGCCGTCCTTCTTCAGGAAGCCGTCGAGCAGCGTGTCCATCGCTGCCGCGAAACCGCCCGACAACGACACCGTGCCGCGCGCGCCGGTCGCGCCGCCGAGCACGTCGACCGACAGCCCCTCGGCGTCGCCGGTCTTGGCGCTCAGGCGGATGCCGTCGCCCTCGGCCACCACGCCGCCGATCTTGCCCGCGGCCGTCACCAGTGCCTGACCGTCGACGATGCCGAGGGCTCCCGCATTGGCCACCGCCGAGAATTCGACGCTGGCCTTGCCGGCGAACTTGGCCGACGTGAGCAGCAGGCGCTGATTGTCGCTGTCGTACGCGACCGTCACCGAGGTGCCTCCGGCGCTGATCGCGGCGTCGCCGTTGATTTTTTGCTGCAAATGGCTTGCCAGCTGCGCCGTGGTATAGGTGCCGGCATCGAGCGTGATGGGGCCACTGCCGACGCCGTCGACCTTCACGGTGAAGCTCTCGTTGCCGGCGAGCGTCACGTCGCCGGTAACGCTGCCGAGCGTACCGCTGTAGCTCGCCGGCACCTGCGTGACTTCGACCGCGTAGCTGCCGGGCCGAGTCTTCGACGCGTGCGTGCCGTAGGCCAGCTTCGGATCGCTGGTGGCGCCGACCTTGGCGAACAGCGCCGCCACCCCTGCGGCATCGTCGCCGAGCGCCTGCTGCAGCTTGGTGCCGTCGAGCTTCAGCGTGCCGTCGCGGTTGGTGCTGACGCCGATGTCGATCAGCGCTTTCACCTGGCCGGTGGCGCCCGGGACGACCGCCGTCACCTGGCGGCGCATCTCCGCCAGCATCGCGCGCACGCTGGAGTCGCCGACCAGCGCGCCGCGCTCGCCGGTCTTGGCGTTGACGGCGGTCGCCTTGCTGGCGAACTCCATGAACTTGTTGTACGCATCGACGAAGGCCTGCACGCCCTTGGTCGCGGCGCTGCTGTCGGCGGCGACGGCGAGCGAGGTCGGCGCGCCCGGCTTGGCGGACTTCAGGTTCAGCGTCACCCCCGGGATCGCGCCGGCTACCGAGTTGCCGGCGCTGGTGATGGCGAGGCCGTCGACCGTGAGCTTGGCGTCCTGCGCCTCGACGGTCTGCGTCAGCTCCTTGCTGCCGGCGCTGTAGCTCAGCCCGGCGATGCCGGTGACTTCGAGCGCGTTCTTCGCGCCGCTGTCCTTGGCGCCGAGCACCAGGCGGTAGCCGCTACCGTCGTTGACGATGCTCGCGCTGACGCCGATGTCGGCCTGGTTGATCGCATCGCGCAACCCGGACAAGGTGTTGTTGCTGGCGTCGACCGTGATCGTTTTGGTCTCGCGGTCCGGATTGACGCTGAAGGTGTTGCCGTCGGCGCTGTAGGTGCCGAAGCGGAAGCTCAGCGTGCCGGTGCCGACCACGCTGTCGACGCTGGCATGGGCGCCCGAGGCGAGCTTCTGCGCCTGCGCGAGTTGCTCGACCTCGATCGAGTAGCTGCCGGGCTTGGCCGCGGCGCTGACGCTGGCGCCGAGCAGCTCGGCGTTGCCGACGCTGGCGCTGACGGCGTCGAATTTCGACGCCGCGTTCAGCCCCTGCACCGCGCGCTGCAGCTCCGACACCGCGCCCTTGAACGAGCCGAGCGCGGTGAGCTGCGCCTGCAGCCTGGCCTCCTGACTGTCCAGGCGCTTCGTCGCCGGCGTCTTCTCGGCGCTGATCAGCTGCGAGACGATCGAGTTGACGTCCAGCCCCGATCCCATGCCCGAAACCGTGATGCCCGCCATGTCCGTGTCCTCCCGTGAATCCCGATCATCAACGGGGAATGAGGGATGAGGAATGGAGCATGAGGTGCTGTTGCCGCGCGCCTCATGACCCATTTCTCATCGCTCGTACCCCGATCGAAGCAAGCCCCGGGGCTGCCGGCGCCGGAACCCCCGTGTGTCAGGGGGCTCCGGCGTCGCGGTGGATCAGCGCAGCAGCGACATCACGTTCTGGCTGCTCTGGTTGGCCTGCGCCAGCATCGCCATGCCGGCCTGCTGCAGCACCTGCGCCTTGCTCATCGTCTGCGTCTCGGCGGCGAAGTCGGCGTCCTGGATGCGGCCACGGGCGGAGGCGATGTTCTCCGACACGTTCTGCAGGTTGCTGATGGTCGAGGTCAGGCGGTTCTGGAACGCACCCAACTGGCCGCGGCTGTCGTCGATCTTCTTCAGCGCCTCGTCGATGCGCTTGATCGCGACCGCCGCGTTCTCGGTCGTCGACACGTCCAGCCCCGAGCCGATCGCCTCGTCCGAGCCGCCCTGGTTGACCAGGCCCAGCACCGCCAGGTTGCCGGCATTGCCTTCGACCTTGACGTCGGCGCCGTTATCACCGGTCAGCGTCAGCTTGCCGGTCTGGTTGACCACCGCGCCGAAGCCGCCGGCCGCGGCACCCGCACCGTCATCGACCTTGATGTTCAGACCCGAGGACGAGGTCAGCTTCAGCTTGCCGTCGCTGCCGGCCGAGGCGACCACGCCCTGCAGGCTGGCACCGTTGATGGTGTCGACGACGCTGTTGAGCGACAGCGCGCCAGAAAGGTCGACCGAGACGCCGTTGATGAAGGTCGCGCCCACATTGGCAATGTCGACGCTGACGTCGACCACGTTGCTGGCCGAAGCCTTGACGCCGGTCTTGTCGCTGATCGAGTTGATCGCGGCAGCCTTGGCGGCGGCGCTGCCGTCGCTGCCGGTGTCGACCTTCAGTGCGACGCCGTTGATCTTGATGTCCATGGTCTCGGTCAGACCGCCGGTGCCCACCGACGCGCCGCTGACGCTGTTGGCGGTGTTGCTGACGTTGAAGCCCATGGCTTGCACGTCGCTCTCGGTAGCGGTCGCCGTCACGCTGCCCTTGCCGATCTGGATGTCGGAACCGTCGGCGCTCTTCAGCGACACGTAGCCCTGATTGGTGCCAGCGGTCAGGCCAGCCTTGGCGGCGTCGCCAGCGGCGTTCTCGCTGATGGTGATGGTGGCGCCGGTGGTGTTCGCCAGCACCAGCTGACCCTGGCCGTTGAGGCTGGCGGTGACACCGGCGACTTCCTGGTTGATGCGCTTGGCGAAGTCTTGCAGGTTCGCGGCATCGCTGACGGTGACCGCGGCGGCGCCGTTGACCGCGATCGTGATGCCCTTGATCGGCTGGTCGGCGACCACGCCACCCTTGACCGTGTTGTAGGCGGTGGCGGTGACGCCGGTATCGGGGGTCTTGGCATTGATCGCGTCGGCGACGTTCTTGGCGAAGTTGCCGGCGCTGGCGGCGACCGCGCCCAGATCGACGCCGTTGATCGCGACGTCGCCGGCAGCGATGGCAGCGCTGGCGACACGGCCGCCGTTAAGCTCACCGAGGCCGGTGTAGCCGTTCAGATTCAGATCCTTGGAGCTGGCCGAGGCGATCGAGATGCTCATCGTCTCGCCGGCGTTGGCGCCGATCTGGAAGCTCTTGCCCTTGGCGGTGCCGTCGAGCAGCTTGGTGCCGTTGAACGACGTGGTGCCGGCGATGCGATCGAGTTCCTGGGTCAGCTGGTCGACCTCGTCCTGGATCGACTTGCGGTCCGAGGCGCTGTTGGAGTCGTTCGAGGACTGCACCGCCAGCTCGCGCATGCGCTGCAGGATGTTGGTGCTCTCCTGCAGCGCGCCTTCAGCGGTCTGCGCCACCGAGATGCCGTCGTTGGCGTTGCGCACCGCCTGGTTCAGGCCCTTGACCTGCGAGGTCATGCGGTCGGTGATCGCGAGCCCCGCGGCGTCGTCCTTGGCGCTGTTGATGCGCAGGCCCGACGACAGGCGCTGCATCGCGGTGCTCAGCGTGCCCTGCGAGCCGTTCAGCTGGCGCTGCGCGTTCAGTGCGCCGAGATTGGTGTTGATGCCGATGGCCATCGTCTTGCTCTCCTTCGTCGTATCAGAGCATCCCGGCCGGCTTCCGGCCGAGTGGTTCGAGTCCCGGCCCGAGGTGCTGGCCGGCTCTGTTGCTGGATATCGGCACCACCCCAGCGGGCTTTAGCGACGAAGGCCGAATTTTTTGCGCCCGCACCCTGCGGACGCGGCCGGCGCTCGGTCAGACCGGCTCGGCCGAACGCCCGCTGCGGGCCAAGGCGTGCGCGAGGTTGGTGCGCGCGCCCGCATGCGTCGGGTCGAGCACCAGCGCCCGCCCGCACGCCGCCACGGCGGCGGCAGGATCGCCGGCGCGCAGCAGCGCTGCGGCCAGATCGCTGTGCAGGTCGGCGTCGTCAGGCAGCGAAACCAGCGCCTGGCGGTAGGCGGCGGCCGCCTCGGTGAAACGTCCGAGCCGGTACAGCGCCAGGCCGCGGTGGGCGTGCGCACGCGCCAGCCCCGGCGTCAGCGCCAAAGCGCGCTCGAGCCAGCGCAGCGCCATTGCCGGCGCCTCGCGCTGCAGCGCCAGCATGCCGAGCCGGTGCAACGCCTCCGGGTGGTGCGGATCGGCGAGCAGCGCCCGACGCAGACGCCGCTCGGCTTCGTCGAGGCGCCCTTGCTGCTGCGCCTCCAGCGCCGCATCGATCCAGAACGGCCGTACCTGTTCGAGCCAGTCGGCGAAGCGTTCGCCGCGGGCCTCGAGGCCGGCTTCGCTGCGGCTCGCGGCGACGAAGGCGTCGAATGCCGACGTATCCTCCGGCCGTGCGAGTATGGCGCGACGCAGTGCCGCGCGCGCCTCGTCGTGTTCGCCGAGCGCCAGCAGCAGCAGCGCCAGGTCGTGCTGCAGCCCCTCCCCGGCCGGCGCGTACGGCAGCGCCCGCTCGAGCAATTGCAGCGCGAGCGTATAGCGGCCGCGGCGGCTGGCCAGCCGCGCCAGCAGCAGCGCCGCACGCCAGGTCTCCGGCGCCAATTCGAGCACCTGCTCGGCGTATTGCACGGCTTGCTCGGCATCGCCGACCACGTCCAGGCGCTCGGCCTCGGCCAGCGCCTGGTCGAGCAGCGCGCGCTGCGGATGGGCTTGCGGCTGCGCGTCGCGCCATTCGGTCAGCGCCACCGCAACCTCGGACAGCACCTCGCTCCAGGGCCGGTCCCAGGGGCGCCGCACCAGCTCGACGTTCGGCCACCAGGGGTAACGCGCTTGGCCCAGATCGTCCCAGCTGTTGGCCAGCGCCAAGCGCAGCACCGGCGCACCCATCGCGGCTGCCTGCTCGGCGACTGCCGTACCGACCGAGATCACGAAGTCGAGGCCAGCCATCAAGGCGCCCACGCTCTCGAGGTCGCCCTTGAGGTCGAGATCCGGCCAGCGCTCGATGCGCACCCCGAACAGGGCTTCGGCATCGATCAGTTCGGCTTCGCAGTCGCCGTACTGCAGGTTGACGAAGTGCACGCCCGCCTGCTGCAGCACTTCGGCCCATTCGGTGAGCTCGGCGTAATGGCGGGTGCGCTCTTGCCGCAGGTTGCCACTGCGCCAGCAGATGCCGATTTTCGGCCCCGGCCCCAGGCGCGCCAGGCGGCGGCGCCAGAGCGCGGCGCGTTCGGAGTCGGGCAGCAGGTAGCGCGGCGCGTGCCGCTCGAAGCTCGCGAGTTCGGGACGCAGGTACAGCGGCAGCGAGCCGATCGGCACCTGGCAGTCGTAGTCGGACGGATCGACGAGCTCGCGCCCGTCGGCATCGACCGTCGGCGCCCGCACCGTGAACTCGGGGTAAGTGCGCTGGAACAGTCCGACCAGACGCGGCTCGCACTCCAGGATCACGTGTCCGCCGAGCCCCACCAGATCGGTCAGACACGAGCCGAAGAACAGCTCGTCACCTAAGCCCTGCTCGCGCCACACCAGCAGCCGGCGCCCCGCCAGCGACTCGCCCTGCCAGCGCGGTGCCTGCACGGCGCGCATCAGCGCCGGCGCGTCGTGACCGACCAGCCCGCGTTCGAAACGCCGCTCGTAGCAAGCCCAGCCCTCGGCCAGCTCGCCGAGCATCAGCTTCGGGAAAGCGCTGAACAGCTCCTTCGAGGCCCGCATCGCCTCCGAGCGGATGCGCTCGAGGTACGCCAGCGCCGCCCGCGGCTGATCCTTCGCCCGCGCGATGACGCACAAGTTGAGCCAGGCCGCCTCGAAGCCGGGCTGCAGCTCGACGGCGGCGCGCACCTGCGCCTCGGCTGCTTCGGTCTGGCCCAGCGTGTACAGCGTCATGCCGAGGCGGTTGCGCACGCCGGCTTCATCGGGGTCGAGCGCGTGCGCGTGCTCGAGCAGCGCGAGTGCGCGCTCCCAATGGCCAGCCTGGGACCAGACCAGGCCGAGATCGGACAGCACGCCGACGTGGTCGGGCGCCAGCTCGCGTGCGCGCTCCAGCGACGCGACGGCTTCGCTCAGGCGGCGCAGCTCGCCGTAACACTGCCCCAGCCGATGGTGGACCTCGTGATCGGTCGGCCGCAGCTCGCGCAGCGCCTCGAGCGTCGTCGCGAGTTCGGCGAGATCGCCGCGCGCGAGCGCCATTTCGGCTTCCCGCTCGAGACGCTTGGCCCGCTTGCGCCTGAGCTTGGCGGATCCCTGTATACGCATACGCTCGTCCATGCTCGCCTCAGCGCTTTTCCAGCAGGAACCAGGTCAGGTCGTCGTCCGGGAACACCGGATCGCGGCGCCAGACGAAGCCGTAGTCGACCAGGCGCAGATCGGCGTATCGATCGAGCAGCTCGCCGGCGAAGTCGCGCTTGAACAGCCGCTCGGCGTGGCCGCGGTAAGGCACGCTGACCGGCGTCGGGTTGTAGTATTCGGCCACCAGGACGTAGCGCCGGCTGGCCGCGTACAGCGCATCGTAGGCCTGCGGCAGGGCCTCGGGGGCGATGTGGATCAGGACCCCCTTGGTGAACGCCAGATCGTATTTCCGGGACTGACGGTGCTCGAGCAGCGAGCCTTCGGCGACTTCGACGTAGCCGAGCCCACGCAGCCGTTCGGCCGCGCGCGGATTGATCTCGACCCCGGCGAGCTCGGCCGCGGGCAGCATCTGGCGCAGCGCCCGCAGGTTCAGGCCGACGTTGGCGCCGAGCTCGAGCACCGAGCCGACCCCGTCGGTGCGGGCGAGGATGCGTGCGAACAGCGCGAGGTTGGCGGCGACATACTCGGCGCCGAGGTTGCGGTCGATGTAGGCGTCGCCGAAGCCGGACGCCCAGAAGGCTTCCTGCTCGGTGCGGAATGCGTGCATGGCGGATCGTCCTGTCAGTGGCGGAGGTACACGGGGGCGAAGGCTTCGGCGGCGGCGCAGCCGATCACCGAGCCCCAGCGCCGCGCCTGCGTGGTCAGCGCCTCGGGCGAACGCGGGTGCGGGAACGGCCGGCACTCGCCCTCGTATTCGGCCATCGCTGCGAGCTTGGCCGCGAGCGTGTCGGCGATGTCGAAGAACACGCTCGGGCGGAAGGCCGGCGCGAACTGCTGGAACGCCCACTCGCTCGAGGAGTTGACCTCGAACGCGTACAGCGCGCGCACGCTCGAGTCCGGCAACGGTCGCGCCGCGGTCAGCGTGGCGCGGTAGGTGATCGCGTGGTCGATGTTGAGGTCGCCGCCGTGCTGCGTGAACACGGTTTCAGGGCGCAGTCGGGCGAGCTCGGCTTCGATCGGCTTGATCACCTCGAGCAGCGGCACGGTGTCGAAGCGGTTGTCAGGCAGACCGCAGTGGCGCACTTCGCGCACGCCGAGGTGCGCACCGGCGCGCGCGCTCTGCGCGACCAGGCGGGCGGTCTCGGCCGGGTCGGCATCGGTGCGCACGGCGTGGCGCGACGTGGCGCCCTCGCCGAGGATCAGCACGTGCACCGCGTGCCCTTCGCGCGCCAGCCGCGCCATCGTGCCGCCCGCGCCGAGCACTTCGTCGTCGGGATGGGCGGCGATCACCAGCACCGTGCTCATGCGTGGATTTCCTCGAGGTCGTGGATGGATGCCAGCCGGGCGGCGGTTTCAACCGCACCGGCCAGCACTACCCCGCGGGCTTCGTCCGGCGCGCAGTTGAACAACAGGTCGACCGCGCTCAACCAGGGCACGAAGCCGCCGAAGCGCTGCGGATACGGCTGCGGCGCGTAGCCGTCGAACACCAGGCCGCAACCGGCGGCGGCGAACGCGGCGGGGTCGATGTAGTCGCGCCCGTGCGGCCCGGACAGATAGACCGAACCATCGACCCGCTCGAGGATGTCGAGCAGCAGGTCCTGGCCGCGGCCCTGCGGCGCGAGCGCCGAGGCGCGTACGATGCGGCACCCGAAGTCGAGACGCTCGAGCAGCATGCACGTCAGCGCCTCGTCCAGGTCGACCAGGAAGGTCCACGGCCGGATCAGCTCGGCTTCGAGCCGCGGGAACAGCGCCTCGAATTGCGGTGCCTGGCCGTAGCAGCAACGCAGCGTCTGCAGGTGCTTGCGCGCCCAGCCGCTGCCGGCGTCGATGCGGATGTCGCGGATCGGCTGCGTGCGCGAACCGGCGATTACCGGCACGCTCAGCCACTGCGCTCCGTTCGGACCCTTGATGCGGTTGCGGTTTTCCCAGTCGCGCGGCGTGTACTGCACCGTATCGAGGAGTACGAATACATCGCTCAGCGCGAAGCGGCACAGGTAGTTCGGCGCCGGCAGATAGCGCGGCTGGCTGATGGTGACGATGCTCATGCGCGGTACAGGTAGACGCTGAAGTCGTTGGGCTGGTAATCGTGGCGCAACACCACGCGCGGCGTGATCGCCAGGCAGCGCCGCAGTACCTCGGCCGGGTCGGCGTAGAACTCACCGTCATCCTGCCGATCGGCACATGTGCTCAGCAGGTTGAAGGCCACGCCGCGCCGGCACAGCGCGAACAGCCGCTGTGCCATCGCCTCGACGAAGTCCATCGGCGCCTGCTGGCGCAGGTAGAAGATGCCGCTGGCGAACACGTAGTCGTAATGCCGATCGGGCGGTTCGGCGAGCAGGTCGCACACGGCGAAATCCACTTCCGGGAAACGCGCGCGTGCGCGCTCGACCATCGACGGCGTCAGGTCGACGCCGGCGTAATCGACTGTGCAGCCCTGTTCGCGGAGCCAGGCGTACAGGTCGCCCAGACCGCAGCCGACGTCGAGCAGCGAAGCGCCGTCCAGCGCGCCGATGCCGGCCAGCACGCCGAAGCGCCGCTGCTGCGATTCGCGGCTGCCCCAGTCGAGCGAAAGCGGCGAGAGGCCGTGGCGATCCAGGCGCTCGGTGTAATACGAAACGATGCGCGCCGTATCGGCGTCGGCTGACCACCAGGCGAAGCACCGCAAACCCTGCGCTTCGCCCTGCTCGGCGAAACCGGCGCGAGCAAAGGCGGCGCAGGAGCGTGCATTGTCCGGCTGCACGCGGGCTTCGACGGTTTCGAGGTCGGGCCAGTGGCGTGAAGCCGCGGCGCAGGCGGCACGGATCGCCGGCACACCGTGCCCGCACCCGGTATAGCCATCGAGCAGGTAGATCGTGATCCATGCCCGCGCAGCGTCGCGGTCCAGACGCACGCACCCGGCCGGCACGCCGTCAACCTCGACCACGAAGCCCAGGCAATCCCGGCCTTCGAGCAGACGCGGGAACCAGGCGCAGTGCTCTTCCCAGGCGACCGCGCGGCGGCTGCCACTCAGCGCGATCATCTCGGGCAGGTTGCGCCAGCGGAACAGCGTCTCGCGATCGGCCGCGACGACTTCGCGCAACACGGGGACACTCATCGCGGGTCTCCCTCGCACCTTTCGGCGATCAGCCGCCACTCGGCGTGGATGCCGGCATCGCCGTGCATGTCGGTGAGCTCCAGCCGCTGCAGCGACAGCACCTGCCAGCCCTCGGTGAACCATTCGAGCAGCTCGCGCCGGCTGGTGAAGCGGATACCACCGACGCCGGTCAGCGTGCCGCCGGCGATGTCGACCGTCAGGCCGTCGGCACCGAGGCGACCGGCATCCAGGCTGGAGTGGCTGTCGCCATAGGGGTTGAACAGCAAGCGTCCGCCCGGCTTCAGCACCCGCCGTACCTCGGCCAGCGCCCGCATGAGCACGGAAGTACCAACACAGGTCAGCGCGCCGCGGTCGACGACCAAGTCGAAGGTCGTGTCGGCGAACGGCAGTTCGCTAAAATCGGCCACGTGGAAGTCACCGTCCAGACCGTCGGCGGCGAAGCGCGCCCGTGCGGCACCGATCGCGCTCGCGCTGCCGTCGATGCCGGCGACGCGGAAGCCTTCGTGCGCCGCGAACCACAGGTTCGAGCCGCTGCCACACCCCACCTCGAGGATGCGCACCTCGGCGCGCGGGCGGCCGCGCGGCGCATGGCGGAAGACGAAGGACACCACCATATCCCAGGGCCAACGCTCGGCATGGCCGGTCGCGTATTTCTGCTCCCAGACTGGATCGTTGTTCGTCATCGGAAATCCTCTTCGCTGAACACGTGCCCTCGCCCCACCGCGCACGCCAGGCACCGGCCGGCGAGCAACCCGGCGTCGGCCGGGCGCAGCCCGGTGCCGGGGCGGCGAAAGGCGATGTCGGCCTCGCCCAGCACGTGGCCCTCGGGCAGGGCTTCGGCGGCGACGCACGACAGGCGAAACGCCGCGCGCCCCACGGCCTCGGCCGCGGTCGGCCCGATCCGCGAGCCACCCAGCGCGCGCTCGAGGTAGCGCACCGCGCACACCAGTTCGGCGAACTCGGCCGGGTCGGACGAGAAGCGGTGATCGGGGCCCGGCAGCATGCGGTCGAGCGTGAAGTGCTTCTCGATCCAGCAGGCACCGAGCGCCACCGCGCCGAGCGCGGCCGTGCTGCCCTCGGTGTGGTCGCTGAAGCCGACCGCGCAGCCGAAGGCGGCGGCGAGCGCCGGGATGCGGCGCAGGTGCACGTCCTCGGCCGGGGTCGGGTAGCGCGAGGTGCACGCCAGCAGGATCAGCGCTTCGCTGCCGGTGTCGCGGAAGGCGCGCACCGCCTCGTCGATCTCGGCCAGTGTCGCCATGCCGGTCGACAGCACGGTCGGCAGGCGGCTGCGGCCCATCGCGCGGATCAGCGGCAGGTGCGTCAGGTAGTCCGAACCGTTCTTCAGCACCGGCGCGCCAAGCGCGACCAGCTCGGCGACGCCCTCGGCATTGGTCGGCGTGCTGTGGAAGCCGACGCCGAGCTCGGCGCAGTACGCCGCGAGTTCGGCGAGCTGGCCCGTGCCGAGCTCGCAGCGCTTGAACAGCTCGTACTGCGGCTCCTCGACCTCGCGCCCCTGCGAGACGTAGCGATACCGCAGGCTGCGGTCGCTGATGAAGTCTTCGGTGCGGTAGTTCTGGAACTTGACCGCGTCGGCACCGGCCTCGGCGGCGGCGCGGATCGTGCGCCGGGCGAGATCCAGGTTGCCGTTGTGGTTGATGCCGATCTCGGCCACCAGGTAGGCGGGCTGGCCGGCGCCGATGGTCCGGCCGTCTATCGTCAGCATGCGCACATCTCCTCGAGCATCCGTTCGGCCACGCGCGGCGCCCCGCCGCCGTCGCACAGCGCCGCGCCGGCGTGCGCCATCGCGCGCAAGCCCGCGGCATCGGCGGCCAACCCGGCGAGGCGCGACGCCGCCGCATCGATATCGAAGCACCGCGTATCGCCGAGCAGCCGCGCCGCGCCGCACGCGAGCAGCGCGCGGGCGTTGTCGAGCTGGTTGTCGGCGGCGATCAGCAGCGCGGTCGGCAGCCCCAGGCTGCAGCGTTCCCAGGCGCTGGCGCCGCCGGCGCCGATCGCCAGATCGGCCGCCGCCATCAGCGCGGCCATGTCGTCGACGCCGCCGAGCACCTCGACCGGGAACGGACAGGCGCGCGCCTGCGTCGCCACGGCCTCGAGATGCCGCGGTTGCGGCCCCAGCACCACGGTGACCGCGGCGCGCAGGTCGGCGCGACGCAGCACCTCGAGCATCAGCCCGGCATGGTTGTCGGGGTCGGCGGCGCCGAGCGCGACCAGCACGCGCCCGAGCCGGCCGTCGCGGCGCGCCAGCGCCTCGGGCCGGCGCGCGGCGAAAGCCGGGCGCAGCAAGGCGTAGTCGCTGCCGAGCAGCAGTACGCAGCTCGGTGCGACCCAGCCGGCGTAGGCGGCGGCGGCGCGGCCATGCGCCTGGTCGAGCAGCAGCTCGGCGTCGTGCGGACGGTCGGCGAGGTCGTCGATCGCCAGCACCCGCCGCGCCCACGGGCGGCAGGCGCGTTCGAAGCGCGCGTCGAGACCGTAGTGGTCGACCACCAGCCAGTCGACGCCCCCCGGCCAGCGCGCGGCGAGCTGCCCGGGAACCGTCGCGTCGCCGCCGTCGAGCTCGAGCAGCGGATAGCGCGCGAGCCCCGGCACCAGCGCGTCGCTGCCCGGCCGGCAAGCGAAGGCGCAGGCCGCGCCGCGCACGGCGAGCGCATCGGCCAGCGTCAGGCAGCGCCAGGCATGACCGCCGCCGACCGCTGCCGAGGCATCGGCGCGGAACACCACGCGCGGTTCATTCGCCATAATGCTTCTGCCGCACGTGGCGGTTGAGTTCGACCAGCTCGGGGCGCCCGGCCATCAGCGCCAGCGTCTCGCGGTAGCCGAAGTCGGCGCGCCCCTGCGCGGCGAAGGCGTCGTACACGGCCGCCGCGAGCGCGTAGTCTTCGACGGTATCGACGGTCCAGCGCAGCGCGCTGTGGTCTTCGGCATCGACCACCTCGCGCAGCTGGAAGCGCTCGGGGCGCATCCAGATGTAAGGCATCACGTGCTCGCGGTCGGGCTGCTCGGTCGCTTCGCGCCAGACCGTCTCGAGCGCAGCGAAGGACACCACCTCGGTGTCGAGCCCGCGCGGCCAGGTGCGCGCATGGCAGTTCGAGCAGTAGTCGCAGCCGCCGTCGAGGAAGGCGCGCACCACGCGCTCCGACACCTCTGGCATCAGCAGCGGGCAGTCGGCGGTGATGCGCACCACCACCTCGGCCGCGTGCTCGAGCGCGGCACGGTAATAGCGGTCGAGCACGTCGTCTTCGGGACCGCGGAACACCGCCACGCCGGCGCCGGCCAGCGCAGCGGCGAGCGGATCGTCGCCGGGCAGCGTCGAGGTGGCGACCACCACCTCGTCGACCGAGGCGATCCGCCGCGCGCGCTCGGCGACACGCAGCGCCATCGGCACACCGGCCAGCGGCATCAACACCTTGCCCGGCAGCCGGCTCGAGCCCGTGCGGGCCTGGATGATGGCGACGGTCTTCATGCAAGCTCCCTGCCCCACCCCGCGTCGGGAATGAGGCGCTCCGTGTTTCCGGAGCGAATGATTTGCATGTTGTGTGCCAATCAAGGTGCCGTGCCGTCGAACGGTAACGGCGCTGCCTTGGAAACAGCGCCGAGCCGAGCGTGCCGGCATTCGAACATCGGTGACGGGACAGTCGTCGGAGCGGAAACCGGGCCGGCGACGGTCGGCATCGGCGTGGATCGGGATGTCGTGGACGGTGACCCCGGCGCGGTGCGTCGGAGATTTGACGCCGCTTCCGTGTCCGGACCGGCGTTACGACTCAGCGCGAACCCGCACTCCCTGTCGTGGCTGGCGCTACGGGCTGCACCCCCCGGCACCAATGCCATCACGCAGGCAAACCCGGACCCATGCCCGAAATGCGACCTCGCCGGCCGTCGGCATCAAGCGCCCGCCCCCGGCCAGCAATCCGGTTCCAGCGCCCGCTCGACCTGAGCGGCACACCTCGGTAGTAAAAGCATCCAGTGATACGGATCCCAAGAGATTCCGCCTCTTTCGCCTCGCCGGCTGCACAGACTCGTAGGAGCGGATTACGTCCGCGCCGACGGGATGGGGCGTGTTCTTTCGGTACGGGCTCGCGCCGTCTGTCCAGCCCGGTAACCGTGGCGGGCTCAGCGCGAGCTGCCCTTCGCGACGGCCCTCCGGTGCCCACTCCATCGTACTGCGGCCTTGCTGACCGTCGGCATCAAGCGCCAGCCTCCGGCCGGTAATCCGGGTCCAGCGCCTGCTCGACCGTGAACGGACAGGCCTGGGGGAAGGTCGATTCGGACAGCTCGGTTTCACGCACCGTCGAGAGCAGCGTATCGCCGTCAGCATCGGCGAGCATCGCCGGCGGTTCGGGGCGGCCGAAGCGGCTTGAACGAGGCGCTCGAGGACCGGCCGGCGACGCACCGTCGAGCCAGCGGGCCACTGACACATCGATCTCTCCGACCGCTGCGCGCCAGGCGGCGTGCACCGAGAGGGGCTTCAGCGCGGCACCACCTGCGTCATCAGCGCGGACACGCTCGAGGTCGGTGGTGCAGCTCGAACCGCCGAGGTCGGCAGGCGACAGGCAGCGTCCGATCACGGTACGCGCCATCATCGGGATCGGGGTCTACGGCTGCGAAGCGGCACAGGACGGTGGTAGTTCCAGACTCGCGGATGCGGCAACAGCCGTATCCGAAGATCCATCGGCAGACCATGCTGGTGCTTTCATCGATCATCGCACGGTATGCTGCCTGCAGCTGTGAAGGCACGTCCCATGACCTGCATCGCTCCGGGCCTCCGGCGGTAGGTTGCCCAACAGTAACCGGAGGTATCGATGGAGCCGGAAAGCCTGCACGAATCCGACTTCTACGGTTGGATGCAGCGTCAGAGGGCAATTTGCTGCGTGCTGGCAGGCTGACCGAGGTCGACATGAGCCCCCTGACGGTGACGCGAGTTGCACACAAGTCCGAGGAAGCGGACCTGCAAGGGAGTCGAGCTGATGCCTTTGGTCTTCAAATACAAAGGATTCCGGTTCTTCTTCTACTCGAACGAGAGCAGCCCGCGCGAGCCGGTTCACGTCCACGTGCGCCAGGGTGATGCGACCGCCAAGTTCTGGCTCTGGCCAACGGTCAGGCTCGCCGACAGCTACGGCATGGATGCCCGGACCTTGCGCGAACTGGCGAAGGTGGTGGAAGACAACCGATCGATGATCGAGAGGGCATGGCATGAGCACTTCGGCTAGGGCGCTGCGATTCGACGACAGCTGCATGTGGGTCGAGCTCGCCGATGGACGAGTTCTGGGGGTTCCGCTGGCGTGGTTCCCACGCCTGCTCGGCGCTACGCCGGAGCAGCTCCAGCACTACGAAATCTTCGGTGGCGGCCAAGGCTTGCACTGGCCCGATCTGGACGAAGACATCTCCGTGGCAGGCTTGCTCGCCGGGCGGGGTGATCGATCCATGCCGCATCCCGAAGCCGCCTGACGCACGCCATGAACTACGAGGACTACGTCTCCCCCCGCCGAGCCCATCGCACTCCTGCACGATCCGCTACGACCGCGGGGTCCTCGACGCCTTCCGCGCCACGGGCCCGGGCTGGCAAACGCGCATCAACGACGCGCTCAAGGACTGGCCGGCGATGCACCGCTGAGCCGCAGGGCCGGAGTTCGCGCCGCTGCCTCGAAGGCGCTGCAAACCGTTCTGCCTGCACGGCGTCGTGGGAGCGGGCTACGTCCGCGATCGCGCATGCGGCGGCACCGAATCGCGGACGTAGTCCGCTCCTACGGGCGTGGTGCCGAACGCAGCGCTTCACGGCAGCGGTATTCGGTCAAGGCGGTTGTACTTCGTAGCCCATAGCCTACGGATAGCCGGCAGACCGCCGACATCGCCCGCGTCATCGACATTGCCAAAGACTGGAGGGCCCGGGCCATGGCCGAGCAGTTTTCCCGCTACGACACGGCGGACTACCTCCACACCGAGCAGGACATGGCGTTCTACCTCGACGCCTGCCTGGAGGACGGCGACCCGGCGCTGATCACGCACGCGCTCGGCGTCAGGTAGCGTCCAGTCAAGTGGTGTAACGCTGTGAGCGCGGAACTCCGATCAGATTGCCGTGTTATCGCTCAGCGCGGCAGGGCCGGCGGAGCGGGTTCAGTAGTCGAGCTGACCTCGGCCATCGTCTCCAGGGTCAGATAGCGCTTGCCCTGGATCCAGTCGTCGTTCTGTTCCATCAGCACCGCCCCGACCAGGCGACGGATACCGGCCTCGTTGGGGAAGATGCCCACCACCTCGGTACGGCGCTTGACCTCCTGGTTGAGCCGCTCGAGCGGGTTGGTCGAGTGCAGCTTGGTACGGTGCGCCGCCGGCAAGGCCATGAACGCCAGCACGTCGTCCTCGGCCGCTCCAGGAAGTCGTCCACGCGCGCATCCAGCGCCTGACACAGCTCGGACACCTGGCTCTTGGAGATGCCTT
>JBDHRG010000265.1:0-4466 GCA_039807445.1 Candidatus Competibacteraceae bacterium
CGGGCATCTGGACCAGTTCGAACCCAAGGATCTCGATCCGCTGATCAACGGCCTCAACCGGGCCCTGGGGCGAGCCGAGAACACTGCTCGCCCGGTCGAGTACGACAGCGCGCGGGCCTTCGGCGATGTGAAGTGTTCAACGGTATCCGGTATGAACCGTTCCCCCTCCCCTGCCAAGGGGAGGGCCGGAGTGGGGTCATAAAAGCCGGCAATGGCGCGCGCCTACCCCTTGCCGCGCTCGAGCACGATCAGCACGCTGCACGGAGCGCGGTCGAGCAGCGTGGCGCCGATCGAGCCCTTCCACCAGCGCGCCGCGAAGCCGCGCTGCTGGCGGTGACCGAGCACGATCAGGGTGGCGCCGAGCTCGCGCGCGAGTTCGGCGATCTCCTCGACCGGCTCGCCCGAGCGCAGATGCCCCTGGGCCTGGAAGCCGCGCGCGGCCAGCGCCGCGACGCCCTCGTCGAGCACGGCCTGGAAACGCCGGCGATCTTCGTCGAGCACTTCGCCCGGCATCACGCCTTCGGCCAGGAACAACCCGGTCTGCAGCGGCAGCACCGCCAGCAGGTGTACCTCGGCGCCGGTCAGGCGGGCGAGCCCTTCGCAACCCTCGAGCGCCACGCGTCCCTCGCGCGAGCCGTCGTATGCCATCAGGATCTTGTCGAACATCATCGGTCTGCCCCTTTACGCATGAACCACGCGGCGACGATCGCCGCGGCGAAGATCGCCGCCACCAGCCCGAAGCTGGCCTGGAAAGCCTCGGTGCGGCCGCCGCCGGCGAGCCGGTACTCGAGGAAGCTCGCCATACCGTTGACGCCGAAGGCGCCGCCGAGTTGGCGCACGAAGTTGACCACCCCCGAACCCTGACCGACGTGGCGCAGTTCGAGCACCTGGATCGCGCCGACGCTGAGCGCCGGGATGATCAGCCCCAGGCCGATGCGCCCGACCACGATCCACGCCGCAAGCGTCCAGAAGCCGCTGCCGGCGTCGGCGTACGCCATCAGCCAGAACGAGGCGGCGAAGCACGCCAGTCCGGCGATCACCACGTGGTACGGCGCACCGCGGTCGGTCAGGCGGCCGGCGAGCGGGATCGTGGCGGCCAGCACCAGCCCCGCCGGCAGCAGCAGCACGCCGGCCTCGAAGGCGTTGTAGCCGGCCACGGTCTGCACGAACAGCGGCAGCAGGTAGGTCGAGCCGTAGATGCCGAGCCCGTAGGCGAAGGCGACCAGCGCCGCCGCAGCGAAGCGACGGTTGGCGAAGATGGCCAGTTCGAGCAGCGGGTGCCCGGTGCGGCGCTCGTGCACGATGAAGGCGACCGCCAGCGCCGCCGCCGCCGCCCAGCGCAAGGCCAGCCCGGCATCGAGCCCGCCGGCATGGCGCGTCGCGCCGAGCGCGTGCAGCAGCGCCAACAGCGCCGCGGTCAGCAGCACGAAACCCGGCGCGTCGAAGCGCTTGCGCTCGGCGGCACGCGCGCTGGGCAGGAACAGCAAGGCCAGCGCGAACGCCGCCGCGCAGAACGGCACCGCGACGAAGAAGGTCGCGCGCCAGCCGAAGTGCTCGACCAGCCAGCCGCCGACCACCGGCCCCAGCGCCGGCGACAGCACCGCGCCGAGGCCGAAGGCTGCCATCGCGCGGCCGCGCTGCTCCTCGGGATAGACGGCGAACAGCACTACCATCGCCAGCGGCTGGATCACGCCGGCGGCGGCGCCCTGTACCACGCGCGAAGCGATCGCGCCGCCGGCGTTCGGGCTGAGACCGCCGGCGACCGCCGCGATACAGAACAGCGCCAGCGTGCCGAGGTACACCGCGCGCTGGCCGTAGGCGCCGACCAGCCACGCCGTCAGCAGCAGCGTCGCCGTCGTCGCCGCGAGGAAGCCGGTCGACAGCCACTGCGCCTCGTCCTGGTCGACGCCGAAGCTGCGCATGAAGTCGGGGATCGCGACGTTGACGATCGTCGTCGCCAGGATCATCGCCGTGGCGCCGAGCATGATGGTCAGCGTCGCCCATGTGCGGTACCGCGGTCCCCAGCGCTCGAACAGGCTCTGCACGGTGATCGGCTGCATCCCTCCCCTCCCCGACCACCGGGCCGGCGTCGCCATTGTAGGGACGAGGCGGGGGGAATGGGGAATGGGGAATGGGGAGTGCAATAGTCTACCCCCCCATCCTCATCCCTCATCCCTCATCCCTCATCGTTCCGGTTCTCGGCCGCCCGCTTCAACAGCGGCGTCAGCAGGTCGATCGGTAGCGGGAAGACCACCGTCGAGCTCTTTTCGGCGGAAATGTCGACCAGGGTCTGCAGGTAGCGCAGCTGCAAGGCCTGGGGCTCGCGCGCGATGATGGTCGCGGCTTGCAACAGCCGCTCGGCGGCCTGGAATTCGCCTTCGGCGTTGATCACCTTGGCGCGGCGCTCGCGCTCGGCTTCGGCCTGGCGTGCGATCGCGCGGATCATGCTCTCGTTGAGGTCGACGTGCTTGATCTCGACGTTGGAAACCTTGATGCCCCAGGCGTCGGTCTTGGTGTCGAGGATGTTCTGGATGTGGGCGTTCAGCTTGTCGCGCTCGGCGAGCATCGCGTCGAGCTCGTGCTGGCCGAGCACCGAACGCAGCGTGGTCTGCGCCAGCAGGCTGGTCGCGGCGAGGAAGTTCTCGACCTGGATGATCGCCTTCTCGGCGTCGATCACGCGGAAGTAGATCACCGCGTTGACCTTGACCGAGACGTTGTCGCGCGAGATCACGTCTTGCGTCGGCACATCCATCACCACGGTGCGCAGGCTCACGCGCACCATCTGCTGCACGAACGGGATCAGGATGATCAGCCCCGGTCCCTTGACCGCCTGGAAGCGGCCGAGGAAGAACACCACGCCGCGCTCGTACTCGCGCAAGACGCGCAGCGAGGCGAAGGCCAGCGCCAGCAGCAACAGTACCGCGACGATCAGACCGAAGAAACCGGGCGGGATCAGTATCATGGAGCACCCTCCTGTTCGCGCCGCACCTGCAACACCAGGCCGTCGCGGCCGACGACCCGCACCCGATCGCCGCGCGCGACCGGCCCCTCGCCCCGGGCGCGCCACTCTTCGCCCATCACCCGCACCCAGCCCTCGCCTGCGGCGAGGTCTTCGAGCGCGACGCCGGGTGCGCCGAGCAGCGCTTCGCGGCCGCTGACCACCGGGCGGCGCCGATTCCGCGCGACCAGGAACGCCAGCCCGCCGAAGCACACCGCACCGGCCAGCGCGACGCCGCCCACCAGCCCGAGCGGAATCGAGTAGCCCTCGTCTTCCCACAGCAGCAGCGAGCCGGCGACGAAGGCGACCAGCCCACCGAGCCCGAGCGCGCCGTAGCTCGGCACGAAGGCTTCGGCGGCGATGAACAGCATCCCGAGCAGGATCAGCCCCAGCCCGGCGTAGTTGACCGGCAGCACCTGGAACGCGAACAGCGCCAGCAACAGGCAGATGCCGCCGATCACGCCGGGCAGCACCGAGCCGGGATTCGCCAGCTCGAAGATGATCCCGTACATCCCGATCAGCATCAGGATGTACGCGACCTCGGGCGTGGTGATCACGGCCAAGAGCCGCGTGCGCCAGCCGGGGTCGAAGGTCTCGAGCGCCTGGTCACGGGTCGCCAGCGGGCGCTCACCGCCGGCGAGCTTGACCGTGCGGCCGTCGAGCTTCGCGAGCAGCTCGGGCACGTCGGCGGCGATCAAGTCGATCACGTTCTGCTTCAGCGCTTCTTCGGCGCTCAGGCTCGCGCCTTCGCTGACCGCCTGCTCGGCCCATTCGACGTTGCGCCCGCGCAGTTGCGCCAGCGAACGCAGATAAGCGCGCGCATCGTTGAGCAGCTTGCGCTCCATCGCATCCCCGGGCTGCTCGGGTTTCGTCGGTTCGGACTTCGGCGGCTCGCCGGGCTTGGACGGCGGTTGCCCCTGCGGCGGCTTGGCGGGCTCCGGCGCACCGGGCACGCCGCCGATCCGCACCGGCGTCGCTGCGCCGAGATTGGTCGCCGGCGCCATCGCCGCGACGTGGCAGGCGTAGAGGATGTAGGTGCCGGCCGAAGCCGCGCGCGCGCCGCCGGGCGCGACGAAGCCGATCACCGGCACCTTCGAGGCCAGCACTTCGCGGACGATGTCGCGCATCGAACGGTCGAGCCCGCCCGGGGTGTCGATCCGCAGCACCACCGCGCCGGAGCCGCGCCGCTCGGCCTCGGCCAGCCCGCGCGCGACCAGGTCGGCGCTCGCCGGACCGATCGCCCCGTCGAGCTCGACCACCAACACCCCCGCCCGGGCGACACCGCACACCAGCAGGCAGACCCACCACAGCAGCCGGGCCATCGCAAAGACCTCGCTCCGCCCCTCGTGCTTCAGAGCATAGATAGCGGGTGAGATGGGGAATGGGGAATGGGGAATGGGGAATGGGGAATGGGGAATGGGGAATGGGGAATGGGGAATGGGGAACGAGTGTAGCCTCATCCCTCATC
>JBDHRG010000266.1:0-4451 GCA_039807445.1 Candidatus Competibacteraceae bacterium
TCGTGGCCGGCGAGCACGCCGTGCGTCAGCGGCCCCGAGGGCTCGCCGTAAGGCGTGGACACCATTTCGCGGCGGGTGATCTCGAGCGTCTCGAGCGCGGTCAGGCCGGTGCCGCCGATGATCGCGAGCAGGTTGGACATGGGGGCCTCCGAAAGGCACGAGGGGCGAGGGGCGAGGGGCGAGGCCGAGCGATCCTGTACTCGCGCCTCGCGCCTCGGGCCTCGTCACTCCTTCAGCGCGTAGATGCCCGGCAGGTTGCGCAGGTAGTCGTGGTAATCCATGCCGCAGCCGAACAGGTAGCGGTCGGGGCAGTCGAGGCCGATGAAGTCGACCTCGAGGCCCGGCACCTTGCGCTCGTGGCGCTTGTCGATCAGCACGGCGCTCAGCACCTCCGAGGCGCCGGCGGCGCGCAACTCGGCGACGATCGCCTTCAGCGTGTGGCCCTCGTCGAAGATGTCGTCGATCACCAGCACGGTGCGCCCTTCGACCGGGTAGCTCGGCCTGGCGATCCAGTGCAGCTCGGCGCCGCGGGTCGCGCCGCGGTAGCGGCTCGCGTGCAGATAGCCCGCCTGCAGCGGGAACGCCAGCCGCGTCAGCAGGTGGCCGGCCGGGATCAGGCCGCCGTTGAGCACCGCCAGCACCAGCGGATTGCGCCCTTCCAGGCGCGCGGTGATCGCCGCGGCCATGCGGTCGTAGGCGGCCTGCACGGCTTCGGCCGAGTGAATCTGATCGGCCGTCTCCATGGCCAGCTTGACGTCATCGGGAGTCTGCATGTCGGGGGCTCGCCGGTCGGTGGGGAAGAGGCTGGATCAGTAGGTGAAGGTGACGGTCGCGTCATCCATCGCTTCGCTGATGATGTACGCGCCACCGACCGTCTCGGCGATCTCGGGGATCAAGTCGTTGCCGAACAGGTCGAGCGCAGCGGTGCAGACCTTGAACTTCACGCCGGCCTCGCGGGCATCGCGGATCAGGTCGTAGGCGCTGCGCTCGGGGCCGACGGCGAGCCGCTCGGCCTGGCCTTTGATCGCCAGCCGGCCCGAGCGGCCGCTGAACACGATCTCGGTTTCGTACTCCATCGCCGCCGCCACCGTGGCCTGGGCGAAGGCCGAGACCAGCACGGCCGGATCCTCGGCGTTCGCCATGATGATCATGAGCTTGTCAGCCATGTGCTGGGCTCCTGCAGGGTCCGGACGGAAAGGGCGCGATTATAGCCAGCCCCCTGGCCGTTTCCAGCATCTCCCTCGACCCGGGTCTGGTCAAATGTCCATGTCGAGCAGCGGGTGTGCATCGTAATCCTCGACCAGGCGCACGGCGCGCGCCCAGGTTTCCGAAGCGCGCAGCGGCTCGCGGTCGGACGGGCCGCGGCCGTGCAGCCGCACCAGCCGCAGCTGCGAGGCCGGATCGGCCGCCGTGCCGATGCCGTGCACGATCTCGAGCGCCGCCGCGCGGTCGTTGCAGGCGAGCACCATGTCGCAGCCGGCCGCGAGCGCCGCGCGCGCACGCGCCAGTGGGTCGCCCGCGGCGTGCGCGCCGGCCATGTCGAGGTCGTCGCTGAACACCACGCCCTGGAAGCCGAGTCGGCCGCGCAGCACCTCGCGCAGCCAGATCCGCGAAAACCCGGCCGGGTGCGCAGGGTCGATGCGCGGGTACAGCACGTGCGCCGGCATCACCGCGGCCAGGCCGTAGTGGATCATCCGCTCGAAGGCGAGCAGGTCGTCGGCGGCGATGTCGGCAAAGGACCGCTCGTCGACCGGCAAGTCCGCGTGCGAATCGGCGACGACGAAGCCGTGGCCGGGAAAGTGCTTGCCGACCGCTTCCATACCGGCCTTCTGCATGCCGCTCATGTACGCCTGGGCGAGGTCGGCAACCGCTTCGGGGCGGCGGTGGAAGGCGCGATCGCCGACCACCCGGCTTGCGCCATGGTCGAGGTCGAGCACCGGTGCGAAGCTGAAGTCGACACCGACCGCGCGCAGCTCGGCCGCCATCAGCCAGCCGCTGACGCGCGCGAGCTGTTTGGCGCGCATGCGGTCGCGGTCGTATCGCACCCCGAGCAGCTTCACCGGCGGCAGCCGCGTGAAACCTTCGCGGAAGCGCTGCACACGCCCGCCCTCGTGGTCGACGCCGATCAGCAGCCGCGGCGAGCGCAACGCATGGACCTCGGCGTTGAGCGCGGCGATCTGCTCGGGGCTCGCATAGTTACGGGCGAACAGAATCACGCCGCCCACCGCGGGATGGCGCAGCAGCTCGCGCTCTTCGTCGCTCAGGCGGGTGCCTTCGAGGCCGAGCATCACGGGACCGAGGGACATTGGGTTCACTCCGGGTGATGAGGGATGAGAGATGAGGAGGCGGGAACCTGCCCCGCATTCCCCCTTCCTCATTCCCCATTCCTCCACGGGCATCACGCTTCGATCAGCACGCCGTCACCTGCCCGCACCGCGTCGAACAGCGCCAGCAGCTCGGCATCGCGCATGCGGATGCAACCGTGCGAGCGCGGTTCGCCCATCGGCGCGCGCGGGCTGCAGCCGTGGATGTAGATGTAGCGACGCTGGGTGTCGCGGCTGCCGTAGCGGTTGCGGCCGGGTTCGAGCCCGCCGAGCCAGAGGATGCGCGTCAGGATCCAGTCGCGTCCCGGGTGCCCGGCTTCGAGCGCCGGACCGTACACTTGCCCGCTCGGGCGGCGGCCGACGAACACGGTGCCTGGGGGCAGCCCTGCGCCGATCTTCGCGCGCACGCGGTGCCAGCCGCGCGGCGTGCAGCCGCTGCCGCTGCGTTCGCCGGCGCCATTGGCCGCGGTCGACACCGCGTACTCGGCTTCGACGCCGCCGCGCGGGTCCAGCAGCCACAGCGTCTGCGCGCCGAGGCTGATGCGCACGCGCAGCCGCGCGCGGGCGTGCTCCAGGGCTTCATCCGGCGTCACGATCGCGCCATTCCTTGTACGGGTGCAGCGCCAACTGCGAATTGTAGTAGCGCAGCTCGTGCGACACCTCGTCGCCGGCCCAGTCGGGCTTGACGATCGCCTCGCCTTCGCGCTCGAGCTCGAGCTCGGCGACCACCAGCCCGGCGTTGTCGCCCTCGAACTCGTCGATCTCCCACAGCCGGCCGCCGTGGTGCACGAAATGACGGGTCTTCTCGACCTTGGCGCCGCACAGCGCCGCCAGCATCGCCTCGGCGTCGGCGAGCGGGATGTGGTACTCGTATTCATCGCGCGAAATCCCGACCACCGCGCTCTTGATGTTGAGCCTGGCCACATCGCCTTCTATGCGCACGCGCACCGAGCGCACCGCGTCGCTGACCAGGTAGCCCTGGCGCATGCGCACCGAGCGTTCGACCTGCGCGCGCCAACGCGGATCGACGACCAGGAACTTGTGCTCGATCTCGGTGGCCACGGCGCCCTCCCCTTGCGCGGTCCCGGGACGGCGATGGTAGTCGAGGCGCGCGACCGGCGCACGCCCTCGCGAAAGAATGGCCAGCCCGGCATCATGCCGCCGGCGCCATCGCGACGCGGTTGCGGCCGCTGCGCTTGGCGGCGTACAGCGCCGCGTCGGCGCGCGCGAACAGGGCGTCGAGGTCGGCATCGGCCGGCGCGAGCGTCGCCACGCCGAGGCTGACCGTCAGCCGCAGCGTGCCGCCGGCGGGCAACTCGAGCGCCAGCTCTTCGACCGCACAGCGCAGGCGCTCGGCGACGGTGTGCGCCGCCTCGGCGTCGGCTCCTGGCAGCAGCACCGCGAACTCTTCGCCGCCGAGGCGTCCGACGCGGTCGTGACCGCGCAAGTCGCGCGCGCACACTTCGGCGACCGCCTGGATCGCCCGGTCGCCGACCGGGTGGCCGTGGCTGTCGTTGACGCGCTTGAAGTGGTCGATGTCGAGCAGCAACACCGACAGCGGCCAGCCGCGGCTGCGCGCCAGGCCGAGCTCGCGCTCGGCGCGCTCGAGCAGGCTGCCGCGGTTGGCCACACCGGTCAGCGCATCGCGGTGCGCGCGCCGGCGCAGCTCGGCCTCGACCGCCTTGCGCTCGGTGATGTCGGTGATCGCGAGCAGGCGCACCGGCTCGCTGCCCTGCTCGAGCTCGACCGCCGACACCAGCGCCGGGAACTCGCTGCCGTCACCGCGGCGCAGACGGATCTCCCAGTCGCGCACTTCACCGTCGGCGCCGACCTGTGCGCGCAAGCGATCGCGCTCGCCGGCGTCGACATAGATCACGTCGCTGGACTCGCCGAGCAGGCGCGCCTCGGGCAGCTCGAACAGCTCGAGCGCGCGGCGGTTGACGTAGCGCACCCGGCTCTGCTGCGACAGCAGCAAGGGCAGCGGCGCCGCCTCGATCAGCGTGCGCAGCCGCGCCTCGCTGGCGCGCGCCTGCACGTGCGCGCCGACCGCCGGATCGGCTGCCGCGAGGACGCGGACGCCGGCGTAGCGCAGCCGCTCGAGGTTCAGCGCCGCCTCGTGGCACTCGA
>JBDHRG010000267.1:0-4382 GCA_039807445.1 Candidatus Competibacteraceae bacterium
TTCAGCCGCGCGTTCTCCGCGCGCAGCCTGGACAGCTCCATCTGCTCGGGCGTCACCGGCTTGGCGCCGGCACCCACCAGCTTACCCGCCTCGGCCGCCTTCACCCAGTTGCGCAGCGTCTGCTCGATCAGGCCCAGCTCCCTGGCGGCCACCACGATGCCCACCGCTTGGGCGTGCTTGACGGCCTGCTCCTTGAACTCGGCCGTGTACTCCTGCTTCGGTATCTTCTTCACTTTCCGTCCTTCAAGTCTCGATGCTAACCATCGGCTCCTGGAAGACGAAAAACGGCGGGCAGCTCACCCTCCGGGTTGACCGAAAGCAGGACATGAAAGCCTTCGTACCAGCCGATGCGATTGGCTGCAGCCGATGTCGGCCAGCCCCGGCAGCCAGCCCAGGCCGCGGCGCTTGGCCTCGCGGGTGGGGGCGGCGGTGCGGTCGAGGGCCTCGAAGGCACAGGTCTGCGCCTCGAGCTGAACCGCCCCGGGAACGCATGCCGAACCGGCCGGGGGCGGACGAATGCGTGCATGCAGACCACGCGGGCTCGCGCCGAGCGCCGCTGCGCGTACAATACGGCGCCCGAGTCCGCCACCCGACGAACACCCCTGTGCACACGCTCAACCCTCCCCAGCGCGCCGCCGTGACCCATATCGACGGGCCGCTGCTGGTGCTGGCCGGCGCCGGCAGCGGCAAGACGCGCGTGATCACGCAGAAGATCGCCTACCTGATCCGCGACTGCGGCCTGCGCGCGCACCACATCGCCGCGGTGACCTTCACCAACAAGGCGGCGCGCGAGATGGCGGAGCGCGTCGGCAAGCTGGTCAAGGGGGCCGAAGCCAAGGGGCTGCGCGTGTCGACCTTCCACACGCTGGGGCTGAACATCATCCGCCACGAGCTGAAGACGCTGGGCTACAAGCCCGGCTTCTCGATCTACGACCAGCGCGACAGCCTGCAGCTACTGGCCGAGCTCGCCGACGGTGCGCTCGACGCCGAAGACGCGCAGAAGGCGCAGTGGCAGATCTCGCACTGGAAGAACGCGATGGTGTCGCCCGAAGCGGCGTTCGCCGCGGCACAGGACGAAGCCGCGCTCGAGACGGCGAAGCTGTACGCGGCCTACCGCGGCCAGCTCAAGGCGTACAACGCGGTCGATTTCGACGACCTGATCTGGCTGCCGCTGCAGTTGCTGCACGACCACGCCGGAGCGCGCGAAGCCTGGCAGAACCGCATCCGCTACCTGCTGGTCGACGAGTACCAGGACACCAACACCTGCCAGTACCATCTGGTGAAGCACCTGATCGGCGCGCGCGGCATGCTGACCGCGGTCGGCGACGACGACCAGTCGATCTACGCCTGGCGCGGCGCGCAGCCGCACAACCTGCGCCTGTTGAGCGAAGACTACCCGCAGCTCGAGGTGATCAAGCTCGAGCAGAACTACCGCTCGACCAGGCGCATCCTGCGCGCTGCGAACACGCTGATCGCCAACAATCCGCACGTGTTCGACAAGAGGCTGTGGAGCGACCTCGGCCTCGGCGAGCCGATCCGCGCGATCGTCTGTCGCGACGGCGACGACGAAGTCGCACGCGTGGTTTCCGAGCTGATCCACCACCGCTTCAGGCACCGTACCGCGTACGGGGATTACGCGATCCTGTACCGCGGCAACCACCAGTCGCGCCCGTTCGAAACCGCGCTGCGTCAGCACGGCATCCCGTACCGGCTGTCGGGCGGGCAGTCGTTCTTCGCCCAGACCGAGATCAAGGACCTGATCGCCTACCTGCGCCTGCTCGCCAACCCCGACGACGATGCCGCCTTCGTGCGCATCGCCAACGTGCCCAGGCGCGAGATCGGCCCGGCGACGCTGGAGCGGCTCGCGGCCTACGCGGGCGAGCGCGGCACCGGGCTGCTCGTCGCCTGCCTCGAGGTGGGGCTGGCGAGCCACCTGCCCGAGCGCGCGCTCGAGCGGCTGAGGCGCTTCGCGCGCTGGGTGGTCGACGTGTCCGAGCGCGCGCGCCGCGGCGACCCGGCTGCGGCGGTGTGCGAGATGGTCGCCGAGATGCGCTACGCCGACTGGCTGCGCGAGCAGGCTTCGGATCCGAAACAGGCCGAGCGGCGCATCGGTTCGGCCGACGAGCTGCTCGACTGGCTGGCCCGCATGGGCGCGGTCGAGGGCACGCCGCCCTCGCTCGCCGAGCGCGTCGCCAAGATGACGCTGGCGGACCTGCTCGAACGCCAGGAAGACGAGCAGGCGCACGACGCGGTGACGCTGATGACGCTGCATGCGGCCAAGGGGCTCGAGTTCCCGCACGTGTTCATCATCGGCATGGAAGAAGAGATCCTGCCGCACCGCAACAGCATCGACACCGACAACATCGAGGAAGAACGGCGCCTGGCCTACGTCGGCATCACCCGTGCGCAGCAGACGCTGACGCTGACGCTGGCGAAGCGGCGCAAGAAGTACGGCGAGTGGGAGACCTGCGAGCCGAGCCGCTTCCTCGCCGAGCTGCCGCAAGACGACCTCGAGTGGGAAGGCGCCGGCGTCGAACTCGCCCCCGAGGTCAAGCGCGAGCGCGGACGGGCGAACCTGGCGAACCTGAAGGAGATGCTGGGGAAACGGTGAGGGGGAATCGGGGATGAGGAATGGGGGAAGAACGTGAAGCGTTGGATGTCGAGCGTGATGTCGCCCTCTCTCACGTCCGACGCTTCACGTCCAGCGTCCTCACCCCTGATTCACGATCACTGGGCGCTGTTGACCATGTAGCCGATCGCGGCCGTCATGTCGTCGTCGCTGACCTGCAGGCTGCCGCCCTTGGCGGGCATGCCCTTGTAGCCCTTGATCGCGTGCTCGACCAGCGTGTCCCAGCCCTGCGCCAGGCGTGGCGCCCAGGCGGCCTTGTCGCCGAACTTGGGTGCGTTGGCGATGCCGGCCTGGTGGCAGATGATGCAGGCGGTGTCGTACAGCTGCTTGCCCTTGGTCAGGTCCAGGCCGGCCGGCAGCTCGACGCTGGCGACCGGCGCCGCGGCGGACGCCTGCGCAACCGCGGCCACCGGCGCCGGCGGTTCGGCCTTGGCCGGCTCGGCAAGCGGTGCCGCGGGCTGGACGGGAGCGGCAGCCGGGGCAGGCGCGGGCGCCGCCGCTTGCGGCTGGGCTGCCGCTGGCTGCACCGACGCAGCAGCGGGGGCCGGCGGCGCAGCGGGTGCGGCCGCCTTCGCCTCGAGACCGGCTTCGCTCAGCAGGTAGGCGACGGCGTTGCGGATGTCGGCGTCGCCGAGCGCCGCGATGCCGCCGCGCGGCGGCATCGCGTTGAGGCCGTTGATCGCGTGCTTGACCAGGGTGTCGAAGCCCTGCGCCGCGCGCGGCGCCCAGGCGGCCTTGTCGCCGCGCTTGGGCGAGTTCAGCAGGCCGCTGTCGTGGCAGGCGACGCAGACGCCGCCGTAGACCTGCTTGCCCTTGGCCAAGTCGAGGGCCACCGCGCTGGCGACCACCGGCATCGCGGCGGGCTGCGCCGGCGCCGCGGGGGTCGGGGGCGGTTCGGCCGGTGCCGGGGCCGCGGCGGGCTGCGCGGACGCCGCAGCGGCGCCGGCCTCGAGGCCGGATTCGCCGAGGATGTAGGCGATCGCGCCCTTGACGTCGTCATCGCTCAGCGTCGGGTTGCCGCCCTTGGCGGGCATGCCCTTGAAGCCTTCGATCGCGTGCTTGTTCAGGGTGTCGATGCCCTGCGCGAAGCGCGGCCCCCAGTCGTCCTTGCTGCCGATCTTCGGCGCGCCGAGCACCCCGGCCTGGTGGCATGAGGCGCAGACGTTGGCGACGACGTCCTTGGGGGCGAGTTTCTCGGGCTTCCTGTTCGGGTCGGCGATGGCGACCTGGGCGACCGGCTTGATGCGTGCCTCGATCGCCGCGCGCTCGCGGGCTCCGTCGTCCGGCCGGACCACGAACATGCCGACGAGCCGGGAGATCAGGAAGATCACGACGGCCACGCACACCAAGGCCGCCAGCACGCCCGTCGCCGTGGTCAGGAAGGATCTGTCTTGCTGGTTCACGCGTTCACCTCTCCATCGCAGGTGCCGTCAGACCCACGGCTACACGCCTGCACGCCGACCCGCACCCTCCCGGCCGGGCACTCCGACGCTGGCATGACGTTGTTGGGAAGCTCGTTTCCGGCACCGCTCCGTCGGAGCCGGACGAAAAAAGCACGGCATTATAACGGCAACCCGGAAACGCGGGGAATCCGGACCGAGCGCAGGGAGCTGCCGCGGCGGCGCAGAGGTGGACGCGCGCTGGCGAGCGGGTTATCCTTGCGCCGCGCTGCGCGCCCGTAGCTCAGCTGGATAGAGCGCTGCCCTCCGGAGGCAGAGGTCAGGGGTTCGAATCCCTTCGGGCGCGCCATTTT
>JBDHRG010000032.1:0-26088 GCA_039807445.1 Candidatus Competibacteraceae bacterium
TGCTCGACCTCTGCGGCCAGCACCCAACGCGAGCGCCCACACAAACTGCTCGATCCACGCTGTCAAAGATCCCCACCACCGGACCCTGCGTTCCGGCCAAGCGCGCATTACTACACGCCGTTTCCCTTTTGGCAAGCCCCGGCAGCTTTCACACCCGTTGCCCGAACCGCCACCGGCTGGCGCCGGCTGAAGAGCGGTGCATTATACGGATTCATGCTCCCGAGTCAATACTTTTATTGCAGCTCGATTGCAGGCCCGTCGGCCGCGCGCGAAACGTCTGCGCCCAGCCTGTTAAACTCCACAGCCGACCTTAGATATGGAGATGGACGAAATTACGCCCGTGGAGCTCGATCTCGCTTCGCTGTTCAAGCGCTACCGGACGCCGCGCTACTGGCCGATATGGATCGGTCTGGGTGCGATGCGCGTCGCCGCTGCGCTGCCCCTCCGCACCGCACTGCGGCTCGGCTTCGCCCTCGGTCGCGGGCTTGGCTGGCTGGCGCGCCGCCGCTGCCACGTCGCCGCGGTCAACCTGCGGCTGTGCTTCCCCGAGCTCGACGCAGGCGCGCGGGCGCAGCTGCTCGAGGCCAATCTCGCCGCCACCGGCATGGGGCTGCTCGAAATCGCGCTGTGCTGGTGGGCCCCCGACGCCGCCCTGCGCGAGCGCGTCGAGATCGAGGGCCTGGAGCACTACGACGCGGCGCTCGCGCGCGGCAAGGGCGCGATCCTGCTGACCGGGCACTTCACCACGCTCGAGCTCGGCGCCGGGCTGTTCGCGCTGCACCGCCCGTTCCACGCGATGTACCGCCCGCACGGCAACCCGCTGTACGACACGGTGATGCGCTGGGCGCGCGAGCGGCGCTCGCGGATGGCGACGATCCCGCGCGACGACGTGCGCGCGATGCTGCGGGCGCTGAAACGAGGCGAAACGGTCTGGTACGCGCCGGATCAGGACTACGGCGGCACCGACAGCGTGTTCGTGCCGTTCTTCGGCATCCCCGCACGCACGATCACCGCGACCTCGCGTTTCGCCCGCATCACCGGGGCCGCGGTGGTGCCCTACTACCCCGAGCGCCTGGCCGATGGCCGCTACCGGATCCGGGTGCTGCCGGCGCTCGAGGGCTTCCCGAGCGACGACGAGTTCCGGGACGCCGCACGCATCAACGCGCTGATCGAGGGTTGGGTCCGCGCCGTCCCCGAGCAGTACCTGTGGGTCCACCGCCGCTTCAAGGGGCGTCCGCCGGGCGAACCCAAGCTCTACTGAGCCGAACCCTCTCGCAACGCGGACGGCATCCCGACTGCCACAGCTTCAGCGAGCTCGCGTACCGAGACGAACACGCGGTCGGCGCCGGCGGCGGCGATCTCGCCCGGGTCGCGGCTGACCAGCCAGGCCGTGCCGATCCCGGCGCGGCGCGCCGATTCGATGTCGCGCGCCTTGTCGCCGACCAGCGCCGAGGCGGCGAGGTCGAGGTCCAGCTCGGCCACGGCGCGCAGGATCAGCCCCGGTGCGGGTTTGCGGCAGCCGCATGCGATCCCGAGCGGCCCCGGCACACCGGGGTGGTGCGGACAGTGGTAGACGCCGGCGAGCGGCGCCCCGACCTGCTCGAAACGCTCGCGCATCCAGGCGCTCAGTGCCTGGTACTGGTCTTCGCTGTAATAGCCGCGTGCGATGCCCGACTGGTTGGTGACGATCACCAGCTTGAAGCCGGCGACGTGGAAGCGACGGCACAGGTCGAGGATGCCGTCGACGAAGGCGAAATCCTCGACCCGGTGCACGTAACCGTGGTCGAGGTTGACGATGCCGTCGCGGTCGAGGAACAGCGCGGGGCCGGACATGGGCGCCACCGATGGGGAAAGCGCCGATGGTACCGGCTGCGCGGCGCGGTCGGTATCATGGCGGGCTTTGGACTTCGAGCGCCCAGCGATGCCCGACCTCGGTCCCGCGCCCTCCCCCGGCCTGCCGCCGCTGTCGATCCTGATGTACCACCAGGTCGGCGAGTTCGACTCGCCCGGGACCCACCGTGCCGGCTACTGCCACGTCGCGCGCTTCCGCGCGCAGATGGCATACCTGGCGGCGTTCGGCTACCGGGTGGTCTCGCTCGACGCGGCGCTGGCCGGGCTGTTCGGCGGCGTGCCGCTGGCGCCGAAGTCGGTGGTGCTGACCTTCGACGACGGCTACCGCAATTTCCTCGAGCACGCCTTGCCGACGCTCGAGCGCCACGGCTTCCCGGCAGCGGTGTTCATGATCGCCGGGCTGATCGGCAAGACCGCCGACTGGCTCGGCGCCGACGGCCGCGCGACACCGCCGATGCTGGACGCCGCCGAGCTGCGCGAGCTGCGCGCGGCCGGCGTCACGATCGGCTCGCACACCGTCAGCCACCCGCGGCTGTCGCGGATCGCTCCCGAAGCCGCCGTGGCCGAAGTGCGCGACAGCAAGGCCCGGCTCGAAGACGTGCTCGGCGAGCGCATCGAGCACTTCTGCTACCCGTTCGGCGACTACGCGCCGCAGGTGCGCGACGCCGTCGCCGAGGCCGGCTACCGCTCGGGGCTGACCTGCATCCGCGGCGCCGCCAACACCGCCGACAACGCCTTCGAGCTGCCGCGCAAGGCGATCTCGTACGGCGACAACCTGATCGGCTACTTCTGGAAGCTGCACATGAAGCACGCCCGCAAGGACGCCACGCAGAGCTACTGATCCCCATGTCCATGCACTCGCTCCACGTGATCGGTTCGACCCAGATGGGCGGTGCCGACCAGTTCTACGTGCGCCTGGTCGAGGCGCTGAACCAGGCCGGTCACCGCGCGACCGCGTTGAACCGTGCCGGCTCGCCGATCGCGCGCCGCCTCGCCGAGGGCCCCACACCCCAGCTGCACCTGCCGCTGGCGAACAAGTGGGATCTCTGGTCGCGCTGGCGCCTGCGCCGGCTGGCTGCGGCGCTGGCCGCCGATGTGGTGCAGACCTACATGGGGCGCGCCACGCGGCTGACGCGGCTACCCACGCGTGGCCGCGCGGTGCACATCGCGCGCCTCGGCGGCTACTACAAGATCCGCGGCTACTACGAGCACCCCGACGCCTGGGTCGGCAACACGCGCGGCGTCTGCGACCATCTGATCAGGCACGGCTTGCCGGCCGGGCGCGTGCACCTGATCGGCAACTTCGTGCCCGAGCCGCGGCGCGTCGACCCGGCCGAGCTGCTGGCGCTCGGTGATGCGCTCGGCCTGCCGGCCGGGGCGCGCGTGCTGTTCACGCTCGGGCGCTTCATCGGCATCAAGGGTTTCGACGATCTGCTCAAGGCTTTCGGCGAGTTGCCCTCCGCGCTCGATGGCCGCCCGCTGCACCTGGTGATCGGCGGCGACGGCCCGCTGCGCGCCGACCTGCTGCGCCTGGCCGACGACCTCGGGCTGGCCGCGCGCGTGCACTTCCCCGGCTGGCTCGCCGACCCGGCGCCGTACTACGCGCTCGCCGAGCTCATGGTTTGCCCCTCGCGCCACGAGACGCTCGGCAACGTGATCCTCGAGGGCTGGAGCTACCGCAAGCCGGTGGTCGCGACCACCACGCCCGGGGCGACCGAGCTGATCCGCGACACCGACAACGGCCTGCTGTGCGAGATCGCCGATCCCGGGCGGCTGGCGGTGCGGCTGCGCGACGCGCTCGAAGCCCCGGCGGCGGCGCGCGCGCGGCTGGCCGAGGCCGGCCACGTCGAGCTGCTCGCGCACCACGGCCGCGACGCGGTGGTGCGGCAATACCTCGAGCTGTACGCCAAACTGACGCGGAGCGGCTGATGCAACCCAAGCGCATCCTGATCGTGCGCCTGTCGGCGATCGGCGACGTGGTGATGGCCTCGGGGTTGATCCCGGCGCTGCGCGCGCGCTTCCCCGAGGCGCACATCGCCTGGCTGGCCGAGCCGGCGGCGCGCGAGCTGCTCGCCGCGAACCCGCGCCTCGACGAAGTGATCCCCTGGCCGCGCGCCGAGTGGCAGCGGCTGTGGCGCGAGCGGCGCCATGCCGAGCTCGCCCGCGCGGTGCACGGCTTCGTGCGCGGGCTGCGCGCGCGGCGCTTCGACCTCGCGCTCGACCTACAGGGCCTGCTGAAGAGCGGCTTGTGGGCGCGGCTCTCGGGCGCGCCCGAACGCATCGGCATCGGCTCGCGCGAAGGCGCACAGTGGCTGATGACGCGCGTGCTGCCCCGGCGCAACGACGACCGGCGCATCGGCGCCGAATACCGGCAGATGGCGCGCGAACTCGGCTGCCCCGACGCCGACTTCCGCATGGACCTGGTCCCTTCCGACGACGACCGCCGCATCGCCGGCGAAGTCCTCGCCGGACACGGCCTCGCCGGCGGCTTCACGGTGATCGCACCGTTCACGACCCGGCCGCAGAAGCACTGGTTCGAAGCGCGCTGGGCCGAGCTTGCGCCGCGGCTGGCGGCAAGCCTCGGCATGCCGGTGGCGATGCTCGGCGGCCCGGCCGACCGCGAGGCCGCCGCGCGCATCGTCGCCGCCGCGCCGGGGCTGGTCGACCTGGCCGGCGAGACTCGGCTCGGGCAAACCGTCGCCGTAATTGCGCGCGCCAGGCTCTTGATCGGCGTCGACACCGGGCTGACGCACATGGGCATCGCACTCGGCGTGCCGACGCTGGCGCTGTTCGGCTCGACCCGCCCTTACCTCGACCCAGCCAGCCCGCGCGCGGCGATCCTGTACGAGGCGCTGCCCTGCTCGCCGTGCCGCCGCCACCCGACCTGCGACGGCCGCTTCGACTGCATGCGCGCGCACAGCGTCGCGGCGGTCCACGCCGCAGCCTTGCGACTGCTGGATATCCGCGAATGAAAGTGCTGCACGTCGAGACCGGCCGACACCTGTACGGCGGCGCGCTGCAAGTCGCGTTCCTGCTGCGCGAGCTGGCGAAGATCCCCGGTGAAGAGCACGTGCTGGTCTGCCCCGCGGGCGCGGCGATTGCCGCGGTGGCGCGGGCAGCCGGGGTGCGCGCGCTCGAGCTGCCGCTCGGCGGCGACCTCGACTTGACGATGGCCGGCACGCTGAAGCGTGCCTTCGCCGCCGAGCGCCCGGACCTGGTGCACCTGCACTCGCGCCGCGGCGCCGACATCTGGGGGGCGTTCGCCGCGAAGCGCCTCGGCATCCCGGTGGTGCTGTCGCGCCGCGTCGACAACCCCGAGCCGCGGCTCTGGGTGGCGCTGAAGTACCGCCTGCACGACCGCGTGGTCACGATCTCGCAAGGCATCCGCGACGTGCTGCTGGCCGAGGGCGTGCCGGCGGACAAGCTGGCGTGCGTGCCGAGCGCGGTCGACACCGCCGCCTACCGCCCCGGCGGAGACAAGAGCTGGCTCGCCACCGAGTTCGGCCTGCCGGCGGGCGCACAGGTCGCCGGCATGGTGGCGCAATTCATCGAACGCAAGGGCCACCGCGTCTTGCTCGAGGCGCTTCCCGAAGTGTTCGATCGCCACCCGCGACTGCGCGTGCTGCTGTTCGGCAAGGGGCCGCTGCGCGAGGCGATCGCCGCCGAGGTCGCGCGCCGGGGCTGGGACGAGCGCGTCAAGCTGCCCGGCTTCCGCGGCGACATGGCGAAAATCATCCCGACGCTCGACCTGGTCGTGCACCCGGCATCGATGGAAGGTCTGGGCGTGGCCTTGCTGCAGGCCGCCGCCTGCGGCGTGCCGGTGGTCGCGGGTCGCGCCGGCGGCATCCCCGAGATCGTCCGCGACGGCGAGAACGGCCTTCTGGTCGAGCCCGGCGACGCCGTCGGGCTGGCCGCCGCGCTCGAGACGCTGCTCGCCGACCCGGTGCGCGCCGCGGCGATGGGCGCCGCTGGGCGCGCGATCGCCGAGCGCGACTTCTCGATCGCGGCGATGGTCACCGGCAACCGCCGGGTCTACACCGAGCTGCTGTCGCGACCGGCCTGAGCCGGCGGGTGCAACGCGAAGGTGCACGCGGCGCCGGCGAACAGCATCCAGTAGAAGCGCCAGTCGAAATTCAGCGCGCGCATGTTGGTAAGGCTGGCGAGGAAGTGCAGCGCCAGCGCGCCGAGCAGGATCAGGTACAGGTCGCGCGGAACGAGCGCGCGGCGTCGGGCGTGCCACAGTGCGCGCAACACCAGCACCGCCCCGACCGCGAACGGCAGCGCCCCCAGCAGCCCGATGCGCACCGGCAGCTCCAGGTACATGTTGTGGAAGTCGTTCAGCCCGCGCAGGCCGGCATCGGGGCTCGCCTGCAGCAGCGCCGTCGCCGAGCCGGGCCCCCAGCCGAACCAGGGCCGTTCCAGCCAGGCATCGAAGCCGTAGATCCAGGCACGCACACGGATGCCGATCGAACCGTAGTCGAGCTGTCCCCACTCGCCGGCGAGCAGATGGCGGTAGCTGTCGGCTTCCTGCGCGAAGCGCCCCGCGATTACACCGGCATTCAGCGCGACGACCAGCGCCAGCATCGCGCCGGCGAGCGCGAGCACCGGCAGCGCCCGACGCCAGCTCCAGCCGTGCGCCAGCGCGAACTCGCGCCATTGCAGCCACAGCAGCGCGGGCAGCAGCAGCAGCGTCACGCCCCACACGCCGCGCGCCTGCGAAATCAGCAGTCCTTGCACCGCCAGCAGCACCAACAGCAGCCAAGCCAGCGCGAGGAAGCCACGAACCAGCCCTGTGCCTGCATGCCATAGCCGTGGCGCGAGCAGGCACAGCGCCAGCAGCGCCATCGCCACGTACTGGCCGAAGGCGAGGATCGGCATGCCGAAACCGGTCCGCAGCGCCGGATCGAGCGCCGGCGCGAGGTTCAGCTCGTCGAGATGCGCCAGCCGCCCGAGCGTGAAGCCCGCCAGGGCGAGCGCCAGCGCGATCCAGACGCGCCGCGCCTGGCCGCCACACCACCAGGCGACCAAGAGGAAGCCCCACAGGCGGAACAGCTTGCCGGTGTCTTCCGAATGCTTGGCCCAGTCCGCCGGGCCGTCGCGCCAGGCCAGCGCCAGGCTCGCCAGCAATGTCAGCCCCGACGCGGCGAGCAGCCACGGCCACGGCCCGCCGCGCAGGCGCCGCCACACCCGCGGTCCGTCGAGCGCCGTCGCGAGCAGCATCAACCCTGTGCCGAGATTGGCCAGCGCGATGCCGAGCCAGGCGCCGAGCGCGAACAGGTACATGCCCGCGACACCTGTGCAGCTCACCCAGTCGAGGCGAGCACGCGAAACGGACAATCGGTCGAAAGGCAGCAAGGTCTGGACTCCTGCGCCCACGCCCGCGGCGGCGCCCCGGAGCGTGGTATCGTGGCTCGAACAATCGAGCGGCAAAGACCGGGATTCTACCAGCCGGCCGCCCCCTGACCGATCACCGAGCCTTTCCCAGCCCCCATGTCCGTCAGCTTCACGATCTTCATCCCGACCTACAATCGCGCACACCTGCTGCCGCGGGCGCTGGCCAGCATCGAGGCGCAGACCTGCCGCGACTTCGAGGTCGTGATCGTCGACGACGGCTCGAGCGACGACACCGCCGCCGTCGTCGAGGCCTGGCGTGCACGGGTGGATTTCCCGGTGAACTATCGGCACCAGGAAAACCAGGGCAAGCACGCCGCCCACAACGCTGCCGTGCAACTCGCGCGCGGGCGCCTCTTCGTCACGCTCGACTCCGACGACCGGCTGCTGCCGCAGGCGCTGGAGCGCTTCCAGCGGCACTGGCAGGCGATCCCCGAAACCGAAAGGCCGGGCTTCGCCGGCGTCGAAGGGCTGATCGCGTTCGGCGGCAAACCTCCCGCCAAGGACCGCTTCCCCGCCGACGTCGTCGATACCGATTACCTGACGCTGCGCTACCGTCACCACGTCACCGGCGACAAGAAGAACGCGATCCTGACCGAAGTGCTGCGCCGTTACCCCTACCCGGTGTTCGAAGGCGAGCGCCACATCCGCCCTTCGCTGATCCTCAAGCGCATCGCGCACGCCTACCGCTTCCGCCACGTCAACGAGGTGGTCCAGGACTGCGAGTACCAGCCCGACGGGCTGTCCTCGGACCGCTACGGCCTGCGCGTGCGCAATCCGCGCGGCATGCAGCTCTTCTATCTCGAAGACCTGACGCTGCACCGCGACCGTCTCGACCTGCGCCAACGGGTGCGCAGCACCATCGCCTATATCCGCTTCTCGCTCGCCGCCGGTGACGGCCCGCTGGTGCAGGCGCGTCGGCTCGGCTGGGACCCGCTGTGGCTGCTGCTGCTGCCGATCGGCGCGGCGCGCTGGCTGAACAACGGCCTGCGCCTGCGCACCGGCGGCGCGGCCCGGCGTAAGAGCATGCCCAAACCATCCTGAGCTGACCGGCGCCGCGCGCGCATGGTACGCTACGCCGCCGACCCACCGAGGAAGCGCTGCCGACATCGGCGCACCTTCCGCCGCCCCGGCCTTTTCGCACCGTGAGCCCGCCTTCCCCGACTTTCACGATCTTCATCCCGACCTACAACCGCGCGCACCTGCTGCCGCGGGCGCTGGCCAGCATCGAGGCGCAGACCTGCCGCGACTTCGAGGTCGTGATCGTCGACGACGGCTCGAGCGACGGCACCGCAGCGCTGGTCGCCGAGTGGCAGGCGAAGGTCGACTTCCCGGTCACGTATCAGCGCCAGCCGAACCAGGGCAAGCACGCGGCACACAACGCGGGCGTGCAGCGCGCGCGCGGGCGCCTCTTCGTCAACCTCGACTCCGACGACCGGCTGCTGCCCGAGGCGCTGGAAACATTCCATCGCCACTGGCAGGCGATCCCGCAGCCCGACAAGCCGGGCTTCGCCGGGGTCGAGGGGCTGATCGCGATCAATGGCCGCGTCAAGGACAAGGACCGCTTCCCCGCCGAGCTCGTCGACAGCGACTACCTGACGATCCGCTACCGTCGCCACGTCGGTGGCGACAAGAAGAACGCGATCCTGACCGAGGTGCTGCGCCGTTACCCCTACCCGGTGTTCGAAGGCGAGCGCCACATCCGCCCCTCGCTGATCCTGAAGCGCATCGCGCACGCCTACCGCTTCCGCTACGTCAACGAGGTGGTCCAGGACTGCGAGTACCAGGCCGACGGCCTGTCCTCGGACCGCTTCCGGCTGCGGATGCGCAACCCGCGCGGCTTCGCGCTCTACCACCTCGAAGACCTGACGCTGCACCGCGCCTGGCACGGGCTGCGCCAGCGCGTGCGCAGCACGATCGAGTACATCCGCTTCTCGCTCCACGCCGGCGTCGGCCTGCGCGAGCAGATGCGCCAGGTCGGCGGTGCGCCGCTGTGGGCGCTGCTGCTGCCGGCCGGCGCCGTGCGCTGGCTGCACGACCGCTACCGGATTCGGGTCAAGGACTCGAACGTCAAGAACCGCAAGCCGACCCCGACCTGAATGACAGCGACCTCCCCCACGCGGACCGACCTCGCCGTGTTCGCCGCGACCTCGGGGCACAGCGGCGTCGACCGCGTGCTGAACAACCTGGTGCCGGCGATCGCCGCGCGCGGCCTGCACATCGACGTGCTCGGCATCGCCGGCCACGGCCCGCACTACGACGATCTGCCCGCAGGGGTTCGCCGCGTCGATCTGGGCGCACGCCACGTCAATTCGGCGCTGCCGGCGCTGGTGCGCTACCTGCGCAGCACCCGACCGCGCGCGCTACTGACCGACAAGGACCGCGTCAACCGCGTTGCGATCTGGGCGCGGCGCCTGGCCGGCGTCGACACCCGCCTCGGCGTGCGCCTCGGCACCACGGTGTCGGTGAACCTGGCGAGCCGCGGAGCGCTCGAGCGCTGGCTGCAGACCTGGTCGATGCGCACGCTGTACCGCCGCGCCGACGCGGTGCTGGTGCCTTCGCGCGGCGCCGCCGCAGACTTCGCCCACCACGCGCGGCTGCCGCTCGAGCGCATCCGCGTCGTGCCGAGCCCGATCGTCGCGCCGGACATGGCCGCGCGCGCAGCCGCGCCCGCCGTGCATCCGTGGTTCCACGACGATGGACCGCCGGTGATCCTCGGCGTCGGCGAGCTGTCCGAACGAAAAGACTTCGCGACGCTGATCCGCGCCCATGCGCGGCTGCGCCGCACGCACGACTGCCGGCTCTTGATCCTCGGCGAGGGACGCCGGCGCGGCGAGCTCGAGCGGCTCGCGATCGAGCTCGGCACGCAGGCGGCCGTGGCCTTGCCCGGCTTCGTGCCCAACCCGTACCCGTGCATGGCGCGCGCCGCCGCCTTCGCGCTGAGCTCGCGCTGGGAGGGCATGCCGGTGGTGCTGATCGAGGCGCTCGCGCTCGGCACGCCGGTAGTCGCCTGCGACTGTCCCTCGGGCCCGGCCGAGCTGCTCGATGGCGGCCGCCTCGGCGCGCTGGTGCCGGTCGGCGACGAGGCCGCGCTCGCCGCGGCGCTGGCGCGCACGCTCGCGGCGCCGCCGGCGCACGATGCGCTGACGGCGGCCGCCGCGCCGTATGCGATCGACGCCAGCGCGCGCGCCTATCTGCAAGCGCTCGGCCTCGCGGAGACGGACGCATGACCCGGCTGCCGATCCTGATCTCGTTCTCGGGCGAGGGCGGCCCCGAGCGCATGGTGCTGAACCTGGCCGAAGGCATCGCCGCGCGCGGCCTCACCGTCGACCTGCTCGCGATCCGCGCCGACAGCGCCCACCTCGACCGCCTGCCGGCGGGCGTGAACCTGATCGACCTCGGCGTGCGCCACAGCGGGCTCGCCGCGCCGGCGATCGCGCGTTACCTGAAGCGCGAACGCCCCGCGGCACTGCTGGCGGCCAAGGACCGCGCGATCCGCGCTGCGGTGGCGGCACGCTGGCTGGCCGGCGTCGACTGCCGCATCGTCGGCCGGCTCGGCACCAACCTGTCGGCGGCGCTCGAGGGCCGCTCGGGACTCGCGCGCTGGCTGCGCGTCGCGCCGATGCGGCTGAGCTACCGCCGCGTCGAGTGCGTGGTCGCGGTGTCCGAGGGTGTCGCCGCAGACACCGCACGGCTGACCGGCTTGCCGGCGGCGCGGATCGCCGTGGTCCGCAACCCGGTGCTCACGCCACGCCTCGCCGAGCTCGCCGCGGCACCGTGCCCGCACCCGTGGCTGACCGACGGCGGCGACCCGGTGGTCCTCGGTGCCGGCCGGCTGACCGAGCAGAAGGATTTCGCGACGCTGCTGCGCGCCTTTGCGCGGCTCGACGCCGAGCGCCCGGCGCGGCTGATCGTGCTCGGCGAGGGTCGGCTGCGCGCGGTGCTCGAAAGCCTGGCGACCGAGCTCGGCGTGCGCGCGCGCGTGGCGCTGCCGGGCTTCGACGCCAACCCCTACGCCTGGATGGCGCGCGCGCAGCTGTTCGTGCTGTCCTCGGCCTGGGAGGGCTCGCCGAACGTGCTGACCGAGGCGCTCGCACTCGGCGTGCCGGCGGTCGCGACCGACTGCCCCTCGGGTCCGCGCGAGCTGCTGGCGGGCGGGCGTTTCGGGCCGCTGGTGCCGGTCGGCGACCCCGGGGCCCTGGCGGCGGCGATGCGCGCGACGCTGGCCGCGCCGCTGCCGGCTGCAACGCTGCGAACGGCGGTCGCCGGCTACACCCAGGATGCCGCCGCGGACGGCTACCTCGCCGCGCTCGGCCTCGACGCCCCCCCCCCCACCCCACCCTTCCCCCGCGTGGGGGCAGGGAGCCGCTCGTAGGGCTCCGCATGCTGCTGTCGCTGAAATACAACTTCCTGTTCGTGCACACCGCCAAGACCGGCGGCACCTCGGTGCGCGACGCCCTGGCGCCGCTGCGCTTGCGCGACCCCTGGTACCCGATCCAGTTCCTGTGCTCGCGGATCAGCGCACTGAGCGGGCACCGGCTCGGGATCAAGTTCCCGCGCCATTCGAAGATCGTCGCCGCACACGAGATGCTGCCGCGCGAGCTGTTCGAGCGGCTGTTCAAGTTCGTGTTCGTGCGCAATCCGTGGGATCTGCAGGTCAGCTCGTTCCACCACATCCGCCGCGAGCGCCCGCACCTGATGAGCCACGTCGAGACCTTCGAGCAGTTCATCGGCTGGAAGCTCGACCCCGAGCGCCCCTACCAGTACCACGTCGACACCTCGATCGAGCTGCAGTCCGACTACTGCGTCGACCTGCACGGCAAGGTGCTGGTCGACTTCATCGGCCGCTACGAGAACCTGCACGCCGACTTCGATGAGGTATGTCGCCGCATCGGCGTCAAGGCGCCCGCGCTGCCGCACAAGCGCCAGGCCAGGGACCGCGACAAGGATTACCGCAGCTACTACACCGACGCGCTGGCGGAACGGGTCGCGCAGCACTTCGGGCCGGACATACGGCTGTTCGGCTACAGCTTCGATCCGCTATGTTAAAAAATTTTGCTCATCCCGAAGGACGTAAACCGATGAAAACCGTCGTCAGGCTCTTTGCCTCGATTTCGCTGGCGCTCGCCCTCCAAGGATGCGTCGGCCTCGTGGTCGATACCGCCACCGATGCCGCGATCGCGGTCGCCAAGGTCCCGTTCAAGGTCGGCGGGGCGATCGTCGACGTCGCGACCGACGACGAGGAACAGGACAGCGACTGACCCGGACCTTCGCGGCGCTCAAGCCCCGCGGATCCGTTCGACCGTCGCCGTGGTCGAGTAGCCGTCGAGGAAGCCGAGCACGACCACTTCGCCGCCGGCGGCGCGCACCTCTTCGCTGCCGGCGATCGCTTCGGGGCGGTAGTCGCCGCCCTTGACCAGCACATCGGGCAGCACCGCCGCGATCAGCGCGCGCGGCGTGTCTTCGGAAAACGGTACCACCCAGTCGACCGCGCGCAGCCCGGCGAGCACCGCCATGCGGCTGGCCAGCGGGTTGATCGGGCGGGCCTCGCCCTTGAGCCGGCGCACCGAAGCGTCGTCGTTGACCGCGACGATCAGGCGGTCGCCGAGCGCCGCGGCCTGCTCGAGGTAGGCGACGTGGCCGGCGTGCAGCAGGTCGAAGCAGCCGTTGGTCATGACGATGCGCTCGCCGCGCGCGCGCGCCGCCGCCGCTTGCGCCAGCAGCTCGTCGCGCACCAGCGCGCCGTGGCGCACCAGCGCCGCCGGCGCCAGCTCGGCGCGCAGTTCCTCGGCCGAGACGGTCGCGGTGCCGAGCTTGCCGACGACGATGCCGGCGGCGGCGTTGGCGAACTGCACCGCGTCGGGCAGCGCGCTGCCCGCGGCCAGCGCCGCGGCCAGCACCGCGACCACGGTGTCGCCGGCGCCGGTGACGTCGAACACTTCGCGCGCGCGGGAAGGGATATGGTGGGCGGTGCCGCCCCTGCCTTCGACCAGCGTCATGCCGCGTTCGCTGCGTGTCACCAGCACGTGCTCCAGGCCGCAGTCCGAAGCCAGCCGGCGCGCCGCGGCGACCAGTCCGGCATCGTCGACCCAGGGGCCGGCGACCGCGGCGAACTCGGCTTCGTTCGGCGTGACCAGCGTCGCGCCGCGGTAGCGGGCGAAGTCGCTGCCCTTGGGGTCGACCAGCAGCGGTAGGCCGCGCGCGCGCGCCGCGGCGATCAGCGGTTCGAGTGCGCACAGCGTGCCCTTGGCGTAGTCCGACAGCACGACGACGTCGGCCTGCGCCAGGCAGGCGGCAAAGCGCGCCGCCAGCCGCCCGGCGGCGCGCGCGTCGAAACCGTCCTCGAAGTCGAGGCGGATCAGCTGCTGGTGGCGCGACAGCACGCGCAGCTTGGTGATCGTGCGTGCGCCTTCGACCGTCTCGAAGGCGCAGGCCACGCCGGCGGCTTCGAGCTTGGTGCGCAGCGCTGTGGCCGCCTCGTCGTCACCGACCAGGCCGAGCACCGTCGCCCGGGCGCCGAGCGCGGCGACGTTCAGCGCGACATTGCCGGCGCCACCGGGGCGGTCTTCCGCCGCACGCACGTGCACCACCGGCACCGGCGCCTCGGGCGAGATGCGCCGCGTCGCGCCGCTCCAGTAGCGGTCGAGCATCAGGTCGCCGACGACCAGGACACAGGCGCGGGCGAAATCAGGCAGGCGGGGGTGGAGGTTCATGAGCCCAGTGGGGGGTGGGGGGTGGGGGGTGAGGGGTGAGGGTCGGGCGGGGTACTCCTCACTCCTTACCCTTCACTCCTCACCCGTATCTCTGCTCCAGCGCCTCGCACAGCCAGTGGCCGATCAGGATGTGCGCCTCCTGGATGCGCGCGGTGACACCGGAGGGCACGCGTAGGCACTCGTCGGCGAGTTCGGCCAGCTTGCCGCCGCGCGCACCGGTCCAGCCGACGCAGTACACGCCGAGCGCACGCGCGGCTTGCGCCCCGGCGAGCACGTTGGGGCTGTCGCCCGAGGTCGAGATCGCCATCGCCACGTCGCCGGGACGCGCCAAGGCCTCGAGCTGGCGCGCGAACACCGTCTCGAAGCCGAAGTCGTTGGCGTGCGCGGTCAGGATCGAGGTGTCGGTGGTCAGCGCGATCGAGGCCAGCGCGCGGCGGTTGGCCCGGTAGCGCACCACCAGTTCGGCGGCCAGGTGCTGGCTGTCGGCAGCCGAGCCGCCGTTGCCGAACCACAGGATCTTGCCGCCGACATCCAGGCAGTCGGCCAGGCGCGTGACCAGCGTCTCGAGTTGCGGCGCCAGCGGCGTGAGTCCGCGGATCACCTCGGCGTGTGCGCTCAGGGTCTGCTCGAAGCTCACGGAGCGTTCCTCCCGCCGCAGGGCATCAGTCCTTCAGCACGTAGTCCGCGCCGCAGTACGGACATTTGGCGTAGCCCTTGTCCTCGATCGGCAGGTAGACCTTGGGGTGCGAGTTCCACAGCGCCATGCCCGGCATCGGGCACGACAGCGGCAAGTCCTTGCGCGTGACCTCGTAGCGGTTCTGCGCGTTGGCGGTGATTTCCGGGGTCGGGGAAGCCACGGTAATGCTCTCCTGGGACGGCGCGGCCGGAGCGCATGCGCCCCGGCCGGTGAAGACGGGGGCTCAGACGTGGCTCAGCCAGTCGGCGTGGACTTCGCGGCGGCCGTGGACCTGGTCGAAGTACAGCGTCTGCAGCTTCTCGGTCACCGGGCCGCGGCGGCCGATGCCGATCACGCGACCGTCGAGCTCGCGGATCGGCGTGACTTCGGCGGCGGTGCCGGTGAAGAAGGCTTCGTCGGCGATGTACACCTCGTCGCGGGTGATGCGCTTTTCGCGGATCTCCAGCCCGGCTTCGCGCGCGAGCGTCAGCACCGAGTCACGGGTGATGCCCTCGAGGCATGAGGTCAGCTCGGGCGTGTAGAGCACGCCGTTCTTGACCATGAAGAAGTTTTCGCCCGAGCCCTCGGCGACGTAGCCCTCGGGGTCGAGCAGCAGCGCCTCGTCGTAGCCGTCGCGCATCGCTTCCTGCAGCGCCAGCATCGAGTTGATGTAGGTCCCGTTCGACTTGGCGCGCGTCATCGTGATGTTGACGTGGTGGCGCGTGAACGACGAGGTCCTGATGCGGATGCCGCGCTCCATGCCCTCGGCGCCGAGGTAGGCGCCCCACTCCCAGGCGGCGATCATCACGTGCACCTTGAGGTTGTCGGCGCGCAGCCCCATGCCCTCGGAGCCGTAGAAGCACATCGGCCGGATGTAGGCGCTCTTCAGCCCGTTCTCGCGGATCACGGCGCGCTGCGCGGCGTTCAGCGTGTCCTTGTCGAAGGGGACGTGCATCGCGAAGATCTTCGCCGAGTTGAACAGGCGGTCGGTGTGCGCGTGCAGGCGGAAGATCGCGGGCCCCTTGCCGGTCTCGTAGGCGCGCACGCCTTCGAACACGCCCATGCCGTAGTGCAGCGTGTGGGTCAGCACGTGCACCCTGGCCTCGCGCCAGGGCACCATCTGCCCGTCGACCCAGATCACGCCGTCGCGATCGTCCATCGTTGCCATGTGGATGTCTCCTCGTTCGCTCGTGTGGACGGCCGCGTCGGCCGCCGTCAAGGCGGTGTATTTGACCACATCCGGCGCCGGCGGGGTACGGGCGACCGTCCGCGGCGTGGTACGTGCGCGTGACGCCCGCGCGGCCCGGTTCAGCGCTCCATGATCTCGCACCACAGCCGCGCGACTTCGGCGCGCTGCGCGCGCAGCTCACCCTCGTCGACCACCGCCGGCTGGTCCTGCAGCTTGGCCAGGTGCACGCGCCTGCGCAGCGCGCGGTAGGTGTCGCGCAGCAAGCCCGCGGTCCACGACGACAGCAGCCCGGTCGCCTCGAGCGCGGCGAGCTGGCGCACGTTGTCGGTGAAGCGCGCCAGGATCGGCTCGTCGCGCGTGTGCGCCAGCACCAGATACTGCACCATGAATTCGATGTCGGCGATGCCGCCGCGGTCCTGCTTGATGTCGAAGCGCCCCGCCTCGCGCGAGCCGAGTTCGCTGCGCATGCGCTCGCGCATCGCGCGCACCTCGGCGCGCAAGGCCTCGCGCTCGCGCGGGCGCGACAGCGCCTCGAGGCGGATCGCGCCGAAGCGCTCGACGATGCTCGGCGGGCCGACGATGGCGCGCGCGCGCGCCAGCGCCTGGTGCTCCCAGGTCCAGGCCGAGCTGCGCTGATACTCGGCGAAGGCGTCGAGGCTCGCGACCAGGAGCCCCGAGCGCCCCGAGGGCCGCAACCGCGTATCGACCTCGTACAGCACACCGGCGGCGGTGGCCGTGGTCAGCATGTGGATCACGCGCTGCGCCAGGCGGGCGAAGAAGCTGGCGTTGTCGAGCGGCTTGGCGCCGTCGGTTTCCTGTTCGTCGCCGCACGAATCGTGCAGGAACACCAGGTCGAGGTCCGAGCCGTAGCCGAGTTCGATGCCGCCGAGCTTGCCGTAGCCGATCACCGCGAACGCCGCCTCGCGCGCACCGCGCTCGTCGCAACAGTGCGGTACGCCGTGGCGCGCGCCCAGATCGCGCCAGGCGAGCAGCACGCAGCGCTCGACCAGGACTTCGGCGATCTCGCTCAGGTGGTCGCTGACGATCATCAGCGGCAGCGCGCCGGTGACGTCGGCAGCGGCGACGCGCAGCACGTTGATCTGCTTGAAGTGGCGCAGCGCGTCGAGCACGCCTTCGGCGTCGTCGGCGGGCGCGCGCGCCAGCATCCGGTCGAGCTCGGCGGCGAGCCCGGCGCGGTCGAGCGGCGCGTACAGCGACGAGGGCGCGAGCAGCTCGTCGAGCAGCATCGGGTAGCGCGCCAGGTGCTCGGAAATCCATTCGCTCGCGGCACACAGCTGCACCAGCTGCGACAGCGCCAGCGGGCTCTCGACCAGGAGCGCCAGGTACACCGAGCGGCGCAGGATCGCCTCGAGCAGCCGCACGACGCGTTCGAGCGTGCGCTCGGGCGCGTCGAAGCCGCCGACCGCGCCGAGCAGCAGCGGCATCAGCTTGTCGAGCCGCGCCTCGCCCTGGCTGCGCATCGTACGGTAGGCGAACGAGGCGCGCAGCCGCCCGAGCGCCGCCAGCGCGCGCGCGGGCTCGCGGTAGCCGTGCGCCGCCAGCGCCGCGTGCGCGGCGTCTTCGCTCAGCGTGTGGCGCCACACGGCGCCGAGCTCGCCGCCCTGGCCTTCGGCGGCGATCTCGGCCTGCGGCGCGGCGAACACCTGCTCGAACTGCGCGGCGACGAACTGGCAGTGGCCGAGCAGCGCCGAGCGGAACGCCGGCCAGTCGGCATGACTCATCGCAAACGCCAGCCGCAGCTTGGCTCGCGGCTCGTCGGGCAAGTCGTGCGTCTGCTGGTCGCGCCAGGCCTGCAGCCGGTTCTCGGTGCGGCGCAGGAAGGCGTACGCCGCCTTCAGCCCCTCGACCGCGTAGTCGGGCAGGCGGGCGCGCGCGCCGAGCTCATCGAGCACCTTCAGGATGCTGCGCTCGCGCAAGGCCGGCTCGCGCCCGCCGTAGCTCAGCTGGAACGCCTGGCCGATGAACTCGATCTCGCGGATGCCGCCGGGACCGAGCTTGACGTTGCGCTGCAAGCCCTTGCGCTCGACTTCGCGCGCGATCATCGCCTTCATCTCGCGCAGCGATTCGAAGGCGCCGTAGTCGAGGTAGCGGCGGTAGACGAAGGGCCGCAAGCCGGCGAGCAGGCGCTCGCCGGCCGCGATGTCGCCGGCGATCGCGCGCGCCTTGATGAAGGCGTAGCGCTCCCATTCGCGCCCCTGGGTCTGGTAGTAGTTCTCGAAGGCGGCGAAGCTGCCGACCAGCGGCCCGGAATCGCCGAAGGGGCGCAACCGCATGTCGACGCGGAATACGAAGCCTTCGGCGGTGGGCGCGTCGAGCGCCTTGATCAGGCGCTGGCCGAGGCGCAGGAAGAACTCCTCGTTGGCCAGCCCGCGGCGGCCGTCGGTTTCGCCGCGTTCGGGGAAGGCGAAGATCAGGTCGATGTCGGACGAATAGTTCAGCTCGCGTCCGCCGAGCTTGCCCATGCCGAGCACCACCAGCCGCTGCGCCTCGCCGCGCTCGTCGCGCGGCGTGCCGAAGCGCGCCACCTCCCAGGCGTACAGGCGCGCGAGCGCGGCGTCGACGCAGGCATCGGCCAGCTCGGTCAGGTCCTCGAGCGTTTCCGACAGTTCGGCCAGCCCGCCGAGGTCGCGCCAGGCGATGCGCACCATCTCGGCGCGGCGCACGCGGCGCAGCCGCAGACCGAGCTCGTCTTCGCCGGCCACCCCCTCGAGCGCCGCCTCGAGCCGGCCGCGCAGCTCGCCGGGGGCCTGGGCGCGTCCGAGGCGCTCGGCCATCGCCGCGGGCAGCCCCGGCTCGCGCACCAGGCTCTCGGCGACGAACTCGCTCGCCGCGAGCACGTGCGCGGCGACTTCATCGACGCGCGGCAGCTCGACCCCCGCGCGCGCACAAGCCTCGCGCCACGCCCCGAGCCGCTCGGCGGTTTCGGCGCGCAGCGCCTCGGGCAGCGTTTCCAGAACCTCGGCGCTCATCGCCCTTCCCCTGTCACTCGTGCTCGCAGGGCGGGTTACGGCCTGCGACCCGACCCGCCCTACAACCCTGCGCCATCGCGTCGTCGGAGCCGCTTCACTCCAGCGGCAGCTCGGTGCCGTTCAGCGTCAGCCTGCCGTGCTCGAGCCTGGCCTCGGTGCGCACCACGCCCTCGTCGCGGCGAATGAAACCGGCGCCCTCGAGCGGCGCGAGCTGCCCCTCGAGCGCCTGGTCCAAGGCCTCCTCGAAGCTCGGCAGCGCGACCGGCACCGGCCGCTTGCCCGGGCCTGCGGTGCGCGCCTCCATCTCGGCGAGCTCGGCGGCGAACGCGAGCTGGCTGCGCACGCTGCCGGCCAGCGCGGCGCGGATGAAGGCTTCCGGCAGCACGAGCCTGGCTTCGCCGCGCTCGAGCAGCTGCAGCGGCCAGGCGCCGGACTCGAGCGCTTCGCCCGGCAGCGTCTGGAATTGCAGCACCGCCGCCGCTTCGGCCGGCTTCGGCTCGCCGGCCATGTCGATGCGCACGCCTTCGAGCTTCAGCACCGGCTTGTGCTCGAGCAGCTTCAGCGCAGCTTGCTGCAGCTCGCCCGCCAGCGCCTCGGACGCTTCCGGCGTCGGCTGGAACGGCGCCGACAGGCGCTGCGTCGCGGCATCGAGCGCGCGCAGCGCCGGACCGTACAGCCGTTCGAACACCAGCGTCAGCTCGCCGCCGCCGAGCGGCTCGTCACCGAGCCGTAGTTCGCCGAGCGCGAGCTTGCTGCGGCCGGCGACGTACTCGCCTTGCTCCGAACCATTGCCGTCGATCACGAGCTTCGTCAGCGCCACCGCCTGCGGCTCCTCGTCGCCGCGGATCTGCAGCCGCCCAAGTGCCAACCTGGCGGGGCCGAGCAACAGGCCGTTGGCGCCGCGCGTCTGATCGACCGCGAGCTCGAGGCCCTCGAGCTCGAGCGCGCCGAAGCCGCCCTCGCCGTGGCCGCGAAGCGCGATCTTCGCCGCCCCCCCGGTAGCGCGCGCCGCGACGAGCCCCGGCGTCAGCTCGAACCGCAGCGCGAACTTGTCGATCTCGACACCCTGGTCGGCATCGCCGAGCTTGAGCCCGGGGATGTCGAACGCGATATCGGCCGAGTCGCCCAGCTCGGCCCAGGCTTGCGGCGAATCGAGCGCGCTCGCGGGTGCCTTGAGGCCGAACAGCCACTTGGCGTCGATCGGCGCCGGCTGCCCCTCGATCGCGAGGTGCAGGCGCTCGATGCCGAACACCGGTTTGTGCGCCAGCACCGGTGCTGCCAGTTCGAGCAGACGCTGCTGCAGCGCCGCCGGCTCGTCGGGCCAGTCGGCGAGGTTTTCCGGCTCGAGCGCCTGCAGGCTCGGCACGTGCAGATTGCGGGCAAGCAGCACCAGCTCGCCGTGGCCGAGCGGCTTGCCGTCGGTGAGCACTTGCGCGACCGACCAGGTCTGGCGCACGTCGAGCAGCCCTGCCGCGCGCGCCTCGGTCCGCTGCGCGAGCCCTAGCCCCTCGACGCGGGTATCGATCTCGATGCCAGGGCCGGCGATCGAAACCTGCGCCACGCCGAGCCCGGTATCGCCGGACCAGACGCCCTCCGCGCCGCGCTTGAGGTCGAACTCCAGCGCCAGGCCCTGCAGCGCGGCGTGATCGCCGTCGGGGGATTCGAGCTTCAGCCCTTCGCCGGCCAGGGTCCCGGCCAGGGTGGCGCCGTCCGGGCCGAGCTCGAAGCGCCCCTGGATGCCCGAGAATTCGAAGCGCCCGCCCTTGGCCGGATCGGCCAACGAGGTGCCGGCGATCTTCAGCCCGTGGCGGCTGGCGCCGCCGAAGCGCAGCAGCGAGCTCAGCTCGGCGGCCTCGACGCCCGAGTAGAGCCCGTCGAGCTTCTGCGACGTCGCCGGGTCGAGCCGCAGCACGGTACGCATCGCGCCGACCGCGGGCGCGAAGCGCTCGTCCTGCTGCCACGGCGCCAGCGGCAGGGGGCCGTGGCGGATCGCGTGCTCGGCGAAGAACACCAGCGGCGCACCGCCGTCGGCCGGGGTGAACTCGATCCGGGTCACGGCTTCGGACTGCCGCCAGCCGCGCTGGTAGCGCTCGCCGGACAGGCGCAACGCCTGCTGCTCGCGGTTCAGCTCGCCGATCCACAGGCGGTACTGCCGCTCGGTTTCCTGCCCCGCCCACCAGGTGGCGCCGGCATAGCCGCCCCCGAGCACCGCGATCCCCACGAGGATCCAGCCGATCCGTTTCATTCCCTGTTCACTCGCCTGCCCCGCCACCGCGACTGCCGCGGCGGCTCGGGTTCGAATGCGCATTCAAGCATGGCGCCGTTGCGCCGCGCAAAAAGAAAGCCCCGCTCGCGCGGGGCTTGGGTCGACTCAGGCGCGCAGGCCGGAGGGCATCACATCATGTCCATGCCGCCCATGCCGCCCATGCCGCCCGGCATCGGCGGCTCTTCCTTCTTCGGCAGTTCGGCGACCATCGCCTCGGTGGTGATCAGGAGCCCGGCGACCGATGCCGCGTTCTGCAGCGCCGAGCGGGTCACCTTGGTCGGGTCCAGGATGCCCATGTCGATCATGTCGCCGTACTCGGCGGTCGCGGCGTTGTAGCCGTAGTTGCCCGCGCCGGCCGAGATCTTGTCCAGCACCACCGAGGGTTCGTCGCCGGCGTTGGCGACGATCTGGCGCAGCGGCTCTTCCATCGAGCGCAGGGCGATGGCGATGCCGACGTCCTGGTCGTGGTTGGAGCCCTTGAGGCCCTTGATCGCCTGCAGCGAGCGGATCAGCGCGACGCCGCCGCCGGGGACCACGCCTTCCTCGACCGCGGCACGGGTGGCGTGCAGCGCGTCTTCGACGCGGGCCTTCTTCTCCTTCATCTCGACCTCGGTCGCGGCACCGACCTTGATCACGGCGACACCGCCGGCGAGCTTGGCGACACGCTCCTGCAGCTTCTCGCGGTCGTAGTCCGAGGTGGCCTCCTCGATCTGGGCGCGGATCTGCTGCACGCGGGCCTTGATGTCGGCTTCCGAGCCGGCGCCGTCGATCAGCGTGGTGTTTTCCTTGGCGACCACGACCTTCTTGGCGGTGCCGAGGTCGGCCAGCGTGGCCTTCTCCAGCGTCAGGCCGACTTCTTCCGAAATCACCTGGCCGGCGGTCAGGATCGCGATGTCCTGCAGCATCGCCTTGCGGCGATCGCCGAAGCCCGGCGCCTTGACGGCGGCGACCTTGACGATGCCGCGGATGGTGTTGACCACCAGCGTCGCCAGCGCCTCGCCCTCGACGTCCTCGGCGATGATCAGCAGCGGCTTGCCGCTCTTGGCGACGCCCTCGAGCACCGGCAGCAAGTCGCGGATGTTCGAGATCTTCTTGTCGGTGATCAGGATGTACGGGTTTTCCAGCTCCGCCGCCATCGACTGCTGGTTGTTGATGAAGTACGGCGACAGGTAGCCGCGGTCGAACTGCATGCCTTCGACCACGTCGAGCAGGTTCTCGAGGCCCGAGCCTTCCTCGACGGTGATCACGCCTTCCTTGCCGACCTTGGCCATCGCGTCGGCGATGATGCGGCCGATGTCTTCGTCGCCGTTGGCCGAGATGGTGCCGACCTGGGCGATCGACTTGTCGTCGGCGCAGGGCTTGGACAGCTTCTTCAGCTCCTCGACCGCGGCGATCACGGCCTTGTCGATGCCGCGCTTGAGGTCCATCGGGTTCATGCCGGCAGCGACCGACTTCATGCCCTCGCGGACGATGGCCTGGGCCAGCACGGTGGCGGTCGTGGTGCCGTCGCCGGCGACGTCGGAGGTCTTCGACGAGACTTCCTTCACCATCTGCGCGCCCATGTTCTCGAACTTGTCGGCGAGCTCGATTTCCTTGGCGACGGAGACGCCGTCCTTGGTCACGGTCGGGGCACCGAAAGCCTTGTCCAGCACCACGTTGCGGCCCTTCGGGCCGAGGGTGACCTTGACGGCATTGGCCAGGATGTTGATGCCGCGCACCATGCGCACGCGGGCGTCGTCACCGAACTTGACGTCTTTGGCAGCCATTGCTCGATATTCCTCTGGATTCGATGGGGTTCAGGACTGGCAGGGCGCGGACCGGGGGCCTCAGCCCTCGATGATCGCCATGATCTCGTCTTCGCGCATGACGAGGACTTCCTCGCCCTCGAGCTTCACTTCGCTGCCCGAGTACTTGCCGAACAGGACGTGGTCGCCGACCTTGACGTCGAGCGGGCGCACCTCGCCGCTCTCGAGAATCTTGCCGCGGCCGACCGCGAGCACGGTGCCGCGCGAAGGCTTCTCGGCAGCGTTGCCCGGCAGCACGATGCCGCCGGCGGTCTTGGTTTCCTCTTCCATGCGCTTGACGACCACACGGTCATGCAGGGGGCGAAGGTTCATGTGTCCTCTCCTCAGGTTTCAGGGTGGATGGTACGGTGCTTTGTTAGCACTCACCTCTGGCGAGTGCTAATAGTATTCGGGCTCGAGCCCCTGTCAAGGGACGCCCCCGAGGATGGGGTCGGCCCGCCGGGCGCTTCTAAGGCTTGGATCGATCGCGGCGCTCCGAATCCAGGCCCGGTGCGCCGGCTTCGTCGACGCGGCGGTACTCGCCGTCGATCACGCGCGCGCCGGCACGCACGCCGGCCGCGCGGACCGCGCGCGCCGCCAGCCGCACGCGGATCGCCGGCACCAGCAGGGCGATGCCGAGCAGGTCGGTGACGAAGCCCGGGATCAGCAGCAGCAGGCCACCGAGCATCGCCAGCGCGCCCTCGAGCAGCTCGCGCTCGGGCGGGATGCCGGCGGCCATCGCCGCGCGTGCCCGCATCAGCGTCTCGAGGCCGCCGCGCTGCAGCCGGCCCAAGCCGACGAGCGCCGCCAGCACGACCAGAGCCACGGTCGGGCCGGCGCCGATCCAGCCGCCGACGACGACGAAGGTGTAGATCTCGACCACCGGCAGCAGCAGCAGCGCCGGCAGGATCAGACTGGAAAGCTTCACGCACGGACCCTCGTGACGCAGGCGCCCCGACCGGCGGGGGCCTCCGTATAATGACGAGCGCAAGACTATGGGGACGACCCGAGCGATGGACAAGGCTTACCGCGTGATTTTCTGCACCTGCCCCGACGCCGGCGTCGCCGAACGCATCGCCGAGCGCGTGGTCGACGAGGAACTGGCCGCGTGCGTCAATCTGGTGCCCGGTTTGACCTCGATCTACCGCTGGGAAGGCGTGCTCGTCCACGACCGCGAAGTGCTGCTGCTGATCAAGACCCGCGCCGAGCGCTTCGACGCGCTCGCGGCGCGCATCCGCGCGCTGCACCCTTACGACGTGCCCGAACTCATCGCGCTGCCGATCGTCGCCGGCGCCCCCGATTACCTCGCCTGGCTCGCCGCCGGCGTCGGACTGCCCGAATGAAGCGAATCCTGCTCCCTCTGCTCACCCTGCTCGCGGGCCTGTTCGTGCCACCGGCTTCGGCCGCGTTCGACCTGTTCGGCAAGCGCGGCGAGCCCGAACTGCTCGAGCCCGAAAAAGCCTTCGTGTTGCGCACCGAGCAGCCCGGCGCGGACACCGTGCTCGCACGCTGGCGCGTCGCCGAAGGCTACTACCTGTACCGCGAGCGCATCCGCGTCGAACCCTCGCCCGGCGTGCGCGTGCTCGGCATCGAGACGCCGGCCGGCGAGTCCAAGGACGACCCCAACTTCGGCCGCATGGAGGTCTACCACCGCGACGCGGCGCAGGCGCTGATCCGGCTGGCCTTCGACGCGCCGCGGCCGGCGGATGCCACGATCACGCTCGAATACCAGGGCTGCGCCGAGATCGGCGTGTGCTATCCGCCGATGCGCCAGCGCATCGCGCTAGGCGGCGCCGGCGCCGCGGGCACCAGCGCCGCCACCCCGGCCGCGGGCGGCGCCGAGCCCGACCAGGACCGCCTCGCCCGCCTGCTCACCGAACACCGCCTGTGGGCGCTGCCGACCTTCTTCGGACTGGGGCTGCTGCTCGCCTTCACCCCCTGCGTGTTCCCGATGATCCCGATCCTGTCGGGCGTGATCGCCGGCCAGGGCAAACCGCTGACCCGCCGCCGCGGCTTCCTGCTCGCAGCGGTGTACGTGCTGGCGATGGCGGCAACCTATACCGTCGCCGGCGTGCTCGCCGCGCACCTGGGTCAGAATCTGCAGGCGCTGTTCCAGAACCCCTGGGTGATCACGGGCTTCGCGGCGCTGTTCGTGCTGCTCGCGGCCTCGATGTTCGGGCTCTACGAGCTGCAGATGCCGGCGTGGCTGCAGACGCGGCTGGCGGCGCTCAGCCACCGCCAGCGCGGCGGCGAATACCTCGGCGTCGCGGCGATGGGGCTGCTGTCGGCACTGATCGTCGGCCCCTGCGTCGCGCCGCCGCTGATCGGCGCGCTGGCGGTGATCGCGCAGACCGGCGACACGCTCGCCGGAGGCGCGGCGCTGTTCGCGCTCAGCCTGGGCATGGGCGCGCCGCTGCTGGCGGTCGGCGCCAGCGCCGGGCACTTCCTGCCACGCGCCGGGCACTGGATGGAGCGGGTCAAGGCGGTGTTCGGCGTCGGCCTGATCGCGGTCGCGCTGCTGATGCTCGAGCGCATCGTGCCGGCCTGGCTGGCGATGGCGGCGTGGGCGGTGCTCCTGATCGTCTGCGCCACCTACATGGGGGCGCTGTCGGTAGTGCCGCACGGCGCACCGAGCTGGCGCACGCTGGTCAAGGGCCTGGGGCTGGTGCTCCTGATCCAGGGCGCGCTGCTCTTGATCGGCGTCGCCGCCGGCGGGCGCGAAGTATGGCGGCCGCTCGCCGGGCTGACGCTGGTCGGCGGCCCGGCGGCCGAAGCCGGGCCGGCGTTCCGCCCGGTCAAGACCGTCGCCGAGCTCGGGCGCGCGATCGCCGACGCCGGCGGGCGGCTGGTGATGCTCGACGTCTATGCCGACTGGTGCGTCAGCTGCAAGGAGCTCGAGCGCGACACCTTCCCGGCCCCGGCGGTGCGCGCCGCGCTGGCCGACGCGGTGCTGCTGCGCGCCGACGTCACCGCCAACGACGCCGAAGACCAGGCGCTGCTGAAGCGCTTCGGCCTGTACGGCCCGCCGGCGATCCTGTTCTTCGGTGCCGACGGCACCGAGCGCCGCGCCAGCCGGGTGATCGGCTATCAGGGCGCCGAAGCCTTCGCCGCGACGGCGCGGCGCGCACGCAGCGGGTAGCGGGTAGCGGGTAGCGGGAAGCGGGAAGCGGGAAGCGGGAAGCGGGAAGCGGGAAGCGGGAAGCGGGAAGCGGGAAGCGGGAAGCGGGA
>JBDHRG010000268.1:0-4363 GCA_039807445.1 Candidatus Competibacteraceae bacterium
GCTGGGGCTGCGCACACAGCTCGGCGAGGCCGGCGAAACGCCGCGCACGCTGGTGTTCCCGGGCCACCTGTTGGCCGACCCCAATCACAGCGGCCGCGTGCAGGCGACGCAGGAAGGGCGCATCGAGCCCGCCAACGGCGCCTTCCCGCACATCGGCCAGCGCGTCGCAGCCGGCGAGGTGCTCGCCTGGCTGGTGCCGCTGGCCGCGCGCCTCGAGACCAGCGAGCGCCAGGCGCAGCTCGCCGAGCTCGACAGCCAGATCCGCATCGCCGAGCGCAAGCTCGGCCGCCTGCAGCAACTCGTCGGCAGCGTCGCGGCGGGCGAGATCGACGCCGCGCGCGCCGAGCTCGCCGGGCTGCGCGGCCAGCGCGCGGCGAGGGGCACGGGACTCGCCGGGCGCGAAGCGCTGCGCGCGCCGGTCGCGGGCACCGTCAGCCAGACCGTGCTCGCCGCCGGCCAGATCGCCGACGCGCGCGAGACCCTGGTCGAGATCGTCGACCCGACGGCGTGGTGGGCCGAGGCGCGGGTGTTCGACGCAACGCTGCCCACGCGCATCGAGCGCGCCTGGGCCGAGACGCAGGACGGGCGCGTGCTCGCGCTCGAGGTGCGCGGCGTCGGCTTCCAGCGCCGCTCGCAGGGCTTGCCGATGCAGTTCCATGTGATGGAAGCGGTCGAGGGCTTAAGCGCTGGCCAGCCGCTGCGCATCCTGGCGCAGACGCGCAGCCGAGTGCGCGGCGTGAAGCTGCCGCGCGATGCGGTGACGCGCGGCGCCAACGGCGAGCCGGTGGTGTTCGTGCAGACCTCGGCCGAGCGTTTCGCGCCGAAGCGCGTGCGCTTCGAGCCGGTCGACGGCGTCGACGTCGTCGTCACCGAGGGGCTCGCCGGCGGCGAGCGCGTCGTGACCGTCGGCGCGGCGCTGCTCGCGCAAGTGCGCTGAGGGGGCGGCGACATGTTCGAACGCCTGATCGATACCAGTCTCGCGCACCGGCTGATCGCGCTCGCGGCCGCGGTGCTGCTGCTCGCCTACGGCACGCTGACCGCACGCGACCTGCCGGTCGACGTGTTCCCCGACCTGAACCGCCCGACGGTGACGCTGATGACCGAGGCCGAGGGCATGGCGCCCGAGGAAGTCGAGCAGCTGATCACCTTCCCGCTCGAGACGGCGATGAACGGCTTGCCCGGCGTCGGCCGGGTGCGCTCGGTGTCGGGGGTCGGGCTGTCGATCCTGTACGTCGAGTTCGAGTGGGGCACCGACATCTACCGCAACCGCCAGCAGGTGGCCGAGCGCATGGCGGCGGTGGCCGCACAGCTGCCCGGGGGCGTGACGCCGCAGATGGGGCCGGTGACCTCGATCATGGGCGAGATCATGCTGATCGCGCTGAGAGCCGAGGGTAATCCGGTCACGCCGATGCAGCTGCGCGAGACGGCAGACTGGGTGCTGCGGCCGCGGTTGCTGACGCTGCCCGGGGTCGCGCAGGTGATCCCGATCGGCGGCGAGGTGCGCCAGTTCCAGGTCACGCCCGACGTCGCCGCACTCGAAGACCTCGAGATCCCCCTCGACGAGCTCGAGCGCGCCTTGAAGGGCTTCGGCGCCAACGTCAGCGGCGGCTTCATCGACCAGGGCAGCCGCGAATACCTGATCCGCGCGATCGGGCGCACCACCAGGCTCGAAGACCTGGCCGAGCTGGTGGTCGCGGTGCGCGAGGGCCAGCCCGTGTACCTGAAGCAGCTCGCGCGGGTCGAGCTCGCCGCGCGGGTCAAGCGCGGCGACGCCAGCTTCGGCGGCAAGCCCGCGGTGATCCTGTCGGTGCAGAAGCAGCCGGCGGCCGACACCGTGAAGCTGACCGCGGCGATCGAGACCGCGCTGGCCGAGCTCGGCCGCGCGCTGCCCGCGGGCGTCGAGCCCGAGTTGCTGTTCCGCCAGGCCAACTTCATCGGCGCCTCGGTCGGCAACGTGGTCGAGGCGCTGCGCGACGGCGCGATCATGGTCGCGGTGGTGCTGTTCGCCTTCCTGCTGAACCTGCGCACCACGCTGATCTCGCTGACCGCGATCCCGCTGTCGCTGCTGATGACGGTGGTGGTGTTCGAGGCCGCGGGGCTGTCGATCAACACGATGACGCTCGGGGGGCTCGCGATCGCGATCGGCGAGCTGGTCGACGACGCCGTGGTCGGCGTCGAGAACGTGCTGCGCCGTCTTCGCGAGAACACGCAGCGGCCGGACCCGCGCCCGCCGCTCGCCGTGATCGCGCACGCGACGCTCGAGGTGCGCTCGGCGATCTTCTACGCGACGCTGATCATCGTGATGGTGTTCGTACCGCTGTTCGCGCTGTCGGGCATCGAGGGCCGGCTGTTCACGCCGCTCGGCATCGCCTACATGGTGTCGATGCTGGCGAGCATGATCGTCTCGGTCACCGTGACGCCGGTGCTGTGCTACTACCTGCTGCCCAAGGCCAAGCTGATGGCGCACGGCGACAGCCTGCTGGTCGCCTGGCTCAAGCGCCTGGACGCGAAGCTGCTGGCCTGGTCCTTCCGCCACGCGCGCGGGCTGCTCGCAGCCGCGGTGCTGCTGGTCGCCCTCGCCGGCGGCGCGATGCTGGCGCTGCCGCGCGCCTTCCTGCCCGCCTTCAACGAAGGCACGCTGACCGTCAGCCTGATGCTGAACCCCGGCACCTCGCTGGCCGAGTCCAACCGCGTCGGCGAGCTCGCCGAGCGGCTGATCCTGTCGGTGCCCGAGGTCACCCAGGTCGGCCGCCGCACCGGCCGCGCCGAGCTCGACGAGCACGCCGAAGGCGTGCACTCGAGCGAGATCGACGTCGACCTGGAGCCCTCGGAGCGCCCACGCGAAGCGGTGATCGCCGAGCTCCGCGGCCGGCTCGCGGTGCTGCCGGCGGCGGTCAACGTCGGCCAGCCGATCTCGCACCGCCTCGACCACCTGCTGTCGGGGGTGCGCGCGCAGATCGCGCTGAAGGTGTTCGGCGACGACCTCGACACGCTGCGCGGCCTGGCCGCCGGGCTGGAGACGCGGCTCAAGGCCGTCCCCGGGCTGGTCGACGTGCAGATCGAGAAGCAGGTGCTGATCCCGCAGGTGCAGGTGCGGCTCGACTACGAGCGCGCGCGCGCCTACGGCGTGACCCCGGCGGCGGTCGGCGAGGCCCTCGAGACGCTCGCCAACGGCCGCGTCGTGACCCAACTGATCGAGCGCGACCGCCGCTTCGACGTGGTGCTGCGCCTGGCCGAAGGCGAGCGCACCGTCGAGCGCCTGGCCGAGCTGCTGGTCGAGACGCCCGACGGCTGGATCCCGCTGCGGCTGGTCGCCGACGTGGCCGAAGACCTCGGCCCCAACCAGGTCAGCCGCGACAACGGCCGCCGCCGCATCGTCATCTCGGCAAATGCTTCTACTTCGGGGGACAGCGGCCGCGACATGGCGGCGATCGTCACCGACATCCGCGCGCTGCTGGCAGCCACCCCGCTGCCCGAGGGCTACTTCACCGCGCTCGAAGGCCAGTTCCAGGCGCAGGAAGAGGCCTCGCAACTGATCGCCCTGCTGGCGCTGGTGTCGTTCGCGCTGATCTTCCTGGTGCTGTACAGCCGTTACCGCTCGGTGACCTTCTCGGCTCTGATCATGGCCAACATCCCGCTGGCGATGATCGGCGGCGTCGCCGGGCTGTGGCTCGCCGGGCAGGTGCTGTCGGTCGCGAGCCTGGTCGGCTTCATCACGCTGGCCGGCATCAGCACCCGCAACGGCATCCTCAAGGTCAGCCACTACCTGAACCTGATGCTGCACGAGAACGAGGACTTCACGACCTCGATGATCGTGCGCGGCAGCCTCGAGCGCCTGACCCCGGTGCTGATGACGGCGCTGGTCGCCGCCTTCGGCCTGGTGCCGCTGCTGCTCGCCGCCGACGCCCCGGGCAAGGAGATCCTGCATCCGGTCGCGGTGGTGATCTTCGGCGGGCTGATCAGCTCGACGCTGCTCGACACGCTGCTGACCCCGGTGCTGTTCTGGCTGTTCGGCGAGAAGCCGGCGCGCCGCCTGGTCGAAGCGGCCGGCGACGAGGCGTTCTGAGGTTCCATCCCACGAGAGGAGATACACCATGCGCAAGACCCTGCTGACCGCCGCCCTGGTGCTCGGCGCAGCCGCCGCCCATGCCGACGCCGACCTGAAGGCGGTGTCGAAGCACGGCGGCACGATGCTCGAGACCAGGGACGGCACCATCGTCGAAGTCACCCCGGATGCCGTGTACCTGTACGACCACGGCGGCAAGCCGCTGCCTGCCGACGGCGCCAGCGGCAAGCTGGTCGCGAGCGGCGGCGGCGCGATCGCGCTCGAGCCGGCCGGCGACAACCGCCTGAAGCTGGCGCA
>JBDHRG010000269.1:0-4342 GCA_039807445.1 Candidatus Competibacteraceae bacterium
TCCGCCTGCGCCAGGTCGCCCAGCTCGAGCTGCGCGGCGCCGAGGTAGAACGCCGCCTGCAGGTTGCTCGGCTGCGTCTTCAGCACCCGTTGGAAGGCTTCGCGCGCCTCGGCGTAGCGGCTCTGGCGGAACTCGAGCAGGCCGCGGGCATAGGCGGCTGCGGCGTGATCCGGCGCGACCCGCTCGAGCGCCTGCACGTCTTCGGCCGCCCCGGCGTAGTCGCGCAGGTCGATGCGCACCAGCGCGCGCTTCAGTTGCACCGCGCTGTGCTCGAAGCTCAGCGCGATGGCCTGGTCGAAGGCGGCCTCGGCCTCTTTCAGCCGCCGCTGATCGGCCTCCAGATCGCCCAACAGGCTCCAGGCCAGCGCCGAGTTGGCGTCGACGGCCAGCGCGCGCTCGATGCCGCTGCGCGCCGCGTCGACCTTGCGCTCCTGCAGCGCCAGTTGGGCCGAGCCGAGCAAGGCCCGGACGGTGGCCGGCTCGAGCGTCAGCGCGAACTGGAACGCTTCGGCGGCGGCCTGCGGCTTGCCGGTGGCGAGGTAGGCTTCGCCGCGCAGCGCGTGGACTTCGGCCGCCACCGCCGCCGGCAGCGCCGGCGGCGGCTGGACCTCCTGCAGCAGGCGCTGGAACTCGCCTTGCAGCAGCAACGCCTTGCCGAGCGGCACCGCGGTCGTGTCGGCGCCATAGCCGAGCGCGGCGGCACGCCGCAGCTCTTTCTCGGCCGAGGCGCCGTCGCCCATCTCGACGTAGAGCTGCCCGAGCAGCAGGCGCGCCTGCGGATAGTCGGGGTTGCGCTGCAGCGCGTTCTTGAGCTCGAGCTGGGCCGCCTTCAGCTCGCCGCCGCTCCAGCGCTCGAGCGCCTGCTGCACGTGGCGCGCCTCGGGCGGATCGTCGGCCCAGGCCGGCGCGGCCAGCGCACCGAGCAGGGCCAGCGACGGGAGCAGGCGCAAACGCAGAACCGTCGGTTTCATCGAACTCCTCCTGAGGACTGCCGCACACGAAGCCGTGCCCGGCACGATAGCCGCTGCGGCCGGCCTGCGCGAGTGCGGAGGTCCGGACGCCGGGGCGAGCGCCGGGCAGGCGCACGCGGCGGGGTCGGCTCGGACGCCGCGCTTGGCCGCGCATCATGGCCCGATCGCACCGGCCGCGGTAAGCCGGCGTCAACATTCTTTACAAACACCGTTCGGCGTTTGGCAAAATAAACAGTCAAACCATTTATTTGAAAGCAATTTATAAAACTGGAACGAATCATGCTTACTTGATTGGCGGGCCGTGCTGACCACTCTTCCGACCGGGATCGGCAGACGTACGCGAGCGGAGTCAGGGAGCCGGACCCGACGATGACCGCTAGAAGAACGCAGGAGGAACCCAGGATGAAAACTCTGCACAAGACGGCTTTGGCAACGGCGATCGCCGTTGGTCTGTTCAGCTTCGCCGGTGCCGCCCAGGCGGGTGCCAAAGGCTACTCGCGCCTGACGATCTCCGACTTCCAGATTTTCAAGGGTGGCACCACCAGCACCACGCAGTACCAGACCAGTGACTTCGATGCGCTCAGCGTCGGCAACAGCGGTTCGACGCTGGGCGATCTGCTGAGCGTGCCGGGGATAGCCTCCGACACGGATGGCCCCTTGCCCGGACCGGTGGACCCGCTGCTGTCGTGCCAGGGGCCGTCGTGCGCCGGCATCGCCGAGAACGATTTCGCCCAGCAGGTCGGCGTCGACCTTCATTTCGCACGCGGTGACGCCCGGCTCGAAGGCGCGATCATCGACACCGACAACGACCCCGTCGGTACGCCCGAGGAGGCCACGGCCAACACCGTCGCCGAATCGCAACTGCACACTTCCGACGCGGGCAAGGGCACCGCCGAAGTCGGCACGACGACGGGCTTCTCGTTCAGCCTCGCGGCCGACGAGAGGATCACCTTCAGATTCCACGCTGACGAGTTCCTCGAAGCGTTCCTGCATCCGACCTCGAAACCCGGCAGCCTGGCGCGCGCCTCGGCGAGCTTCACGATTTCGATCGTCGACGACGCCACCGGCGGCACCGTGTTCGAGTGGACGCCGGATGGGGCTGCGGGTAGCGGCATCGGGCTCAACGACGAGACCGATCCGGCGGATCTGACCCGCACCATCTCCAGGACCACCCCCGGAACCACGACGTATTCGGCCACGGGCGACTTCGAGATCACCACGGATTTGCTGGACAACGACAAGAACTACTCGCTGTCGATCGCCCACAACGGCGCCGTCGATACCATCAAGGTCGTTCCCGAACCGGCCTCGCTGGCACTGCTCGGCGCGGGGCTGTTCGGCCTCGGGGCACTGCGCCGTCGCATCAAGGCTTGATCGCGACAGCGGTCCGCAAGCCGGCGGGGGTGGGCGACCACCCCCGCTTCGTTTTTCAGTTCCCTGCTACCGCCGCCGGCTGGTAGCGCCCCGGCGCGATGATCGCGTGTGGTTCGGTCGCAGGAGTTCCGCGGTGGCGGGGTCGGCGAATGAGGAGCGAACCTACCTGCCTCGACTCGATCGGGCGAGGCATTCGCTACTTGATCGACTTGTATTTTATGGAATACAGTCCTCGGCATGATCGAGATCTTCCAGACCGACGCATACTCCCGCTGGTTCGACGGTTTGCGTGATCGCCAAGCCCGAGCGCGTATCAATGTTCGTATCCGTCGTCTGTCGCTCGGCAATCCGGGCGATACGAAGCCGGTCGGCGAAGGTGTCAGCGAGCTGCGGATCGACTACGGTCCCGGCTACCGGGTGTATTCCGTGCAGCGCGGCGCGGCACTGATCGTCCTGCTCGCCGGCGGTGACAAGCGCACGCAAGACCGGGACATCCAGACGGCGCTGGAGATGGCGCGCAACGTGTAGGAGGCCGTCATGAGCAAGATCGAAACCCGCCCCTGGGATGCCGCACAGTGCCTCGAGACCGAGGAGGACATGGCCGCCTATCTGGAGGCCGTGCTGGAAGAGGAGGATCCCAAGCTGCTCGCGGCTGCCCTGGGCGATATCGCCCGTGCCAAGGGTATGACGCAGATCGCCCGCGATACCGGCCTCGGCCGCGAGAGCCTGTACAAGGCGCTCTCCCCCGAAGGCAACCCCGCCTTCAGCACCGTGCTGAAGGTACTGCATGCGTTGGGGCTGAAACTGAGGGTCGAACCGCAGGCATCGAATCGCTGAATCCACGCCAGCTTCACTGGTCGGCATGGTCGACGTAGTCAGTGGCGGCCGCGGTGAGCGCTTCTGTGATCCGCGATCGCGCCCGCATCGATCTCGGCAGCGGCAAGCGCGTGCTGGTGCACGGCGGCCGCCTCGACCCGACATCACCGTCCCGGAGGGCCTGGGCGCCCAGAGCTGACGACTACCGCGCGCAGGTGCGCCTTGCTGCTGCTGATCACCGAGGAACACTGCTTCGCCCTCGAGGGCGGGACGGCGATCGAGCTGTTCGTGCAACGCTGATGCTCGAGCACAGTGGGCACGCCGTTGAGTGCTCACCGTCGTGACGACGACAAGGTCATGAATTGATCACATTGGTCAATTTAGCTAAATTGCTCCGAAGGAATGGTTGAAGCCCAAGGAAACAGGACTGGATCGTAGCGGGAAAATCGGGAGCGAGCGCATGAACGGCAACGTGGTCACCGCGACCGAGCTGAAGAATCGGCTTGGCCAGTATCTCGAGGCCAGCGTGGCCGGACCGGTCTTCATCGAGAAGTCCGGGCGCCGTTCTGCGGTGCTGATCTCGCAGCGCCGCTACGAGGAACTCATTGCCCTCGAGGACGAGCTGTGGGCCCAGCGAGCGATCACCGCGGAGCGCAGCGGCTACGTCGGGCATGAGGAAGCCCTGCGGAAACTGTCAGCCGAGCCGCCGACGGATAAGGGCGAAGGATGAAGCTCGACCTCACCCGTGACGCTCACAGGTTTCTGGACGGCTTGCCCGCCAAACAGTACCGCCAGGTGGCTGGCACTGTGCTCGGCTTGCTGAAGAACCCCGAGCCCCACGACTCGGAGCCGCTGCGCGGGCATCCGTTCCGGCGAGTCGACGTTGGCGAGTACCGGATCATCTACCGGATCGAGGAAGACACCGTGAAGGTGGCGCTCATCGGCAAGCGTAACGACGACGAAGTCTACAAACAGCTCAGGAACAAGACCCGATAGAGCGGACGCTCGGACAGAACGACCAGTGGCGCCTGTGCTTTCGCTTCGAAGACGGCGATGCGTTCGCGGTCGAAATCGTCGATTACCACTGAGGAGGTGCCGTCATGCGCGAGATCGCTCCCGTATCCCCTGGCGAGATGCTGCTGGAAGAGTTCCTGAAGCCGCTCGGCCTGAGCCAGTACCGG
>JBDHRG010000033.1:0-25836 GCA_039807445.1 Candidatus Competibacteraceae bacterium
TGCAGGCGCAGCGCGCCGAGCGCCGGCGGCGGCTCGTCGGGCGGCAGCAGGCGTTCGGCGGCGATGTGCAGCACCAAGGCCGCGCCGTCGAGCGGGCGGACCAGCGCGAACTCGCCGGGCGCGCTCGCCGCGAGTACGCCGAGGCGCGCATCGCCGCCCGGCATCGACATGCCCGCGGGTAGGCTCGGCAGCGCCGGCGCCTCGGGGCGCGTCGTGAACGCGCGCGTCCAGCCGCCGGCTTGGCGGCGGTACAGCTCGACGGCGGCGAGCTGGGGGTAGTGTGCGCGCAGCTGCGCCGTGAAGCGCGCCAGCGGTGCTTCAGGGAGTTCGGGCGCGGCCTCGCGCAGCGCCGCGAGGCCGGCGAGCACCGCCTCGTGCTGCTCGGCGCGCTGCGTCAGCAGCCGGTGCGCGATGCGCGAATCCTGCTCGAAGCGCGCCCGCGCCGCGTCGAGCCCGGCGCGCACCCCCAGCGCGCCGGCGCCCGCGGCGAGCGCAAGCCAGGCGAGCAGGGCGAAAGTGTAGGTGCGGCGAGAAGAGAGCATGGCGGCGAGCGTAGCGGCACACCCGCCGCCCCGACAATCAGTGCGTTTCCGGCGGCTTCAGCACGCCGTCGTGCAGCGGCACGGTGACGCCGTCGCGGGCGTGGGCGCGGCCGATCAGCCCGCCCTGCAGGCTGCCGGCGGCGACGTAGTCGACGCGATCGTAGACCAGCGCGGCGATGCGTGCGGCTTCGCGCGCGGTCAGCGCGTCGGTGCCGGCGAGCAGTGCGGTGACGGCGACGGTGCGCACCGGTGCGGCCTGGCCGGGGTAGGTGCCGGCCGGGATCGCGTACGGCACGTAGGCCGGCTCGGCCTTGACCAGCCGCGCGACGGCATCGTCGGCCAGCCCCACCAGTTTCAGCGGCGAGCGCGCGGCGGCGGCCTGGATCTGTGCTGCCGGCGCACCGATCACCTGCAGCGCGGCGTCGAGCCTGCCGGCGGCGAGCGCCGCGAGCGCCTCGCCGGGCGCCAGCGCGGTGGCCTCGGCGAAGTCGGCCGGCGCCAGACCGTGCGCCGCGAGCGCCGCGAGCGCGGCGAGCCGCGTGCCCGAGCCCTCGGGGCCGAGGTTGACGCGCCGGCCGCGCACGTCGGCCAAGTTGGCGAGCGGGGCATCGGCGCGCGCCAGCACCTGCAGCGGCTCGGGATACAGCGCACCGAGCGCGCGCAGCCCGGACAGGGTCGGCACGTCGGCACTGGCCGGCAGCGCGCCGCGGAACGCTGCCGCGGCGACGTCGGACTGCACCAGCACGAGCGCGACCTTGCCCGCGGCGAGCAGGCGCAGGTTGTCGAGGCTGCCGGCGGTGGCGAGCGCCGTCGTGCGCAGCTCCGACTCGGTCGCCACGGCTTCGATCGCCTTGGCGACGCGCCAGTACTCGCCGTCCTCGGGGCCGGCGGCGAGCGCGTAGCCGGCGCGCGCGCGGGTGAGTCGGCCCTGGATGCGGGTCCAGGCGTCGTCGAGCTCCTGCTCGACGATCAACACGCCCGGCGGCTTCATCGCGGTTTCGCTGACGCGCGCGGCGGCGTTGATCGCACCGAGCAGGCGGTCGAGCCGGGTCTCGGGCACATCCTGCGCGGCTTCGGCGGGGGGCGCGGCGGTGGCGGCCGGCGCGGCGACGAAGGTCCAGCCGTCGCCGGCTTCGCGGAAGCGGGCGGTGCCGTTGACCCCGAGCGTGCTGCCGGCCTTGTTGCCGCCCTTGACGATGCCCTCGAGCCCCTTGGGTCCGGCGCCGAGCACCGCGGCGAGCTGCGCCGAACCCGGGCCGGCCCAGGCGGCGAAGTCGTGGTCGCGGACGAGTTTCAGGCTCGCACGGAAGTAGACGATGCGCCCGCCGGCGGCATCGGGCGCGCTGCCCATGCGGCGCACGTCCGCGAGCGCGAGCAGTCCGGGCAGACGCGTGGCGAGTTCGGTCTCGAGGCTCGCGCGCAGTGCGGCTTCGTCGGGGGCGCGCGAACAGCCGGCGGCAAGGGCGCCCAGCAGCAGGCAAACGATCCAGCGGCGCATCGCTCAGCCTCCTCCCAGCAGCGGCAGCGCGAGCCAGCCGGTGATCACCAGGGCGTTGACCAGGTCGATGAAGAAGGCGCCGACCAGCGGCACGATCAGCATCGCGTCGGGCGAAGGGCCGTAGCGTGCGGTCAATGCCTGCATGTTGGCGATCGCGGTCGCGGTCGCGCCCATGCCGAAGCCGATGAAGCCGGCGGCCATCACCGCCGAGTCGTAGTTGCGCCCCATCACGCGGAAGCTGACCAAGGCGGCGTACAGCGCGGCGAAGGCGGACTGGGCGAACAGGATCAGCATCAGCGGCCCGGCCAGGCCGAGCAGTTCCCACAGCTTGACCCCCATCATCGTCATCGCCAGGAACAGCGACAGGAACACCGTGCCGAGCAGGTCGACGGTCTCCTGGTGCAGGTGCAGCCGCCCGCTCAGGGCGCCGAGGTTGCGGATCAAGACGCCGACGAACAGGCACCACAGGAAAGCCGGCAGTGTGACCGGGCCGAGCTGGGCGTTGCGGTCGAGCCAGCCGCCGGCGAGCAGGGAGACGAACACCGCGCCGAGCGCGACGATCACCGTCTCGACTGCGACCGGGCCGGCTTCGAACGCGGTCTCGGGGTGGCCGGGATCGACCGCGTGGTGCTCGGGGGCGCGGCCCTCGAGCTTGTGGCGCGCCATCAGCCACTGCGCCACCGGGCCGCCGATCAGCCCGCCGATCACCAGGCCGAAGGTCGCCGCGGTCACCGTCAGCTCGATCGCGCCCTGCAGGTTCAGCGTGTCGGCGAAACGCCCGGCGTAGGCCGCACCGGTGCCGTGGCCGCCGACCAAGGTGATCGAGCCGCCGATCAGCCCGACCACCGGGTGCAGGTCGAGCGCGGACGCGACCGCGACGCCGACGGCGTTCTGCAGCACGACGAAGGGCGCGATCGCGAGCAGGAACAGCGCGAGCTTCGGGCCGCCGCGCTTGAGCGTCTTCAGATCGGCGCCGAGGCCGATGGTCGCGAAGAAGGCGAGCAGCAGCGGCGCGCGCAGCGTGGCGTCGAACTGGAACTCGAGGCCGGTGGCGGCGCGGGCGAGCATGATCAGCACCGCGAACAGCAGCCCGCCGGTGATCGGCGTCGGGATGTTGTACTGCGCGAGCACGCCGACGTGGCGGTTGAGCCAGCCGCCGAGCAGCAGCACGGCGACGGCCAGCGCGAGCGTGGCGAATGCGTCGAAAGCCATGGCGGTGCTCCCTGCGTTTGTTGTTGGCGGGGCAAGTATAGGCGGGGTGGGATTCAGTCGATGGTGCCGGGCGCGGCGCGGACACGGTGACCGCGGTCGAGACGAGTTCGCTGCCGCTGTCGGCGGGGTGAGCGAACGGCTGTTCTGCACGTGCCGTCTCGATTAGCATCTGCCGGCCGGCAGCGGCGGAACTCGCTCCGGGGCGTCCGGCGCAGGAGCTGCGGCGGCTGGGCGCGAGCACGGGGAACGGAGGTCGGCGTGGTCCTGGACATCGAGACGATGGTGGGCGTGATGGCCCTCCTCGGTGCGCTCGCGGCGCTCGGCTTCGCGGCGATGGCGCCGCATCGGCCGCGCGACGGCATCCGGATGTGGACGCTGGCGCTGGCGACGATCGCGCTCGGCTGGCTGGTGCTGCGGATCGACCTGCAGATGGTGGTGGCGGTGCGGCTGTTCGGGCCGGCGGCCATGATCCTGTCGGGCGGCTTCGCGCTGATGACGCTGGCCTTCGCGCGCTTCGCCGAGCGCAGCCTGCCGCCCGGCTTCCTGGCCGGACCGGTGCTGCTCGGTGCGCTCGGGCAGTGGCTGAGCGCCTCCGAGCCGGCGCTGCAGATCGCGTGCGCCAACGGCGTGTTCGCGCTGCAGCGGCTGCAGCTGGTGGCGGTGCTCTGGCGCATGCCGGATTGCGGCGCACCGCGCATCCGCGTGACGCTGATCGCCTGTTTCGGCCTGGCGGCGGCGCTGCTGGTGCTGCGCTGCGCCGAGCTGCTGCTCCACGACGGCCCGCTGGCCCCGAGCGGGCTGCGCAGTGCCATCGAGAGCGCGAACTTCGTCGTCGGGGTTGGCGCCTTCGTGCTCGGCTCGTTCGGCCTGCTGGTGCTGCACCGCGAGCGCGCCGAGCAGGCGCTGCGGCAGCTCGCCACCCGCGACTCCCTGACCGAGCTGTTCAACCGCCGGCATTTCTTCGAGCTGACCGAGCGGGCGCTGGCGGCGGCGCAGCGCCGCCAGCGCCCGGTCGCGCTGCTGATGGTCGACATCGACCACTTCAAGCGCATCAACGATACGCACGGCCACCTGGTCGGCGACGAGGTGCTGCGCGACTTCGCGCAGGTGGCCGGCGCCGGCCTGCGCACCGAAGACCTGGTCGCACGCTTTGGCGGCGAAGAGTTCGTGGTCCTGCTGCCCGAGACCAGCCGCGAGGCGGCCTGGGCGGCGGCCGAGCGGCTGCGCTGCGCCGTCGAGCTGCGCGAGGTCGGCGCCGCGCGGGTCCGCTACACCGTCAGCATCGGCCTGTGCACGCTGGCGCCGGCCACCCCGCTGGCCGAGATGTTGTGCTGCGCCGACCGGGCGCTGTACCGCGCCAAGGCGGGCGGACGCAACCGCAGCGTGGCGAGCGACGAGTCGCTCATCCGGGCCGCGTTCGGCCGCTGAGCTTCCCGCCGCCGGCGCGATCACCGCGCGGGCGCGTTTTCCTCGACTATCCTCAGCCCTTGCACACCCGGGCGAAGCGGCCCCGCGCCGCTGCGCCCGCTGACGACATCCACAACGGCGTGTGCGTGTCTGCTCATGCGAGCCTGCTGCCTCAGGCCCGCCCGGGCGCTTGATGCGGGAGGCGGGCCGTCTCGCGGCGGCTCGGGGCCGTCGGTCGCCGCCGGCGGCGCTCACCAGGAACCAGGGGGGACGCCATGCATCCCGAAGAACCGCTCGATCCCGAGGAACTGCACGACGAGGACTTCCAGTTCGTACTGAAAGCCCTGCTCGCGGCCTACACGCCGCTGCTCGAGGAGGACCTCAAGCGCGCCCAGGACCCCGAGGCGCTGAAGAAGGAGGCCGAGGCCCGGCCGCCGGACTGCGAAGAGGAGCTGGCGCTGGGGGGACGCCTGTTCGACGCCTTCTTCAGCGAAGAGATCGCGCTGCGCTCGCTGCCCCCGGAGGGCCGCGAACTGCTCGGCCCGCCCGAGCGCTGGCGCTGGTGCCTGCTGCACATCCGCTGCTGCCTGATCTTCGGCTGGCTGGTGTGCCGGCGGCCGCGCAGCTTCCGTGCCTTCGCCTATTACCTGTACCGCTACTGGCGCTGCATCCGCGAGGTGCTGGGCAGACCGGTCAGCACCCCGCCGACGTCCGAGGAGCGGCAAGACTTCGAGCTCCTGGTCAAGGCGCTGGCCGGCGCGTACAAGCCCTACCTGAGCGATCAGCTGGCGTCGGTCGAGTTTCCCGCCGGCCTGCCCGACGAGGTGCTCACCGGCCGGATCGACTGCTTCGAGGGCGACGAGGCGGCGATCTTCGAGCGCCTGCACACGCTCGAGGTCGCGCGGGCGCTGCTCGGCCGCGAAGCCTTCGAAGAGCATGCCAAAGCGCCGTTCTTCTGGTTCTGCCGCTGCTGGTGCCTGTGCGCGATCCGCTTCGGCTGCTGCCTGGCGTCGGCGAAGAATTTCGTCGACGTGCTGCGCTGCCTGGCCTGGTACCGGCGCTGCCTGCGCGAATGCTTCCGCCCGCTGCACTGCGATCTGGACGCGCCGAGCGGGTGCACCGAGGAGGCGTTCGAACCCAAGGTCGGTGGGCTGGCGGTGGCGGTGATCGGTACCGCCGCCGGCGCCTTCTTCGACCGCTACACGCTGCAATGGCGCAAGGTCGAAGGCGCGGGCTGCGACGACGAGGCCGGCTGGAGCAGCGACGGCGTGGTTTACCCGGGCGGCGGGACCAGCGGCGCCAGCGCGGTGGTCGGCGGGCTGCTCGGCTGGATCAACACCACGGTCCTGCCGGGCGGCTCGTACGAGGTGCGCGTGTGCGTGTTCGCCTCGCAGCCGCAGGGGGCGCGGCGCTGCTGCTGCATCGTGTTCAACCTGTTCAAGCGCCTGGTGTGGATCGAGCGCATCGCCAACGCTCCGGTGCAGACCCCGCCCGGGCCGTTCGTCTCGACCGCGCCGATCGTCAGCGCCAATCCCGGCGGCAGCCTGGTGCCGGTCGGCTGCTGCGTCACCGTCAAGGGCAGCGCCTTCGTCGGCGACTGCAACGATCGCAGGATCAAGTGCTTCGACCTGCGCTACGGCCTGAACTTCCTGCCCGGCCCGGGCGAGGCCGGCTTCAACCCGGGCGACTACTTCGGCTCGCTGCTGGTGCCGACCGGGCCGGTCTGCTACGTCCCGCCCGAGGAGGCCGGCAAGCGCGCGCCGTGGAACCAGGTGATCGGCCGCGCGCTGACCACGCGCCTGGTCAAGACCACGATCGAGCTGTTCGGCTCGACGATCGAGGTGTGGAAGCTGCAAGACTTCTGCTTCGACAGCGCCAGCCTGCTGCCGCCGTGCCCCGATGCCCAGCACACCTGCCGCAGCGGCAAGTACACGCTGCTGCTCGACGTCGAGGACACCCTCGGCAACCACTACTACGACACGCAGCACGTCTGGTTCGACAACAAGCCGATCCACGTCGAGTTCGGCGGGCTCGAAGGCGTGGCCGGCTGCGACGACGTCAGCCTGAAGAAGATGGTCCCGCCCGGGGCGCCGTGCGGCATCCCCTGGCCGCTGAACCTGCTCGGCATCGCCTACGACGAGTTCATCGACAACGCCGACCTCGGCTACCCGAGCGACAACTTCGACTTCTACACGCTGTCGATCACGCGCCAGGGCGGACCGACCTACACGGTGCCGATCACGCCGGTGCTGCCGCCGCTCGGCGGCACCGCGCCGCTGGTCGGCATCACCCGCGTCGGCGATCCGGGCACGCGCTGCGAAGAGAGCTTCCTCGGCTGTCCGCCGCCGCCGCACCCGCCGAAGTTCCACGGGGTGCTGAGCCGGCTCGACTTGCGCATCTTCGATGCGGTCTGCGCGCAGGCGCTCGACGACCCGCCGTTCGTCGCCCCCTTCGTGTTCGCACCGCCGGCGGGCTTCGCGCTCGAGCGCGGCGAATGCTGCGGCTACACCTTCCAGCTCTACGCCCAGGACAAGACCTGGAGCGACGGCGGCGGCGCGGGACAGTGCCACCGCGCCTGGTCGCTGCCGTGGGCGGTGTGCATCTGCAACGACCTCGGCGAGCGCGATCGGGGCGAGCGGCGCGATCGGGATCAGCGGAGCGATCGGTGGCCGCTGCCCTGATGGGCGAGGTCGAGTTCTGGCCACGGCTGGTGCTGGCCATCCTCGCGACCTGGCGGCTGACGCACCTGCTGGCGCGCGAGGATGGCCCGGCCGAGCTCGTCGCCCGCATGCGGGCACGGCTCGGCGCGGGTGCGCTGGGGCGGGCGCTGGATTGCTTCCACTGCCTGAGCCTGTGGATCGCCGCACCGCTGGCGCTGTGGCTGACGTCGGGACCCTGGGACTGGCTGTTCGCCTGGCTGGCGCTGTCGGGTGCGGCGTGCCTGCTCGAGCGCCTGGGCGAGCGGCCGGTGCTGATCGAAGCGATGGGAGGGCAAGACGATGGGATGCTGCGGACAGCGGCGGATGGGGATGCACCCGCCGGCGACGCGCCACGAACCCGCAGCGGCGCCTGAGCCGCGCGCGCCGGCGCCGTCGGCACCGGCGCGCGACCCCGGTCCGGCGCGCGACCCCGAGCCCCAGGCGCCGCGCGACGCGATGTCGCTGCGCTATCTCGAGACCGCGCCGATCCTGGTGCACGGCCCGGTCAGCGGCCGGCCGTACCGCTTCTCGGACGCCGCACCGGTGCAGCGGGTCGACCTGCGCGACGCCGAGGCGCTGCTGCGGACGCGGTTCTTCCGGCGGGCGTATTGAACGCATCGCCGGGCGGCAGCAAAAAGAAGGGGCGCCGGGAGGCGCCCCCAACGGGGGCCGTTCCGGCCGAGGCCGGAGCGGAAGACGCTCGGTGCCAGGTGTCCGGGCTCAGGCTTCGAGCCGCTGCTGACGCAGCGCGCGCAACTGCTCGGCTTCGCGGTGCATCACGTGGCGCGCGATCAGCTGGCGGTCGCCGTCGCGCAGATGGGTGAACTCGACCGCGATGCGCTGACCGCCGCCTTCGGCCGGATCGCTGCGCAAGACCCTGCCGCCGGCGACGATGCCGGTGCGCGCCGGCATCGCGACGAAGCGCAGCTCGAGCAGCGTGCCCGGAGCCAGGCGCTCGGGCACGTCGAACTCGAGCCCGCCGACACCGAGGTTGACGCGGTGCGGACGCAGCTCGTCGTCGCCGATCTCGCGAAGCAGCAGCGCGTTGGCGACCAGGTCGAGCTTGCGCTCGATCAGCTCGAGGTAGCGCACCATCAGCGGGTGCTCGCCGCGCAGCTGCAGCGCCAGCGCGCGGGTTTCCTGGCCCAGCTCGGCCAGCGCCGCACCGTAGCCGAAGCCGCTGGTGAGGTTGGCGTGCGCGCGCCCGAGCAGCGCCTCGAGCGTCCCGGCGTCGACCGTGCGCCAGGCGAGCGTCAGCTCGTCGTCGATGCGGAAATAGTGGCGGCGCTCGTCGTTGTCTTGATGCAGCATCGCGTTCTCCCTTGCCCCGCCTCAGACGCGCGCCAGCGGCCGCGCGCCGGCGCTCGCCGCCGCGTACTGGTGGCGCGCGTCGTGGCTGTAGAGGCCCGAATCGACGTCGTGGCCGCGCAGCACCGACAGCGCGCGTTCGGCCTGCGCGCGCGCGGCGGCGATCACGGCGCCGTTGAGGCCGTTCTGTTCGCGGGCGCGCTCGGCGGTCGCCTTCAGCTCCTGCCACAACCCCTGCAGGCGCTGGCGCTCGCGCGGCGGAAGCTTCGCCAGCAAGGCGTCGAGCCCGGCGGCGTCGGCCGTGTGGCCGCATTCACCCAAAAGGCGGGTGCGCTCGGCGACCAGGGCCTGCAGCCTGGCTATGCACGCTTCCTTGGCGTGGACATGGTCCAGCAGCGCCGCGTGCGCATGCTCCCGCAGTAGCGCGTACTCGCGCTCGAGCACGACGAGCAGCTCACGCGTGGCGCTCAGCTCTTCGGCGAGCGGCAGCGTCGGCGCGGGTGTTCCGCGCGGCAGGCCCCTGGGCATCGTCATCGTGGCCGTCTCCCCGTGTTCCGTTCCTTCAGCCTTCGAGCGCCTGCTCGAAGTCCAGCAGCTTCCGGGCCAGGCGCTCGTTGTCGATCCGGTATTCGCCGGCGGCGATCGCATCGCGCAGCGCGTTGACGCGCGCGGTGTCGAACGGTTCTTCGCGCGAGGCCAGCAGCCCGTCCTGCAGCTCGCGCAGGCAGCGCGACTCGGCGGTCAGGCTGACCTCGTCGTCGGCGAGCGCCGGGCCCTGGCTGACGGACGCGGGCTTGCGCTCTTCGCCACCGTTCTGCACCCGCGGCGTCAGGCCCGAGGCGCGGACCGGCGGGGTGCCGTTGATCTGGTTGATTGCCATGCGATGTCCTTCCGGTTGCTGCCGACCAAGCTTGCCTGAGCCAGCTTATCGGCTTTTGCCCGGAAAACTTTAGCTGTGATGGGAAATGAGGGATGAGGGATGAGGGATGAGGCAGACTATTGCATTCCCCATTCCCCATTCCCCATTCCCCATTCCCCATTCCCCATTCCCCATCGCTCATTTCCGGCATCAATCGACGATCACCCGCCGGTTCGCGTCGATGCGGCCCTCGACTTCCTTGCCGGAGCCGAGGTTGCGCACGCGCACGCGCTCGCCGGTGCGGGCGCTGGTCTGGGCGACGCCCTCCATGCTCACCACCATGCCGCCGCGGATCGACACCAGCGTCACCCTTTCGCCGCGCTCGACCGCGATCGGCTCGGCCAGCGCGCCGGGCGCCACCACGGCGCCAGCCGGGAGCGGCTGCTGCAGCCGCATCCCCGCGACCCGCTGCGGCTCGGTTTCGAAGCCGCCGGCCAGGCGCGCGGTGTCGACGCGCGCCAGACGCAGGTCGGCCGCCCCGAGCACCTCGCCGCGGCGCAGGTTGCGCGCAGCGACCACCACCGGCTTTTCGACCCGCACCGTGGCGCCGGTGAACACTTTCCACGGCGAAGGGCCGGCGCACCGCAGTCCCACGGTGGTGTTTCCGGCGCTGCGCCCGCCCGCCGGCAGAAAGGCTTCGGGCGGGCTGGCGCACGCGGGCAGCGCCAGCCGCGGGTCGAAGGCCCTGACCTCGACGGCGACCGCGGCCGCGCGGTCGGCCTGCTGCGCGAGCAGGAAGCGGCGCGCGGTTTCGCGCAGGACCTCGAGGTCCTGCGCCGCACCCGTCACCGCGGAGGCCAGCAGGGCGGCGAGCAGCAAGCCCGCCCGGACGATAGACAAGAACGTGATCGGCATCGCGTGTCGGAATCCTGGCAACTGTGATGGGTGAAGCAAAGCGTGTGCCAGCTTCCCAGGTGAGGGGTGAGGGGTGAGGGGTTTGGTGGCATATTCCTTGCATATTCTCCGGTCGACAGGCGGCGACGACGGTTTATTGGCGTCCGTCGCTGCCCGGAACCCTGTCAGGAGTTCGACACATGGCTATCGATTTCGAGCGCACGCTCGGCGTGCATGCCCAGGCGCTGCGCCTGCGGGCGCAGCGCGCCGAGCTGATCGCCTCCAACCTCGCCAATGCCGACACCCCCAACTACCTGGCCCGCGACCTCGACTTCAAGTCCACGCTGGCCGGGTACGCGGGCGAGGGGCGGCTGGCGTGGACCGCGGCCGGCCACGTCCAGCCCGGCGCGGCGCGCGCCGGCGAGGTGCTGTTCCGCGAGCCGACGCAGCGCAGCATCGACGGCAACACCGTCGAGGCCGAGCGCGAGAAGGTGCTGTTCGCCGAGAATTCGGTGCAGTACAGCACCACGCTCAAGCTGCTCGGCAGCCGCATCCAAGGTCTGATGACCGCGATCCGGGGCGAGTGACCATGTCGCTGTTCAACGTGTTCAACATTTCGGGCTCGGCGCTGCACGCGCAGACCGTGCGCCTCAACACCACGGCGAGCAACCTCGCCAACGCCGAGGCGGCCTCGAGCAGCGTCGGCGGCACCTACCGCGCGCGCCAGCCGGTGTTCCAGACCGTGCTCTACGGCGGTGGCGTCGGCGACGAATCGTCGGCGGGCGTCGGTGTGGCCGACATCGTCGAAAGCGAGGCGCCGCTGCGCAAGGAATACCGCCCCGAGCACCCGCTCGCCGACGAGGACGGCTACGTGTTCCTGCCCAACGTCAACCCGGTCGACGAGTTCGCCAACATGATCTCGGCTTCGCGCAGCTACCAGAGCAGCATCGAGGTGGTCGACGCCTCGAAGCAGATGCTGCTGCGCACGCTGGCTCTGGGCGAGTGAGGCATGGGGCGATGAGTGTCAATGCCAACGGCACGGTTTCGGATGCGCTGCTCGACAAGCTCAATGGCGGCCTCGATGCCGCGAAGCGTTCGAAGCAGGCCAAGGGCGGCGAGCTGGACCAGAACGCCTTCCTGACGATGATGCTGGCCCAGATGAAGAGCCAGGACCCGCTGAAGCCGCTCGATCCCTCGCAGCAGCTGGCGCAGCTGGCGCAGTTCACCAACGTCACCGAGCTGCAGAAGCTCAATCAGGGCTTCAAGGAGATGACCGCGGCCTTCGCCGCGCAGCGGGCGCTGTCGGCCGCGGCGCTGATCGGCCGCCAGGTTCTGGTCGAAGGCGGCAGCGGCTGGCTGCCCGAGGACGGCCAGATCAGCGGGCGCATCCCGGTCGACGACACGGTCGACAGGCTGACGGTGCGCATCACCGATGCCCAGGGGCGCGACGTGCGCGTGCTCGACCTCGGTAGCGCGCCGGCCGGTGCAGCGGACTTCGTCTGGGATGGGCGCGACGCGCGAGGCGAGGCGTTGCCCGCAGGGCTGTACACGGTGCGGGCCGAGGGCGAACGGGCCGGCAAGACCCAGCAGTTCACCACTGCGGTGAGCGTGCCGGTGCACAGCGTCAGCCTCGACGGCAGCGGCGGCATCGGGCTGAACCTGCCGGGCCTCGGCAGCCGCCACGTCGACGAAGTCATCGAGATCTTCTGATCCCTGAAATCACTCGAAGGAGCGCAGGATGTCGTTCAAGACCGCCCTCTCGGGCCTGAACGCGGCGACCGCCGACCTCGGCGTCATCTCCCACAACATCGCCAACGTCAACACCACCGGCTTCAAGCTGTCGCGCACCGAGTTCGCCGACATGGTCGGCCAGAGCGCCGGCAAGCGCACCATCGGCAGCGGCGTTCAGGTGGCGGCCGTCACCCAGCAGTTCAAGTCGGGCACGGTCAACAGTTCGAGCAATCCGCTCGACATGGCGATCGACGGCAACGGCTTCTTCCGCGTCAGCGAAACCAGTGGCGAAACCAGCTACACGCGCGCCGGCGGCTTCGGCGTCGACAAGAACGGCTACGTCGTCAACGCGCTCGGCCAGAAGCTGCAGGGCTTCCCGCTCGATGCCGGCGGCAGCGTCATCAAGACCGTGGCCGACCTGCAGGTGCCGGTCGGCGCGATCGACCCCAAGGTGACCAGCCGCGCCGAGTTCGGCGTCAACCTCGACGCCAACGGCATTGCACCGACCGCGCCCTTCGACCCGAGCGACAGCAAGACGTACAACTACACTACGGCGCTGACGGTCTATGACAGCGTCGGCAACCCGCATTCGCTGTCGCTGTTCTTCGTCAAGGGGGCGGCGGCGGGCGCCTGGAGCGTCGAGTCGACCATCGACGGCAAGTCCGCGGGTACCTTCGCCGGTGCCGACGCCAATGCCCTGGCGTTCGACAGCAAGGGCAAGCTGAGCGCGCCGGCCGACGGCAAGCTGGATCTCGGCATCGACCTCACCGCGGTGTACGCACCGAATCCGAACCCCGCCAACACGCCGCTCGACATCACGATCGACGTGACGCAGTTCACCCAGTTCGGCGGCAAATATTCCACCAACAGTCTGGCGCAGGATGGCTACGCCAGCGGCGCGCTCGGCAGCCTCAGCGTCGGCGAAGACGGCACGCTGTTCGGCCGCTACACCAACGGCGAATCCAAACCGCTCGGCCAGGTGGCGCTGTTCAACTTCCGCAATGTCCAGGGGCTGGCGCCGATCGGCGACACCGCGTGGGCCGAAACCAGCGAGTCGGGGCCGCCGGTGTTCGGTGCGCCCGCCAGCGGCCAGCTCGGCAGCATCCGCGGCAGCAGCCTCGAGGGCTCGAACGTCGAGCTCAGCGAGCAGCTGGTCGGCATGATCGGCGCGCAGCGCATGTACCAGGCCAATGCCCAGGTGATCGGCGCCAGCGACCAGCTGATGCAGTCGCTGCTGCAGCAGATGCGTTGATTCCGGGTGATGGGCAATGAGCGATGAGGAATGAGGAATGAGGAATGAGGAATGAGCATGGGCGCTGAAGGGGTCTGCGACCCATCACCCCTCACTCATCGCCCATCACCCATTCCTCATTCCCAGGAGAGAGAGACCATGGACCGCTTGCTTTACGTCGCCATGACCGGCGCCCGGCAGACGCTGCAGGCGCAGGCGCTGAACAACAACAACCTGGCCAACGCCAGCACCACCGGCTTTCGCCAGGATCTGGCCGCGATGCGCAGCATGCCCGTGCTCGGCGAAGAAGGGCTGCCGACGCGCGTGTTCGCGATGGCCGAACGCGCCGGCACCGACCAGCGCAAGGGCGACATCCAGTCCACCGGCCGCGAGCTCGACGTCGCGATCGAAGGCGAGGGCTGGATCGCGGTGCAGGCGCCGGACGGCGCCGAGGCCTACACTCGCGCCGGCGACCTGCGCCTCGACGCCAGCGGTCGGCTGAGCACCGGCAGCGGCGAGCTGGTGCTCGGCGAGGGCGGGCCGATCGCGGTGCCGCCGGCCGAGAAGATCGAGATCGGCGCCGATGGCACGGTGTCGATCCGCCCGGTGGGGCAGGACGCCGCGACGCTGGCGGTGGTCGACCGTATCCGCCTGGTCAGCCCCGATCCGGCGGCGCTGTACAAGGGCAGCGACGGCTTGATGCGCACCCCGGACGGCCAGCCCGCGCGCCCCGACGCCACCGTCGCGCTGGTGCAGGGCGCGCTCGAAGGCAGCAACGTCAATGTCGCCGCGGCGCTGGCGCAGATGATCGAGCTGTCGCGCGGCTACGAGACCCAGATCAAGCTGATGTCGAATGCCGCCGACAACGCTTCGGCGAGCGACCGGCTGTTGCGCCTGAGCTGATGACGGATTGTCGTCAGGCGCCCTGCCGTCGCCTCGGATCCGAACTTCAGGGAGAACGAAAGGCATGATTCCCGCACTGTGGGTCGCCAAGACCGGGCTCGATGCCCAGCAGACCCGGATGAACGTGGTCGCCAACAACCTGGCCAACGTCAACACCACCGGCTTCAAGCGCGACCGCGCGATGTTCGAAGACCTGCTGTACCAGAACGTGCGCCAGGTCGGCGGTCAGACGTCGCAGAACACCACGCTGCCCTCGGGGCTGATGCTCGGCACCGGCACGCGGCTCGTCACCACCGAGAAGATCCACTCGCAGGGCAACACGGTGCAGACCAACCAGCCGCTCGACCTCGCCATCCAGGGCCGCGGTTTCTTCCAGATCCAGCGGCCCGACGGCAGCCTCGCCTACAGCCGCGACGGTTCGTTCAAGATCGACGCCGACGGCCAGGTGGTCACCAACGAAGGCTACGTGCTCGAGCCGGCGATCAACATCCCGCCGGGCACCAGCCTGAGCAATGTCACGGTCGGCGTCGACGGCGTGGTCAGCGCCAAAGACACCACCGGTGCGACCGTCAACCTCGGCAATCTCCAGCTCGCCGACTTCGTCAACCCGGTCGGCCTGCAGCCGATCGGCGGCAACCTGTACGTCGAGACCGCCGCCAGCGGCCCCGCCCAGCCCGGCAACCCCGGCCAGAACGGGGTCGGCGAGCTCAAGCAGGGCATGCTCGAGAGCTCCAACGTCAGCGTCGCCGAAGAGCTGGTCAGCATGATCGAGACCCAGCGCGCCTACGAGATCAACTCCAAGGCGATCCAGGCCAGCGACCAGATGCTGTCGTACCTGAACAACAATGTCTGAGCCCGCGGTGAAGAGTGAGGAGGAATGGGTAATGGGGGATATGGCCGAACCACTGTTTTTCTTCCCCATTCCACATTCCTCATTCCCCCTCACGAGCGAAGCCATGACCGCCCGAATCGCCGCTCTCGCCGCCGCCGCGCTGCTCGCCGGCTGCGCTTCCCTGCCCAACCAGCACACGTTCACGCCGGTCGCGCCGGCGGTGATGGGGGCGATGCAGGGGCCGGGCGTCCAGCCCGGGCCGCCCACCGGCGCCATCTACCAGGCCGGGCAAGACGTGCGCCTGTTCGAATCGCGCACCGCGCGCCGCGTCGGCGACATCGTCACGATCCGCCTGGTCGAGGCGACCAACGCCAGCAAGCGTGCCAGCACCGGGCTCGACAAGAGCTCCGACTCGAGCTTCGAGGTGCCGGCGCCGACCGGTTTCGGCGGCATGACCACCGACGTCACCGCCTCGGCGACAGCCGACAACACCTTCACCGGCAAGGGCACCAGCGACCAGAGCAACAGTCTTCGCGGCACGATCTCGGCGGTCGTCGTCGGCATCTACCCGAACGGCAACCTCTTGATCCGCGGCGAGAAGATGCTGGCGCTGAACCAGGGCGAGGAATACGTGCAGATCCAGGGCGTGGTGCGCCCCGAGGACATCTTCGCCGACAACTCGGTGCTCTCGGGCCAGATCGCCGACGCCAGGATCACCTACGGCGGCACCGGTGCGCTGGCCGACTCCAACGCACCGGGCTGGCTGACGCGCTTCTTCATCAGCCCGTTCTTCCCGATCTGATCGAATCCCCCCTTTTCCCAAAGGGGAGATGAATCGGGTTCCGCTGGCGGCCCACCTGTGCCGCCTTTTTTTTGGCGGTGCGGTCCGCCGGGCGGGCGTCGGAATCCCGGCGCTGCCGTGGCTATCGAAAAAAGGCCGATCGAAACAGCGTATTGATGATCGTCGCTACATGGCCCGATTCTTGCTGTAGCGAGATCAGGCTTTAACTGCAACTGCAGGACACGATGACGATGAAGTCGATGCTCGAGCGCAAGACCCGCGGCTGGCTGTCGCTGGCGCTGGCCGCCGTCTTCGCGGCGGCTCCCGTGCTGTCGGCGCAGGCCGACCGCATCAAGGACCTGGCTTCGGTCGGTGGCGTGCGCAGCAACCAGCTGATCGGCTACGGCCTGGTAGTGGGTCTGAACGGCACCGGCGACCAGACCAGCCAGACGCCGTTCACGGTGCAGAGCCTGCGCAACATGCTGGCCGGGCTCGGCGTGACGCTGCCGCCGACCGTCAACCTGCAGCTCAAGAACGTCGCCGCGGTGTCGGTGCACGCCGACTTGCCGCCGTTCGCCAAGCCGGGTCAGACGATCGATGTCACCGTCTCGTCGATCGGCAACGCCAAGAGTCTGCGTGGCGGCAGCCTGCTGATGGCGCCGCTGAAGGGCGCCGACGGCCAAGTGTACGCCGTGGCGCAGGGCAACGTCGTCGTCGGCGGGCTCGGCGTCGAGGGCGAGGGCTCGAGGATCACCGTCAACGTGCCGAGCTCGGGGCGGGTGCCGAATGGCGCCACGGTCGAGCGCGCGGTGGCCGACGGCTTCAACGCCGGCGAGGGGCCGATGATGCTGCACCTGCACCAGCCGGACTTCACCACCGCCGAGCGCATGGCGCAGGCGATCGACGCCAAGCTCGGCGCCGGCACCGCGAGCGCGGTCGACGCCTCGACCGTCGCCGTCAACGGCCCGCGCGATCCGCGCTCGCGCGTCGGCTTCGTCTCGGTGCTCGAGAACGTGGCGCTCGAGCCGGGCGAGACCGCGGCCAAGGTCATCGTCAACTCGCGTACCGGCACCGTCGTCGTCGGCCAGAACGTCCGCGTCAGCCCGGCGGCGGTCACCCACGGCAGCCTGACGGTGACGATCAGCTCCGACCCGATCGTCAGCCAGCCGGGACCGCTCAGCGGCGGTCAGACCGCGGTGGTGCCGCGGCAGAACATCGACGTCCAGGAAGAGAAGCGGCCGATGTTCCTGTTCAAGCCGGGCGTGTCGCTCGACGAGATCGTCAAGTCGGTCAACCAGGTCGGCGCCAGCCCCTCGGATCTGGTGGCGATCCTCGAGGCGCTGAAGGCCGCCGGCGCGCTGCGCGCCGAGCTGATCGTGATCTGAGGCCGGCCGCAAGGCGCCCATCTTCGATTCGTTTCCGGGTGGAGACACTGCACATGCGTGCACCGACCTTCTGGACGCTGAGTGCCGGTTCGCTGGTGCTGCTCGCCGGGCTGCAGGGCGCAGCCATGTGGGTGATGGCCCGCACCGCGGCGCCGACCGAGGTCGCCGCCGAGGTGGCGACGGCGCCACCGGCTGCGGCCGAACTGCCCGTGCCGGCGGTGTTGCCGTCGGCCGAACCCGCGCCGCAGGCGCCGCCGCTGCCGCCCGTGGCCGAGCCGCCGACGCGGGTCGAAGCCGCGCCGCTGCCGGTCGCGGCGCCGCTTGCCGTGCCGGCACCGACACCGGAGCCGGCCGCCGCTGCGCTGCGCGGACCGGACTGGGTCAAGGCGCGTCCGGCCGAGCGCTACACCGTTCAAGTGCTGGCCGGTCCCGACCTCGACAAGATGCGCAGCCTGCTCGCCAGGTTGCCGCCCGAGCTGCCGGTGGCCTACCTCGAGAACGCCGCGGCGCGCACTTCGCGCTACGTGCTGGTGGCCGGCGATTTCGACAGCTTCGCCGCCGCCGAGGCGGCCGCCGCGGCGATCGGCGAAAAGCTCGGCCACAAGTCCTGGGCGCGGCGCTTCGGCGTTGTGCGCGGTGAAGGCGGGGAGGGTGGGCAGTGATCCCGGCCGAAGCCCTGACACGCCAGTCGCTGGCCTCCGATCCGCGGGCGCTCGGTGCGCTCAGGCGCGAGGCGCGCGACGGTTCGCCCGCGGCGCTGGAGCAGACCGCGAAGCAGTTCGAGGCGGTGTTCATCCAGCAGATGCTGAAAGCCATGCGCGCCGCCAGCCCCGCCGCCGGCGGTGCGTTCGACAACGACGCCGGACGGCTGTACCGCGATCTCGGCGACCAGCAGCTGGCGCAGAACCTGGCCGGGCGCTTCGGCATCGCCGAGCTGCTGCTGGCGCAACTCGGCGGCAGGCAGGCACCGCGCTCGCAGCCGGCCGGCGGCCAGCAGCTCGAAGGGGCGCTGCGCCGGATCGAGCGCGTGCGCACCGATGCCGGGCTCGACGCGGTCGAGGCCACGAGCACGGTGCCGTTCAAGCCCGGCACCCCCGACGCCTTCGTCCGCGAAGTCTGGCCGCACGCGCGCGCCGCCGCGCGCAGCCTCGGCGTCGACCCGGCGGTGCTGGTGGCGCAGGCGGCGCTCGAGTCGAACTGGGGCCGTGCCACGCCACGCCACGCCGACGGCCGCAACAGCCACAACCTGTTCGGCATCAAGGCCGACCGCGTGTGGACCGGGCCGCGCGCCGTCAACGCCACGCTCGAGTTCGAGGGCGGCGTCGCGGTCAGACGCAGCGACGGCTTCCGCGCCTACCCCTCGTTCGCCGAGAGCTTCCGCGACTACGCCGACTTCATCCGCGGCAACCCGCGCTATTCGAAGGCGCTGGCGGTGGCGTCCGACTCGGCCGCCTACCTGCGCGAGCTCGCCCGCGCCGGCTACGCCACCGACCCCGGCTACGCCGGCAAGATCCAGCGCATCCTCGGTGGCGACACGCTCGCCGGACTCAAGTCGGCGGCGGCGCGGCCGATAAGCCTGGCAACGACTTCGATCGAGTAAGGGAGCACCATGGCCGACTTCCTCCGCACCGCGCTGTCGGGCTTGCGTGCGTCGCAGCATGGCCTGGCGACCGCCGGGCACAACATCGCCAACGTCAACAACAGGAACTACAGCCGCCAGTACGTCGAGCTGGTCGCGCGCCGGCCCGAGCTGCAGAGCGGCCGTGGCTACGTCGGCACCGGCGTCGAGCTGGCCGGCATCGGCCGCGCCTACGACGCTTTCCTGTCGGCACAGGTGCGCGAACACAGTTCGGGCCAGCAGCAGCTGTCGACGCTCGACGGCTTGCTGAAGCAGCTCAACAGCCTGGTCGCTGCGCCCGAGACCAGCCTGGCGCCGGCCCTGCAGGATTTCTTCAACGCGATGCGCGACGTCGCCGAGGCGCCGCATTCGACCCCGGCGCGTCAGGTGGCGTTGTCGCAGGCCGAGTCGATGGTCAGCCGCTTCCGCGACATGGACGCCCAGCTGCAGGCGCTGCGCGACAACGCCAGCCAGGGCTCGCGCGACACCGTCACCGAGATCAATACCCTGGCCGAGGCGCTGGCCAAGGTCAACTCCGATATCCAGCTGGCGGGCGGCAGCGGCGCCCCGGGCGACCTGCTCGACCAGCGCGACGGTCTGCTCGGCGAACTGGCCCGGCGCGTCAATCTGCAAACGGTATTCAACGCCGACGGTACGGCCAATGTCTTCATCGGCAAGGGCCAGTCGCTGGTGCTGGGCAACGAACGGCGTCGGCTCGAGGCGGTGTCGAGCATCTTCGACCCCTCCGAGGTCGAGATCCGCTACGCCGGGCAGAAGAACGGCAGCGACATCTCCGAGTTCCTGAGCGGCGGCAAGATCGGCGGCTACCTCGGTTTCCGCAACGAAGTGCTGGCGCCGATGCAGCGCGACTTCGGCATGGTCGCGCGCGGCATCGCCGAGGCGGTCAACGCCCAGCACCGTGCCGGTGTGGACCTCGGCGGCCGCTTCGGTCGGGATTTCTTCAGCGTCGGTGCACCGCGCGCGCTGAGCAGCGACCTCAACGCCGGCAGCGGCGCGCTCGGTGTCACCGTCGCGGACGTGACGCAGCTGCAGCGCTCCGACTACGAGCTGTCGTTCGACGGCGCCAGTTACCGCCTGACACGACTGTCGGACAAGCAGTCGGTGTGGAGCGGTGCCGCGCTGCCGCCGGCGAGCCCGGTCGACGGCCTCGACATCCGGTTCGCCAGCGGCGCGGTGGCTGCCGGCGACCGTTTCCTGATCCAGCCGACGCACATGGCCGGCATGCGGTTCGACGTGGCGTTGACCAATCCGGGCGAGATCGCCGCCGCGGCGCCGATCCTGGCAACGGCCGGCACGGTCAACAAGGGCACCGGACGGGTGTCGGCGGGCGACGTCGTCGACGCCGCCAACGCCGCGCTGCAGGCGAGCGTCGAAATCGTCTTCACCAGCGACACGCAGTTCAGCGTGATCGACAAGGCGAGCGGCACCCCGGTCAGCGACCCCGCGACCGGGCTGCCGATGGCTGGCCTGAGCTTCACCCCGGGACAGGAGATCCGCGCCAACGGCTGGTCGGTCGAGCTCGACGGCGTGCCGAAGCGCGGCGACACGTTCGTCGTCGAAGCCAACGCCAGCAACGCCAGCGGCGACAACCGCAACGCGCAGAAGCTGGCCGATCTCGAGAGCAAAGCCGTGCTGCTGCAGGGCCCGGAGGTCGATTCCGGCACCGGCAAACCCAGGCCGACCGCCGACTTCAAGGGTTTCTACGCGATCATGGTCGCTGACAGCGCCACGCGCGGCAACCGCACCAGCAACGGCCTCAAGGCGCAAGAGGCGCTGCTCGACAAGGCCGTCAAGACGCGCGACTCGCTGTCGGGGGTCAACGTCGACGAAGAGGCCGGTGACATCCTCAAGTTCCAGCAGTCGTACCAGGCCTCGGCACAGCTGATCCAGCTCGCCGACGAGCTGTTCAAGACGCTGCTCGGCGCCGTCGCGAGGTAATCCATGCGCATCTCCACCAAGTACCTCAACGAGCAGGGCATCAACGCGATCCGCGCCTTCCAGGACGCCGTCGGTGCCACGCAGTCGCGGATCGCGCTCGGGCGCGACATCCTCGACGCTTCCGACGACCCCGCCGGCAGCGCACGCCTGGTCGAAGTCAGCTACCAGATCGGCGCCACCCGGCAGTTCAACAAGGCGATCACGCTCGCCGGCGGCCGCCTGGCGCTCGAGGAGACCACGCTCAACGGCGCGGGCAACATCTTGCAGCGCGCACGCGAACTGGCGGTGTACGGCGGCAACGATTCGCTCGGCCCCGCCGACCGCCAGGCGCTGGCGCGCGAGATCCGCGAGCTGCGCGGCCAGTTGCTGCAGCAGGCCAATGCCAAGGACGGCAACAACGAATACCTGTTCGGCGGCTACAAGAGCGGCACCGCGCCGTTTTCGGACAACGGCGACGGCAGCGTCAGCTACAACGGCGACAACGGCCAGCGCCTGCTGCAGGTCGGCCCGACACGCAACGTGGCGGTCAGCGATTCGGGCGACGAAGTGTTCCGGCGCATCCGCACCGGCAACGGCAGCTTCGTCACCGCCGCCGCCGGCAACCGGGGTGGCGGCGTGATCCGCGTCGGCTCGGTGGTCGATGCGGTGGCGTACGCGACGCCGCAGCTCGAGAGCTACACCATCAAGTTCACGGCGCCCGACAAGTACGACGTCATCGGCAGCGTCAGCGGCGCGATCGTCAGCGGCGCGAACTTCGCCCCCGGGCAGGCGCTGAAATTCCGCGGCATGGAGATCACGCTCGACGGCCAGCCGCACGGCGACCCGGCCACCGGCGACACTTTCTCGGTCGCGCCGGCGCCGTACCAGGACATGTTCACGACGCTCGAACGGCTGGCCGGCGCCCTCGAGTCGCCCTTGAGCGCGCCGGCCGACAGTGCACGCCTGCAGGCCGGCCTCGGCCAGGGCATCGCCGGCATCGACCTGGCGCTGGAAAAGATCAGCGAGATGCGCGGCAAGATCGGCGCGCGCATGAACGCGCTCGACCAGCAGGCCGATGTCAACGGCGAGTTCGACCTGCGCATGCAGCAGATCGCCAAGGACATCGACGGCTTCGACTACGCCGAAGCAGCGAGCGACCTGTCGTCGCAGCTGCTGGCGCTGTCGGCTGCGCAGCAGTCCTTCGTCAAGATTCAGAACCTGAGCCTGTTCAACTACATGCGCTGAACCGGGGCCGTTTTGCCGGAGGCTCGGGCGGCAGAGAGCCCGGAAAAGGCCCCTGACGGGGCCTTTTCAAGCTCACGGCTTGCCGGTGTCGCCCTGCTGCGCCAGCGCTTCGCGCAGCAGCGCGGCGAAAGCCGATTCGCTCGGGGTGTCGGGCGCGCTGGCGCTGTGGCGTTGCGGCGGCTTCGGGCCGCGCTCGGGCTTGTCGCTCTTGCGCGGCGGACGGCGTTCGCCGCGCGTCTCGGGGGCCCCTTCCGGGCGGCGGCGCGGCGGACGGCTCCGGCGGTCGTCGCCCGTGGCGCCTTCGGGGCGCGGCGCCGGCGTGCGCGGCTTCCGCGCTTCGCCGGCTTCGGCCGGAGCAACCTCGACCGCGGCTTCGGCCGGGGCGGCCGCAGGCTTATCGGCGGCCTTGCGCTGCGCGCGGATCGCCGCGACCTGCTCCTGTGCCTTGGCCTTGTGCTCGGCGCTGACCTCGCCGGCGGCTTCGCCGTCGAGGCCGATGCGGTGGGTTTCCTTGGTCAGCGCCACCTGATAGCGCAGGTGGCGGATGTAGGCGGTGAGCGCCAGGCGCAGCGCCAGCGGCTCGAAGCCCCATTCCTTGACCCGCGGCGCCAGCTCCTTGTGGATGCCCAGCTTCAGCGGGTGTACCTGCCGCGCCGACAGCGGGAAGAACGCCTTGGGGTACGCCTCCACCAGCCGCGCGATCAGCTCGCGGGCCTGTTCCCGAGGCTTGGCCTTCGGGGGGGGCGGCGGGTTGGTTTCGTCGAGCATCACGCCTGCTACCTGTCACTGTGGGCTCTGGTCGAAGCGCGCTAGTTTACCGACCGCGCGGCGAAGTGCCAGCCTGGCGCGCGTGCGCAACAAGTCGCTCGAGGGCTTGCTGCAAGGCGCGGGCACCGCCGGCAGGCGACGGCGCACGGGACGCACCGGCAGTCGGCGGTGCGACGCACGCCAGGCTGCGGCGCAGCCCGGCGAGCGGCGACCGATGCGCGGGTGCGGCGGTGAGCGGCGCAGCCGGACCGGTGCGCGCTTCGGCGAGCGCGCGCCGCAGCCGGCCGGGGCCGGTGGGGGCGAGCGCGAAGCGCGGGACGGAGGGGGAGGCGTCGGCGAGCAGCGCGCGTAGCGCGTCGAGCTCGCGGAAGCCGTGGCGGCGGCTCGACGGCGTGCGCTCGATGCGCGGGCGCTCGGGCTCGAGCCAGTAGCTGGCCGGGCGGGTCTTCAGCACCAGCTCGGGCACCGGGCGGCGCAGTTTCTGTTCGAGCTGGCGGTGCACCGCCCTCAGCGTGAAGCGCAGCCGCGAGGCCCAGACCGGCGAGTCGACCAGCACCACCCAGCCCGCGGGGTCCAGCCGCGCGATGCGCGCGTGCAGCGGCAGCGGCTGGCGCAGGCAGGCGGCGAAGGCCCGGTTGACCGCGGCGAGTTCGATACCGGTGTCGAGCAGCGCCCGCAGTTCGCCGCCGGCGCGCTCGAGCCGCTCGGCGAACCGCGGCAACGCGCGCCGGGGTTTGCGGCTGCGGGGCAGGGGCCGTTCGGCCTCGGGCAGCGGCGGCGGAAGCGCGCGCCGCGGGCGTCCGGCGAGGCCGGATGCTGCGATCAGCGCCTTCAGCGCGGCGGCGCGGCGGTGGGCTTCAACCGGGTCGAGGCTCACGGCTTGCGCCCTCAGGCGTCGTTGTTGCCGAGCACGGTGGCCTTGCGGCGGCGGGCGAAGTCGAGCAGGCGCGTGATCGGCCGGACCGCGCGGCTGCGGATGGCCGGGTCGACGTGGATCTCGTTGCCGCCGAGTTCGAGCACGCGTGCCAGCGAGCGCAAGCCGTTCATCGCCATCCACGGGCAGTGCGCACACGAGACGCAGCTCGCGCCCTTGCCGCCGGTAGGGGCTTCGAGGAAGTTCTTGTCCGGGCAGGCTTCCTTCATCTTGTGGAAGATGCCGTTGTCGGTGGCGACGATGAAGGTGCGCGCCGGCAGGCTCTTCGCGGCCTGGATGATGCCGGTGGTCGAGCCGACGTAATCGGCCAGCGCGATCACGTCGGCCGGCGATTCGGGGTGCACCAGCACCAGGGCGTCGGGGTGCTCGGCCTTGAGCAGCCGCAGCCCGTCGGCCTTGAAGGCTTCGTGCACCACGCAGGCGCCGTCCCACAACAGGATGTCGGCGCCGGTTTCCTGCTGCACCCAGGCGCCGAGGTGCCTGTCCGGAGCCCACAGGATCTTCCTGCCCTGCGCATGCAGATGGCGGACCAGATCGAGCGCGATGCCCGAGGTCGCCATCCAGTCGGCGCGCGCCTTCACCGCGGCGCTGGTGTTGGCGTAAACCACGACTTCGCGCTCGGGGTGCGCGTCGCAGAACGCGGCGAACTCATCGGGCGGGCAGCCGAGGTCGAGCGAGCATTCGGCTTCGAGCGTCGGCATCAGCACGCGCTTCTCGGGGTTCAGGATCTTCGCGGTCTCGCCCATGAAGCGCACGCCGGCGACCACCAGCGTCGACGACTTGCACTCGGTGCCGAAGCGCGCCATGTCGAGCGAGTCCGAGACGTAGCCGCCGGTGGCGTCGGCCAGCTCCTGCAGCTCGGGCGAGGTGTAGTAGTGCGCGACCAGTGTGGCGTCCTGCTCGACCAAGAGGCGTTCGATGCGTTCGACCAGCGCCGCCTTCTCGTCGCGATCGAGCTGCTCGACGACGGTGTCCGGCACCTGCTCGGGCGTCAGGCGGTGATCCCGGCGGCTGACGATCGCTTCACTGACTGCGTTCATCTCTCAACTCCAACGGCTGCGGAACGGCCACGTCACCTGATGAATTCGACCTTGCCGGGTGCGCGCACCCGGTACAGCCGCGCCGGTCGATGGTGGCCCTGGCGGGACACTTCGCCGGTCTGTTCGATGCACGCAAGCGAGAGCACGCGCTTGCGGAAATTGCGTTTGTCGAGCGGGGCGCCGAGGATCGTCTCGTACACCGCCTGCAGCTCGGAGAGCGTGAAGTGCTCGGGCATGAACTGCAGCGCGATCGTCGAATACTCGAGCTTGGCGGCCAGCCGCTGGTGCGCGAGCCGCACCACGTCGGCGTGGTCGAGCTCGAGCGCGGGCAGCGCGTCGATCGGGAGCCAGGCGAAGCCGTCGGCCGGCAGTGCCAGACCCAGCCGGCCGGCGGGTACCAGCGCGTAATACGTCACCGCGATCACGCGCCGCTCGGGGTCGCGGTCGGGCCGCCCGAAGGTGTAGAGCTGCTCCAGGTACAGCCCGCGCACGCCGGTCTGCGCCTCCAGGTGGCGCCGCGCCGAAGTGTCGAGGTCTTCGTCGAGTTCGGCGTGCCCGCCCGGCAGCGCCCACGCCGCCCCGGCAGCGCAGCGCACGAGCAACACTTCGAGGCGCTCGTTGCGGATGCTGAACAGGACCACGGCGGTCGTGACCGGGAGCAGGGGGGGCAGCATGGGCGGGTGCAGGTGGCGTGTGGACTTGGTGTAAAAAGTACACGTATGTTAGTGTTTATCTGACACTTATGTCAAGTAGCCCGAATGACACGATCCGGCAGGCCGAGGACCAGGCCGTGGTGCTGGTGCACGGCTTGTACATGCGCCCGTGGACGATGGCCTTGCTCGCGGCGCGGCTGCGCGCGCGCGGCTGGCGCGTGGCGTGCTTCGGCTACGCCAGCGTCGCCGGCGGGTTCGACGCCCATGCCGCGCGGCTCGCCGCCTTCGCCCGCGGGCTCGGCGCGGCGCGCGTGCACTGCGTCGGCCACAGCCTCGGTGGGCTGGTGCTGCGTGCGGC
>JBDHRG010000270.1:0-4316 GCA_039807445.1 Candidatus Competibacteraceae bacterium
GCGGCGGCCGACGAGCCCGGGTTCGAAGGCTTCGTCGATGTCAAGGCGGCGTGGACCTTCCACGACCCGAAGCACTGGTCGCTGATGCGCAACCGCCTGGGGCTGGCGGCCTCGGGCGCGTTCAACGAGGCGCTGCGCTGGCGGGTCGGCGGCTGGGCGATGTACGACCCGGTCTACGACGGCTCGGACTTCTACCCGCACGCGGTGCGCGCCGACCAGCGCAACGAGCTGCAGGTCCGCGAGACTTACCTCGACTGGTCGGCAGGCGACTTCGACTTCCGCTTCGGTCGCCAGCAGATCGTCTGGGGCGAGATGGTCGGGCTGTTCTTCGCCGATGTGGTGTCGGCGCGCGACTTGCGCGAGTACGTGCTCGCCGAGTTCGACCAGATCCGCATCCCGCAGTGGGCCGCACGCGCCGAGTGGTTCAAGGACGACGTCCACGCCGAAGCGATCTGGATCCCGAAGATGACGTACGACGACATCGGCAAGCCCGGCGCGGACTTCTACCCGTTCCCGCCGCGCTTCCCGGGCTTCGCCACGGTGTTCGAGAACGAGCGCGAGCCCGGCGGCCGCGGCAACGATGCCTACGGCTTGCGCCTGGGCTACCTGGTCGAGGGCTGGGACATGTCGGCGTTCTACTACCGCAGCACCGATGCGATGGCGAGCTTCGAGCGTCAGATCGTCGAGCTCGACGGCCAGCCGACGCTGCTGTACTCGCCCGGCCACACGCGCATCCGCCAGTGGGGCGCGACTCTGGCCAAGGATTTCGAGGGCAAGGTGTTCAAGGCCGAGGCGGTCTACACCGAGGGCCGCCGCTACGACACGCTGAACCTCGCCGACGCCGACGGGCTGGTGCGCAAGAACACGCTCGACTACGTGCTCGGCGTCGACTTCACGCTCGAGGACGATGCGCGGCTGAACCTGCAGTTCTTCCAGCGCTACACCGCCGACCACGACCCGGACATGATCCCCGATCGCTGGGAGAGCGGCGCCAGCGTCTACTACAGCACGAAGCTGATGGCGGGCCGGCTCGAGCCCGAGATCCTGCTGATCCACAGCCTCAACCGCAGCGACTGGCTGGCGCGCCCGCGCCTGGGCTGGAACTTCACCCAGGACCTCAAGCTCAGCGTCGGCGTCGACGTGCTCAACGGTCCGCCCACCGGGCTGTTCGGCCGCTACACGCAGAACGACCGCCTCTGGAGCGAGCTGCGGGTGAGCTTCTGATGGGCGATGAGTGAGCGAGGATGGGAAATGGGATCGTGTCTTCATCCCCCCCTTCCTCCATCTCTCATTCCCCATTACCCGTTACCAGCAGCTTCGCGAGCGGCAGCCGCGTCGAGCGTGCCGTCGGCACCGGGCCGAAGCCGACGCGGCCGAAGTACACCGCGCGCGCGCCGCGCTCGGCGCCGCCGAGCAGCGCGTCGAAGCCGGTGGCCAGGCGCCGGGCATTGTCGATCGAGCGCGCGGTCTGCGTGAACTCGACGCCTTCGCGTACGTACGAGGCGAAGATCAGCGGCGTCATCTGCGGCTGGAACTGCAGCCCGAGCCGCGTCGCCGTCAGCCAGAAGCGCTGCATCGCGGCGCCGGCGGCGAGGAAATCGTCGAGGCTCGCCGGCGCGCGACGCGCGACGATCGCGACGTGTGCGGCGCAGCCCAGCGCCGGCAGCCAGTCGAGCTGGATGCGCGGCATCCAGGTGCCGGCGGCCCAGCGGTTCAGTCGGTTGACGCGCTGCCAGCTCGCCATCGCCCAGCGCATCAGCTTCAGCCCCAGCGGGTCGAGCCCGACCGCGCGGTCGGGGATGCGGTCTTCGCTGAACTGCACGCCGAACTCGATCACCTCGCGGTGCACGGCGTAAGCCTCGGGCGTGGTCAGGCGGATGTGGGCGTTGCGGAACAGCAGCCTGGCGACTTGCCGCCGCCGTTCGTGGCCCTCGAACCAGGCGAGCTCGAACTCCGGGCCGACCGCGGCTTCGAGCGCGGCCTTGCGCGCGGCGTCGAGCGGCCGGCTCGACAGCGGCCGGCGCTGCGTGCAGCGTGCGCGGATCGCCGCCTCGAGCGGGTGCGGTGCGGCGTCGGCCGGCGTGAAGCGCAGCGTGAAGGTCGGCTGCGTCTCGGGCACATCGCCATGGCGCTCGACCGCGACCGCCAGCCCCTGGCCGGAGCAGGCGATGCGCACCGTCTCGAGCAGCCCGCCGAGCGCGAGCTGGCTGGCTCGGCCGCGCAAGTCGTAGACCACATGGTCGCGGGTATCCCGGCCGTGGACGACCACCTCGAGCGGACCGCGCGGCTCGAAGCGCCAGGGCTGGGTGTTGTCGCCGCTCGGTGCCCAGCGCGCGGCATCGAGCACACGCACGACGCGGGCGTCGAGCCCGGCGGGCGCACCGGCGTCGCGGCGCACCGCCGGCGGTGGCAGCCGGCGCGCGCGTTCGAGCGTGCGCCTGGCGAGCGCGAGCGCGAGCTTCGACAGCGGGTTGCGGTGGCCGCCCGGGCGCCAGGTCTTGGCCAGGCGGTTGCGGTAGGCGTCGAAGTGCAGGCCGTGCGGCGCGGCGATTACGCCGCCGCGGCCGAGCAGCACCTTCAGCGCCTGCGTCGCCAGCACGCCGGCGCACAGCTCGCACGCCATCGGCGTCGACGGGCCGCGCTGCTCGGCGAAGCTCACCGCCGAGGGGTCGGCCAGGTAGCGCATCTGCAGCATCGCCGGCGACAGCCCGACCAGGAAGCGCGCCAGCTGCTCGAACTCGTCGCGGCCCTCGAGGCCGAAATACTCTTCGAAGCTCATCCGCTCGGGCATGAAGCACAGCACCGCGGTGCCCATGCCGAGCGGCGCGGCGGTGATCGCCGGGATGCCGCGCGCGTGGCAGGCGGCGAATACCCGCCGGCGCGCGGCTACAGCGAAGAAGTCGAGCGCGTCGACGTAGAGGTCGACGCCGTCGAGGAAGCGCTCGAGGTTGTCTTCGGTGAGACCCTCGGGGAACAGCCGCAGCTCGAGTTCGGGGTTGATGTCGCGCGCGAGCCGCGCCATCACCTCGACCTTGGGCTGGTCGAGGTGCGGCAGACTGGCACCGGCCTGGCGGTTGAAGTTGTGCAGCTCGAAGCGGTCGAAGTCGGCGAGGTTGAAGGCGCCGACGCCGAGGCGCGCCAGCGTCAGCAGGTGGACGCCGCCGACGCCGCCGAGCCCGGCGATCGCCAGGCGCTTGCCGCGCAGCCAGGCTTGCTCGGTTTCGGTGATCCAGCCGATGTTGCGGCTGAAGGCGGTGGCGTAATCGAAGACGATCGAAGACATCGGCGGGACGATCCCTGTGGTCGCGTTGTTGCGGATATCGGCCGCGGGCGAGCGAGCTTGAAGCCGGGGGCGGCCGGAGCGCTGCTCGACCCCGCTTCAGGAGGGACGCGAGCGGCCTGCCGTCAGGGGGAAGGCTTCGGAGGGTGGCGGGGCCGGTCTCAGCCGGCGCTGCTCTTCTCCACCCAGCGCTCGCCGGCGAGCAGGGTTTCGCGCTTCCAGAACGGCGCGCGCGACTTCAGTGCTTCCATGATGAAGCGGCAGGCGTCGAAAGCGGCGGCGCGGTGTGCCGACCACACTGCGACTAGCACGATCGGGTCGTGCGGCGCCAGCGGGCCGACGCGGTGGATCACCAGCGCATCGAGCAGCGGCCAGCCGTGTTCGGCTTCGTGGATGATCTTTTCGAGCTGGCGCTCGGTCATGCCCGGATAGTGCTCGAGGTGCATCGCCCGCACGGCATCGCCCTCGTTATGGTCGCGCATCGTGCCGATGAAGCTCGCGCAGGCGCCGTAACGCCCCCGGTGCCGCTGCGCGAGCCGGGCTTGATGGTTGCGCAGCTCGGCGAGCGGGTCGAAGGGTTCGGGACGGATTTCGATGCGCATCGCGTCAGCCCCCGGTGACCGGCGGGAAAAAGGCCAGCTCGTCGCCGTCGCGCACCAGCGCGCGCGGCTCGACGTACTCGAAGTTCAATGCCGCCAGCGTGTTCGGCGGCATCGGCACCTCGGGCGACAGCCGCGCCCATACGTCGGCCACCGGCAGCGGCGCTGCGGCTTCGAGCCGGTCTTCGGCGCGGCCGATGCGGTCGCGCAGGCTGGCAAAGTACTTGACGTGGATCGCCATTGCATCACCTGCTGGTTGGTTGGGGGCTAAGGATAACCGGCCTGCGCGCTGTGGGCATCTGCGCTGGGACGGGAGACGGGGGAGACGTGAGACGTGAAGCGTTAGACGCGAGGTGGGCACTGTGCCACTGTCTTCACGCTTCACGCTTCACGCTTCACGCTTCACGCTTCACGCTTCACGCTTCACGCTTCACGCT
>JBDHRG010000271.1:0-4306 GCA_039807445.1 Candidatus Competibacteraceae bacterium
TGATCGACCCCGGCGAGGGCCTGGGGCTCTATCACCGCGCGCTGCCGATCCGCGGGCTGCCGGCGCGCTATGCGCTGATCGCCGCCGATGCGCCGGCGGACGCCTGCGCAGCCGCTGCACCGCGGGCGGCAGGGGCGGCGCTGCTGCGGGTGCGTTCGCCCGAGCGGCCCCGGCTGCCCGAAGGCCGGGCCTGCGCCGCCTGCCGCCTCGAGCGGAGCGGCGGACACATCGCGCCGATGCTCGATGCCCGCGCGCTGCCGGCGGATCTCTGGGCCGGTTTGCTGGCGCAGGCCGAAGCGGTGTTCGTCATGGCCGAGGACTCGGCGCTCGCCTTCGACGCCGCGCTGCTGGGCGTGCCGGCCTGGCACTGGAGCGCCGACATCGGCTGGATGCCGGCAAGCGTCGAACTGCACGGCATCGCGCCGGTCGTCGCGCTGGCCGGAATCGAGGCCTCCGTCGCCGATGGCGGCGCCCCCCCTCACGTCGCGCTGGTCGAGGCCGCTGCCCGGGCGACCGAGGCGCGCCATCAGCGGGATGTCGCCGCGGCGGCACGGCAACGGCGGGTTTTCCGCAAGCTGCGCAAGCTGTTGCGCAGCCCCGAGCAGTTCTTCCGCGACGCGCGCAGCCCGCTGCTGCGCAGGCTGGGGCGCTGGCTGGCGCAGCGTTGACTGCCGGCGCGTCAGCCGCCGAGGAAATCGAACGGTCGATGGCGTGCCGAGAACGGGTCGCGCGAGGCATGCCACCAGCGCCGGGCCACCGTCGCGTAGAGGCTGCGGAAGTCGACGTGGTGCAGCAGATTGCCGTTCGCCAGCTCCGTCAGCGCCGGCTGGCGTCCGTGCAGCCCGCCCCGGACCCGGCCGCCCAGCGCGAAGTGCGGCGCCGCGGTGCCGTGATCGGTGCCCCGGTTGGCGTTCTCGGCAGCGCGGCGCCCGAACTCGGAATAGCTCAGCACCAGCACGCGGTCCCACAGGCTGCGCGCGATCAGCGCCTCGCGCAAGCCGGCGAGCGACTCGGCCAGGTGGCGCAGCAGGCGGTCCTGCGCCGGCCGCTGGTTGACGTGGGTATCGAAGCCGACCAGCGAAACCTTGATCACCGGCACCCAGGCGCCGCGCGCGAGCAGGCGGACCAGCTGCCTGAACGGCGCGGCGAGCGGGCCGGCCGGTAGCGTAGCCTCGGTCGCGGCTGCCGGGCTGCGCGCCAGCAAACGCCGCAGCGTTTCGCCGGCGCGGTGGAGCTCGCGCTGGACCCGCAGGATGTGCCCCAGCGCACCGGAATGCGCCGCGTCGGACGGGAGGACGGGCATGCGCGCGGCGGCGGCAGCGAAGCGGTCCGGATCGCTGATCACCGCGGTCTCCAGGCCTGCGCCCTGCAGCGCGCCGATGCCTTCGCGCCCGAGCACCACGGCATCGGGAAGGCCATCGCGTCCTTCGCGCTCGGGCAGGGTCCTGCTCACCCAGCCGGCGTCGAGGTACTCGTCGCTGTCGGCCCCTGTCTCCCAGATCTCGATCGAGCGGAAATGCGAGAGATTCGGCTCGGGGTAGCCGACGCCGAGCACCCAGGCCAGCTCGCCGGCTTGCCAGGCCGGCAGCAGCGGTGCCAGCGCCGGGTTCAGGCCGAGCCGTTCGTCGAGGGGCAGCACGCTGTCACGGGCGACGCCCAGCGTCGGGCGCAGCCGGTAGTATTCCGGATCGGCGTAGGGGACCACCGTGTTCAAGCCATCGTTGCCGCCCTGGAGCTCGAGCAGCACCAGGGTACGCTCGCTCCCCCTCGGGCTCGCCCGGCCGGGCAGCGCCGCGAGCAGCGGTGTCAGGGCGGCGAGCTGCAGCAAGGCGCGGCGTCGCATCGGAGGACCTCCTTCGCTCGGCTCACTTGAGCTGATAGGCCGGGTCGGTGAACAGCGCGATCAGCGCCGCCTCGCCGTCGGAGGGCAGCGGCTCGAGCGCCGCCGCGGCCAGGGTGACCGCGAGCTGGCGCGGATCGATGCGCGCGGTCAGGGCCTGCCGGCCGCGCAGCAGCTTGCGCAGGGCGTCGTCGCGCGCCAGCAGGGTCGCGGTGGTGATCCAGGCGTCATGCCCTGGCCAGCCCTTGACGTTGGGCGGCGCCAACAGATCCTGGCCGAGCTGCCGGTTGGTGAGGGCCAGTGGCCGGCACTCGTCCGCCGGCAGACCGATCTGGCGCGCGGCGCCGACCAGCAGCTCGACCGGGCTCTTGACCAGGGTGGCGCGGTTCTCCGACGCCCAGAAGGCATCGCTGCCGAACAGCGCCCGCAGCAGCGGCTTGATCTGGTAGCCGGAGTCGCGAAACGCCTGGGCGAGCCGCGCGACCTCGGTGCGGTCGGGTACCGGCGACACGAATTCGCGCCACAGCTTCTCGACGATGAACTCGCCGAGGCGCGGCTGGCGCAGCAGGATCGCGACGATGTCGTCGCCGCCGAAGTGGCCGCGCTGGCCGAGAAAAACCTTGACCGCAGCGTCGTGCTGACCGGGGGTATAGGTCGCGACAGCGCTCGCCGGATGCACGTTCCAGCCGGTGAAGGCTCGCGCCGCGGCCTTGACGTCGTCCTCGCCGTAGTACCCCTCGCCCAGGGTGAACAGCTCGAGGAGCTCGCGGGCGAAGTTCTCGTTGGGATGCGCTTTGCGGCTGCCGCGCCCGTCGAGGTAGACGAGCATGGCCGGGTCGGTGACCACCGCGCGCAGCAGCTCGGCGAAATTGCCGAGCGCGTGGCGCCGGTAGAGCTGATGCTGGCGCTGCATCAGCTGCGGCGGCACCTTCTGCAGGCCCGAGGTGAAGTGGTTGTGCCAGAACAGCGTCATGCGCTCGACCAGCGACGCCGGGCTCGCGCACAGCTGCTGCATCAGCGCCGCACGCAGCTCGGCACTGCGCTGGCGCTGCAGGCGGCCGAACTCGGCCTGCCGGACGGCGCGCTCCTCCGGCGGCAGCTCGCGAACCGCGCCGGCGTCGAAGAAGGGACGCGTCTCGACCCAGTCGGGCGGCGCGGGCTCGACAGACCGCTGCCCCAGGATGCGCTCCACGGCGGCCACCCGATCGAGCCCCCCCAACTCGGCCAGCTCGGCGGCCGTCGGCGCGAAACCGGTGCGCAGCAGCAGGTGGACGCTGTCCGCCGTGCTCGTGCCTTGGGCCGCGCCGCAGACCGCCCACAGCAGCGTGCCGACGAGCCCCAGGCCGCTCAGCGTCTTCATCAAAGATTCAGCGCCACGCCGGTGGCGACGGCGACCTGGTACAAGATCTGGGTGATGTCCTTGACCAGCTGCATGTTCTTGGTGTCGACCCTGGGCATCACCAGCACCTGGTCGCCGGGCCGGATCTCGCCCGAGTCGTCGAGCGCGACGGCGCCATTCGGATGCATGACGACGATGCGCCCGGCGTCGCCGCGGTCGGTGAAGCCGCCGGCGCGGGCGATGTAGTCCTTGACCGCGAGGCCCGGCGCGTACACCACCGCCTGCGGGATCAGCACCTCGCCGCCGATCACGACCAGGTCGCTCTTCTGCGGGATGACGACGACGTCGCCGTCCTCGAGCCGAACGTCGGCCAGGCGCCCGCCTTCGCTGACCACCACCTTGCCCTGCGGCTGCACCTGGCGCGCGCGCTGCACGAACTGGCTGACCAGCTCGGCCTCTTTGGCGCGGATGGTGGCTTCGCCGTCGGACGAGGCCGGCGCAGTGTAGACCACCTGCTCGAGGCGGCGCAGCGCCTCGTCGAGGATCTCCTTCTGCTGGCGGGCGACGCTCTTGCGGCGGATGTAGACCGCGGCGGTGTCGGCGCTCACCGGGTCGACGGCGATGTGGTCGAGCAGCTCGCGCAGCGTGGCGTCGCGGCGCACGGCGTAGAACGAGGCGCCGAGGTAGCTGCCTTCGAGGCTCACATCGATCACCTGCGCCAGTTCGTCGGCCTCGAAGCGCAGCCGGTCGCCGTCGCGCAGCCGCTGGCCGCGGAAGTCGGCGATCGGCACGTAGACCGAGAACGGCCCACCGGCGCGGTTGCCGCTGACGGCGACGTGCGAGGCGCTCGGCAGCGGTCGGGTGATGTCGACGATCTCGGCGCCGAGCGCCTCCTGGCCGGCGAACTCGAAGCGGAACGGATTGCGCGCCGAACCCTCGACCAGCACGGTCAGGCCCTGCGGCTCGACCAGGATCACGTCGCCGTCGGCGAGGCGCAGGTTCGGCACCTGGCCTTCGCGCAGGAAGCGGTACAGGTCGGCGCGGGCGATCTCGCGGTTGGCGCGCAAGACGCGGATCTTGCGGTAGCTGCCGCGCTCGGGGTCGATGCCGCCGGCGCGGTGCAGGAA
>JBDHRG010000272.1:0-4246 GCA_039807445.1 Candidatus Competibacteraceae bacterium
GTACGACCTCTACTACATCGAACACTGGTCGCTGTGGCTGGACCTGAAGATCATCGGGCTGACGCTGGTCCGCGGCTTCTCGGATCCGAACGCGTATTGACGGGGGTCGGGAATGGGGAATGGGGAATGGGGAATGGGGAATGGGGAATGGGGAAACCCAGCCCCCATTCCCGATCCCCCAGTGATGGCATTCGCACGACCATGGCTTCGATCCTGCTGACCGGCGGTGCCGGCTACATCGGCTCGCACACCGCCGTCGAACTGCTCGAGCGCGGGCACGAAGTGGTGCTCGTCGACAACTTCGGCAACAGCTCGCCGGCGGTGCCGGAGCGGCTGGCGCGCATCGTCGGGCGGCAGCCGGCGGTCGAGCGGGTCGACATCCGCGACGCGGCGGCGCTCGATGCGGTGTTCGGCCGCCACCGGGTGGCGGCGGTGATCCACTTCGCGGCGCTGAAGGCGGTCGGCGAATCGTGCGAGATGCCGCTCGAGTACTTCGAGAACAACATCTCGGGCACGGTCACGCTGCTGCAGGCGATGCGCCGCGCCGGCGTCGGGCGGCTGGTGTTCAGCTCCTCGGCGACCGTCTACGGCGAGCCCGAGGCGTGCCCGATCCCGGAGTCGGCGCCGCTGCGGGTCACCAATCCCTACGGCCGCACCAAGCTGGTGATGGAGCAGCTGATCGGCGACGTCTGCACCGCGCACCGCGACTTCCGCGCCGCGGTGCTGCGCTACTTCAACCCGGTCGGCGCGCACGCGAGCGGGCTGATCGGCGAAGACCCGGCCGGCATCCCCAACAACCTGATGCCCTACATCTGCCAGGTCGCGGTCGGGCGGCGCGAGGCGCTGCACGTGTTCGGCGGCAACTATCCGACGCGCGACGGCACCGGCGTTCGCGACTACATCCACGTCGTCGACCTGGCGCGGGCGCACGTCGCGGCGCTCGACTACCTGCTGCGCGGCGAGCCGAGCCTGACGGTCAACCTCGGCACCGGCACCGGGATCAGCGTGCTGGAGATGGCGCGCGCGTTCGAGCGCGCCAGCGCCCGGGCGGTGCCGCTGCGCATCGTCGCGCGGCGCCCCGGCGACGTGGCCGAGTGCTACGCCGACCCGCGGCTGGCCGAGCGGCTGCTGGGCTGGAAGGCCGAGCACGGCGTCGAGCGCATGTGCGCCGACGCCTGGCGCTGGCAGGCACTGAACCCGCGCGGCTACGCGGATTGATACGGATTTCACCCAGGGCCGTTCAATGCCGTATCTCGGCAGCCGCTACGCAAAGGTGATCGAGGTGCAGGTGTCGATTCGTGAGTTCGAGACCCATTTGTCCCGCTATCTGGCCCAGGCCCAGGCGGGGCAAGCCATCGAGATCACGTCGCACCGGAAGGTCGTCGCCCGCCTCAGCGGTGTGCCGCACGCCGAAACCGGAGGCGTGGCGCGCCTGCTGGCATCGAGGGAGGCGCAGTGGGGTGGCGGCAAGCCAGCCGGTGCCGAGATTCATTTCACCGACACCGGACGTTCCATCGCTGCGCTGGTGCTGGATGACGCGGGCTGAGCCGGCATGGGGCACCTTCGATGTAGGGTCGCCCCGCCCATACCAGCGAAGGTTTTCGGCGCTTCCCGGCGTCCCGGTAGAGCGGGACTTGAACTTGCGGAGCCGCGCGTCAGTGCGACGCCGGACCGAACGGATTGACCAGGGTCAAACGCCCGTCGAAGGTCTGGCCATCGTGCATGTCCTCGGAATACAGCACGGCGCAGCCAGCAGCCAGCGCCGCCGCGACGATCAGCGCATCCCAGTGCGACAGGCGGTAGCGCTCGGCGATCTCGAGGCCGCGGTGCACGGTGTCGGCGTCGACGGGCCTGACGGTGCATGCGCTCATCAGCGCCTCGATCAGCCCGCGCGCCTCGCGCATCTCGAGCCGCGCCTTGCGGGTGCAGACGTTGACGAATTCCGTCACGACTTGCGTGTTGATCGTCGGTCGGGCGCTCAGGAGCGCCCGCGCCGTCGCCCGCTTCGCGGCGTCCTGGCCGATCAGGTAGGCGACGACATTGGTGTCGACGAATACGTCAGCGCTCAAGGTAGCATTCCGCCCGATCGAAACGGCCTTCCAGGCGGCCCGCATAGCGGTCGAATACGGCCAGCGGATCGGGCTCGGCCGCTACGCTGAACAGCGCTGCGGCCACGGCGACCGCTTCGCCGCGCTCGAGCCGGTCGGCCAGTGCCCGCAGCGCCTGTACCTCGGCCCGGTTGACGGCTTCGCCGCGGTCGCCGCCGATGGCCCGCACACCGGGCAGCTCCGGCACCCTGGCCAGCCAGCGCCCATCATCCTGGCGCAACACTTCGATGCGCAACATCGTTTGCCCTCCCATCAGCTCGGCCGTCCGTACCGGCGCGCAGCAGCGCGCCTGCTCCCGAGTCCAGGCGTAGAAGTCGCGTTCGTAGCGGGTGCCCATGCCGCCCTTCGTCCGTCCAGTACCGTGCAGCGCCGACCACCATTATACGCATCTCCTCACTCCGCCCGTCTTCGCGGTCGGGCCGCGGCCGGACCTCGTCCGCGCCAGGCTTCGGCAGACGTGAGGGGCCACCAGTGCCGGAATCCCGACGCGGCACGCCAGGCACCTACGCAGACCCGTGGGCGCGCCGGCCGACAGGGCTTCCCGTTTCGGCGAGCGGCCCTTCGAGGACGCAGTGCTCACCGGGGCGCCGCGCTGCTACGCTCGGAGCTCCCTTTCCTCGCAAGGCGCCCGTTCGGGCGGTGGAGGTGGCCCATGGCGGAAATCGACCGTGACGCAGTGGTCGCGCTGCTCGACCGGATCCTGGAGCGGGAACTGGCGGGCGTGGTGCGCTACACGCATTACTCGTTCCTGGTGTTCGGCTTCGGCCGCATCCCGATCGTGTCCTGGCTGCGCGAGCAGGCGGCCGAGTCGCTGCTGCACGCGCAGCAGGCGGGCGAGCTGATCACCGCGCTCGGCGCCTACCCCTCGCTCGGCATCGGGCCGCTGCTCGACAGCCACCAGACCGACATCGGCACCATGCTGCGCGAGTCGCTGGCGACCGAGGCCGAGGCGCTGGCGCTGTACCGCGAGCTGCTCGAACTGGTCAGGGACCGCTCGGTGATGCTCGAGGAATACGCGCGGCAGATGATCGCCGCCGAAGAACTGCACCGGGACGCCGTCGACAAGATGCTGCGCAAGCCCGGCGAAATCGCCGCAGCGGTGCCGCGCTAGCGCGGCCGGCAGTAATAACCCCGATCCCGCCCGGGCGCGGGGCTGGATCGCGCCCCCCGACCCTCTGGGCGCAGACTTGCGCGCTGCAGGGGCTGCGCCCGGCGTCTAGTCTGAGCGGCGGCGCCGCTGCGAACGGCGCCACGCGGCCGGGCGACCCGGCCTTTCAGGATGAAGGAGTAGCGATCCACATCGGCCCCGAGCCGTGCGCGGGCGTTCGCGAGGACGTCGGCGAAGCGTCGGTAGGGGAGCGTGCAGGCCAGCCACTGAGCCACGATAGCTTCCACATCCTGGGTGCCGACGTCGTCGCTATGACGGAAGGCAACACGGCGGGGTGCGTCATCGCAAGCGCCCTGACGGTCCAGCGTGGTCGTCGACCCTGGCATGCACGGAAGCTCCGTTGCGCGGGAACCGGGAGATCTCTCGTCTGGCCAGTCGCAGCACGGACGGGTCCGCGTCGGGAAGGCGAGGAGCCGTAGCCGATGATGAACGGGCGAGAGAAGTCAGACTCCGCCATAGTAGCGACGAAGCCTGCGAACAACGCCGGGAAGCCGGCGGCGGAGTGGGTGGAGCGAAGGGCGGGGACCAAGGGGAACACGGATCAGTCGCACACGCGCCGGGCACAGAACCGGACAGGCGTGCCACCGGGACTGGACCGTGTACGGCAAGCTGCAAGGCAGCGGAAGAAGGAGCGAATCCTTCACCCGTGGCCCGACCAGCGCTTTGCCGTCAAGCACCCGAGGTAGGAGCCCGGTGCCCGAATTGGGCACGCCGGGATCTGCGCGGGGGGTGCTCAGTAATGGGCATTCCTACCGCAATCGGCGCCCGCAGGGCGCCTTCCTGTACCCGCGCTCTTTGTACACGTTTGGCTTACACACTGTCGCTATCTCCAGTAAGCTGTCGCCATGGATGTGAAGCGCGCCTGGCGATTCCGGTTCTACCCGACGCCCGAGCAAGCCGAGCTGCTGGCCCGGACCTTCGGTTGCGCGCGCTTCGTCTACAACCACATGTTGCGGCTGCGCACCGACGC
>JBDHRG010000273.1:0-4236 GCA_039807445.1 Candidatus Competibacteraceae bacterium
AAGCCCGTCAGGCCTATGCCATGCGAGAGGCGGCCTGAGTTGCAAAACCGTGTCCAAACAATCCGAGCCGGTACACACCTGTGGGCCGGTGACCTGGCTCTGCTCAGCGCACAGATCGACCGCTTCCTGGACCAGTTCGCCGACGGGTCGATGGCGTTGCTGCGCTACATCGGCTTGGCACCTGTACCCGGTTAATTATTTGAAGTTCATCAGGGCGGGGAGGAAGTCAAGGTTGCGCCTCCGATCGGTACCGTGTTCAGTACCGATTCTAACCCGTGTCCACTCGAGCCGACTCGCCGGGGGACACATGCGCCGCGGACGACACGCCCGCGCAGGCGCAGTGCTCGTCCCAGCCGACCGCTCGGCCGCTCGCGCTGAGCGCGATCAGCTCCGGCCGGTTGCACCAGCGGAACAGCGTCGCCCGATCGGCGTCGGTGACGGGGCGCAGCGCCAGCGCCACCAGCCCGGCGAGGCGCGACGCCACCGCATCGGTGTCGAAGCACCGCGTGTCACCGAGCATTTGACGCCGCCCCCGTGCCCGGGCCGGCGTTTCGGGGCAGCGGCCCATCGCGAACCCGGCGGCCGTCACCCGCCTCGACGATCGTGGCAACGCGAGTGTTTACCGAGACCTCCAACGAGACGACAATGTGACCATTAAACAGACACTGGAGGGCCTCGTGCAAGTCAGTATCCGAGAACTCAAGAGCGGCCTGTCGCGCTATCTGAAGGCGGCGCTGGCGGGTGAAGAGGTGGTGGTGACGTCGCGACGCAAACCGATCGCCCGCTTCGTGGCGATGCCTCGAGCACCTGCCGGACTGCTTCCGATCGCGGGCGTAACATGGTCGAGCGAGCCTCCCGATTTCGACGATGCCGGTGCGCGTCTGCCGACACTGAACGGGCCGGGACCGACGCTCTCCGACCTGGTGCTCGCAGGGCGCGGCTGATGCTCTACCTGGACACCTGCGCCGCGGTGAAGCTCTACGTCGACGAGGTTTTCAGCACCGAGATGCGCGCGCTCGTCCGCGACCAACCTGTGGTGCTGTGCCACGACATCGGATACGTGGAGATGCGGGCGGCGCTGGCGATGGCAGAACGCCTGCAACGCATCGATACCGAGGCGCATGCCCTGATCCGGGAGCGATTCGAACGTCATTGGCTGCGTTTCAGCCGCATAGGCGTGGACGAAGCGCTGCTGATGCGCGCAGCGGATCTCGCCGAAGGTTTTGCGCTGCGGGCGTACGACAGCCTGCATCTCGCCGCTGCCGACCGTGTCTTCCGGAGTCTGCCGAATCAGTTCCTGTTCGTCAGTTTCGATCGCGCGCTGTGCCGGTCAGCCCACCTGCTCGGCATGCGGTTGCCCGAGTTCGTTCCGCTGCACTGAAACAGTCACCGAGCGGAGGTCGTCTCAAACGAGTTCGGCCAGTGCCGCGACGACCCGGTCCTGCGCCACCTCGGCGAGCCCCGGGTACAGCGGCAGGCTGAGCGCACGGGCGTAGTAGGCCTCGGCGGCGGGAAAGTCGCCGGGCGCGAAGCCGAGCCGGCGGTAGTCGGGCTGGGTGTGGATCGGGATGTAGTGGACGTTGACGCCGACGCCGGCGGCGCGCAGCGCGTCGAAGACCCGACGCCGCTCAGCGGCCGCCACCTGCACCACGTACAGGTGCCAGGCCGATTCGGCCTGCGGATCGCGCCAGGGGCGCCCCAGCGGCAGCCCCGCCAGCCGCGCGTCGTAGCGCTCGGCCAGTTCGCGCCGGCGCGCGAGGAAGGCATCGAGCCGCGCCATCTGGCTCGCGCCGAGCGCGGCCTGCAGGTCGGTGATGCGGTAGTTGAAGCCGAGTTCGCGCTGCTCGTAATACCAGGGGCCGTGCGGCTCGGCGTTCATCGCCCGCGGATCGCGGCTGATGCCGTGGCTGCGCAAGCGGCGCAGGCGCTCGGCCAGCTCGGCGTCCTGCGTCAGCGCCATGCCGCCTTCGGCGCTGGTGACGATCTTGACCGGGTGGAAGCTGAACACGGTGATGTCCGAGTACCGGCAGTCGCCGGTCACGCTGTCGCGGTAGCGCGCGCCGACCGCGTGCGAGGCGTCCTCGATCACCCTGAAACCGTAGCGCCGCGCCAGCGCATGGATGGCCGTCAGGTCGCAGGGCTGGCCGGCGAAGTGCACCGGCACGACGATCTTCGGCAGGCGCCCGGCCCGCTCGGCGACCTCGAGCCTGTCGGCCAGCTTCCGTGGGCAGAGGTTCAGGCTGCGCGGGTCGATGTCGACGAAGTCGACCTCGGCGCCGCAGTAGCGCGCGCAGTTGGCCGAGGCGACGAAGCTGTTGGGGCTGGTCCAGAGCCGATCGCCTGGGCCAAGCCCCAGCGCCAGGCAGGCGATATGGAGGGCGGAGGTCGCACTGTTGACCGCGACCGCGTGCGCCGCACCGACCCGCCCGGCGACCGCGGCCTCGAAGCGCTCGACCGCCGGCCCCTGGGTCAACCAGTCCGAGCGCAACACCTCGACCACCGCGGCGACGTCGGCCTCGCCGATGTCCTGGCGGCCGTAGGGGATCATGCGCCGCACCCGGCCAGGAGCGCGCGGATCTCGGGCACGGCCAGAAAGTGCCGATTGCTGCCTGACTCGTACTCGAAGCCGTCATCGACTTCGCTGCCACGTTCGCCGAGGCGGTTGGTACGGAAGTCGGCCTGGCTGGTGAACTGGATACTCGGGCGGATCACGTAGTGATCGGCGAACTCGAGCGTCAGCCGCGAGTCGTCCCGCGGGCACATCACCTCGTGCAGCTTCTCGCCGGGGCGGATGCCGACGGTCCGGGTCGGGTAGCCCGGCGCCAGCGCCTCGGCCAGCTCGGTGATCCGCGCCGACGGTAGCTTGGGAACGAACACTTCGCCGCCGTGCATGCGCGCGAACGACTTCAGCACGAAGTCCACCCCCTGCTGCAGCGTGATCCAGAAGCGCGTCATGCGCGCGTCGGTGATCGGCAGCGCCTCGGCCTCTTCGCGCAAGAGCTTGCGGAACAACGGCAGCACCGAGCCGCGCGAGCCGATCACGTTGCCGTAGCGCACCACCGCGAAGCGGGTGCGGTGGCCGCCGGCGATGTTGTTGGCGGCGACGAACAGCTTGTCCGAAGCCAGCTTGGAGGCGCCGTACAGATTGGCCGGGTTGGCGGCTTTGTCGGTCGACAGCGCGATCACCCTGTCGACGCCGTTGGCCAGCGCCGCCTCGATCACGTTGGCGGCGCCGTGGACGTTGGTCTTGATGCACTCCATCGGGTTGTACTCGGCCACCGGCACGTGCTTGAGCGCGGCGGCGTGGACCACGATGTCGACACCGCGGAAGGCCTGGCGCAGGCGCTCGGCGTCGCGCACGTCGCCGATGAAGAAGCGCATCTCGGGGGCGGTGAACTCCTGCGCCATCTCGTACTGCTTGAGCTCGTCGCGCGACAGCACCACCACGCGCCGCGGCGCATGACACTCGAGCAGCGTGCGGATGAAGCGCTTGCCGAAGGAGCCGGTACCCCCGGTGACCAGGACTGACTTGCCGTCGAACATCGCTGCCTTTGACCTCTCGGTCCCTCGATCCGGAACGGGGCCGCCGCCGGCGGCTTCGGGAGGGGGGACGGGTGATGCCTCGTCGCGCCCTCGTCTGATGGTCGAACTAAGCAGGAATGATGCCAACAAAAAAACGGATGCAAGCGCTTGTTTTTGAATAACAGATGACGATCACGTCAAAAAGACGACACTCGGGCCGTGGCGCCCGACGCATCTTCGTCGCGCCACTCCGGACATGCGCGGGGGCGCGGGCGATGCGATGCCGAACACCGCTTCCTGCGCCTGGATGGAACGCAGCGGCCTGTCGCTGACGGCCGCGGCCCAAGCCCTGGGGCTCACCCGCAACACGGTCAAGTGGTGTAACGTCGGCGGCGCGGAACTCCGATCAGATCGCGCGGTGATCGCTCAGCGCGGCAAAGCCGGCGGAGCGGGTTCGGTGGCCGAGCTGATCTCGGCCATCGTCTCCAGGGTCGGGTAGCGCTTGCCCTGGAGCCAGTCGTCGTTCAGTACGGCTGTACCCGGGCGCCTGGCGTCAGCTCGACATCGGTTCATCCCCGCGCCTGCGGGGAACGGCAGTAACTGGCGCATGTCGGTCGCCTCCAGCCCGGTTCATCCCCGCGCCTGCGGGGAACGGTGCCGACCGTTATTCCAAGGGCAGGAGTTCACCGGTTCATCCCCGCGCCTGCGGGGAAC